>WLMU01000160.1 GCA_009700115.1 Actinomycetota bacterium
ATCATCGGCGATTGGCCGATGGGTATTGAACGTTAAGTTCCGTTCGCTAGGTGCGAACTGTGTGGCGTGAACGGTTTGTAGAGAATGCTGGGAATATTTGAAGGAGAATCCGCAAATGACTGATCTGTTCGATACCTACAAGGTGATTGATGTCGACACGCATCTCACCGAACCACCTGATACCTGGACCCGTTCGTTCCCGGCATCGCTACACGACAAGGTTCCGCATATTGAGCGTGTCGATGGTGTTGATCAGTGGATGGTGAGCGGCGAACGCATTGGTGCGCCTGGCTACTACTCAATGGCGGGCTTCGACGGCATCATGCCGATCAGTACGCCGAAAACCTTCGACGACATTCACCCTTCGATGTTCGAAGCGAAAGCTCGTCTCGCGTTTCTCGATGAAGAAGGTGTCGACGCGCAGATCCTTTACCCAAACGTTGGCGGTTTCGGTAACGGCTACTTCCTTCGTCTTGGTGATCGCGAACTCGTTGCGCAATGTGTACGGGCCTACAACGACTTCTTGACCGATTGGTGCAGTGCCGATCCGTCTCGACTCATTCCGATTGCGGCCGTTCCATTCTGGGACCTTGATCTTGCAATCAGCGAGATTGAACGTTGTCTCGATATGGGCCATAAAGCCATCAACTTCTGCAACCAACCGCAGGATTATGGGCAACCGCCGCTGGCGAGCACGCACTGGGATCCGATCTGGAAGACGGTGCAAGACGCAGGCGTCCCCGTGAGTTTCCACGTTGGCGGCGGTTCCATGGGAACCCTGTTCGAAGACACCGCCAACATGGGATGGATGACCAACTTCGCCAAGGTCTCATCGATGATTTTCATGGACAACATGCGGTGCATGGCTGACCTCATCTTTGGCGGCATGTGTCACCGATTCCCCGAGTTGAAGTTTGTTTCTGTTGAGTCTGGGGTGGGCTGGCTTCCAGGAGCGCTCGAAACCTTTGACTGGCAGTGGAACAACGGCGGCGTTCGTGATGAACACCCCGAGTATGAACTGACCCCGAGCGAATACTTCCGTCGCCAGTTGTACGGGTGCTTCTGGTTCGAGCAGAAGTCTGCGCTCGCGGCGATCGACGTTCTTCCCGACAACATCATGTTCGAGACCGATTACCCGCACCCCACGTGTATGCATCCGGGGCCGCGAACCGCTGCCACTCGGCCACGCGAGTACGCGCAAGAACTTCTGGGCGGCTTGCCGGAAGACGTGATCCGCAAGGTTCTCTACGAGACCGCCGCAAAGGTGTACGGCATCTAATGGCCACGTCAATTGTTCCGCCAGCGTTTGGCTCTGCGTTCATCATCTCTGAAGTTCGGGGACGCACACTTCACCTGCGTATCGATCGCATCGAGCGTCGCAACGCATTCACCCAGGACATGTACCGAGCGTTGAAGCGAGCGGCGATCTGGGCCGATGGCCAGGCCGAACTCGACTCGGTGTGTCTTACCGGCACCGATAAGTGGTTCGCTGCTGGTGGCGATATGGCGGGAAAGTCCGAAGATCCTGAAGGTCTGGTGAACGAATGGGATGCCACCGACAACTTCCCCTTCCGACACATTGAACGCTGCCGCAAGATTTGGGTGGCGCGTATCAATGGCCTTTGTCATGCGGGTGGACTTGATCTCGCGTTGCACTGCGATGTTGTGATTGCTTCCGCCGACGCTCGCTTCCGAATTCCAGAGTTACTTCGTGGGATTCCCGACCCGTTCATGTCGGCCCGTATCGCTGAGGCCACCGGTATCGCCAAAGCGCGGTATCTGTTCTTCACCGCCGCAGAGATCTCTGCGACCGAAGCCGATGCCATGGGGCTGATCGGCAAGGTTGTTCCTCACGACGAACTCGAAGCGCATACCGAATGGGTTCTTCAGCAGATATCCCTTACGGGGCCCGAAGCCCGAGCCGCAATTAAGCGCGACCTCAATGCCCGTTTGCCCATGCCCGATACCGGACTCTTCCATCGCACGATGATGGGCCCGGAAATGGTTGAAGGTATGCGGGCATTTGTGGAGAAGCGCCCCGTGGAGTGGCCGCGGGGCTGACCAAGCCGGGGCCGAAGTGGCCGGTACTGTTGGGCTTGGAATGAATAAGCTGATCCAGTTCGGGGCCGCAATTTTGAGCGGAGGTGTTGTCGTCGCTGTTGCGATGGCAATTCTCATTCCGTCAATTGCCCGGGTTGCGTCGGCAGTCGAGGGCGGCGATGGCGCTATCGATGTTGCTCAGTTTCAGGACTATGCGGTTCGGTCGCAGGTATTCGCGTCCGACGGCTCGCTGATTGCCACGCTGCACGGTGCTGAAAATCGTGACCCAGTTCCGCTCTCGGAGATGCCGGACACGATCAAGGACGCGGTGCTTTCCGTCGAAGACGCGCAGTTCTATGAACATGCGGGCATCAATCTTCGTGGTCTCGTCCGCGCTCTGGTGCAGAACGTGCAATCAGGTCAGGTCGAGCAGGGTGGTTCGACTATCACGCAGCAATTAGTAAAGAAGGCGCTCCTGAGTGATGAGCGAGTTCTCAATCGAAAGACAAAAGAGGCAGCGCTTGCCATTCGGCTCGAAGGGCAGTTGTCGAAAGATGAAATTCTTGAGCTGTACCTCAATACGATTTATTTCGGAAACGGGTCCTATGGCGTCCAGGCTGCCGCCGAAACCTATTGGGGAAAGTCCGTTGGAGATCTGAATTGGGCTGACAGTGCGTTGTTGGCATCGATGATCTCGAACCCTGTTGAGAACGATCCAATTCTTCATCCAAAGAAGGCGAAAGAAGAGCGCAAATTTGCTCTCGACCGGATGGTCGCGAATGGTGTGATCACTCGTGCACAAGCGACTGAATTTGATGCACTGCCACTTCCTGTCGGACGTTGCACCGGGGTAGTCGTTGGTTTTCGACCGGCCGATTGCGGCACAATCACGCAACCTCCAGAAGAGAGTTACTTCGTTGAGGAAGTGAAACAGCAACTTCTTGCCGATCCTCGGTTAGGAGCTACGTATGAAGAACGATACGCGCAGGTCTTCGGCGGTGGTCTGCAGATCTACACCACGCTCGACCCTATTGCGCAAAACGCTGCACAAGACGCGCACGACAACACATTTCCTTCCTACGTTCGTTCCGAAGCCAACTCGAAAGGGATCACCACCGCGATGGTGTCAGTTGAGTCAGCGACTGGTGCAGTGCGAGCACTCGTTGGTGGTCCAGGGTTCGCTGATTACAAATACGACATCGCTACCCATGAGCCTGGTCGCCAGACCGGTTCAACGTTTAAGACCTTCGTCATTCTCACCGCGCTCGAACAAGGTGTACAGCCTGACGACACCATCGGTGGCGGTGGGTCGTGGCCGAGCAAGGGAACCACGCCAGACCCATATGTCATTTCCGGAGGCGGGGGCACGCTCACCGGAGTGACTCAGGCCTCGTCAAACGGCGCATTCGTGCGTCTCGGCCAGACGGTTGGGCTCGAGAATGTGGTGTACACCGCTCAACGTCTCGGCGTGAGCAGTCAGTTCGACCCGCGCGCGAAGTCGATGCCCCTCGGTGTTTTCGATGTCACCCCACTGGAAATGGCCTCGGCGTACTCGGCTATTCCAAACGGTGGCGTCCGTCAACCTTCCTACTTCATTGACAGAGTCGAAAATCGAACGGGCAAAGTGCTCTTTGCCCACGAGGTGAATCCCACTCGTGCAGTGAGCTGGCAGAGCGCGTGTTTGGCGACGCAAATTCTCGCCGCCAACGTTGCAGCAGGAACGGGTACGAATGCGCAATTGCGAGGTCAA
>WLMU01000161.1 GCA_009700115.1 Actinomycetota bacterium
CGTGGTTGTCTGGAACGATCCACGGGTGGAACGTGTTGACCTTGGACCGGCCACGATTCTTGAGCCAGGCCTGAACCTCGGTTTGCCCGGTGGGATGAACTTCGCTCGTGATTCCGTAACTGCGCCGAGTTTGTGGATTATTCAAGATGACATGACCGTTCCACCAACTTGTCTATGCGCACTGATGGAGCGCCAAGATCGTTCGGATCATCCAGCAATTGTTTCACCAGTCGTTTTGAATGAACAGGGCATCATTCCGGCGAAAAGTCGCGCAGGAACGGTGAAGCCTGACGGAATATTGGATCGGTGGTATCCGTTCGAAGACGTTGCCCCGGAAGCGCTCGATCTTGAAGTACATCTCGATTGGGTATCGCTAAGTGGCGCTCTGGTTCGATGCGATGCGTGGGACGCCGTTGGCGGAATGGATCCGGCCTTTTACCCACTCATGCATTCAGATGTTGACTTCGGGTATCGAGTGACGCGTAAGGGAATGACTGTGGTTCTCGAATCAAACGCGGTCATCGCTCACGAGCGAAACGGATCGACTCCGAGCCTCTTTGCTCGTTTCCTCTTCGAGCGAAATACGGAACGATTTGAGACCAAGCATGGAGTCGTGCGTTTGTCGGAACCCGAGAAGACGTCCGAGTCGACGAAGGAGATCGTTAGTCGCGAGGCCAGTGTGATGGTCGTTGACTTTGCGCAGTATGCAGAGAGATACATCGGTGGAACGAGAGACATGATTTCGGCGCTTGAGCAATCTGTTGCAGAGCACTACCAACACTTTCTGAACATTCAGAGTCAGGCAGTAGCCCTTGAAGTCCAAGTGCACGAGCGCGATCTAGAGATCGAGCAGTGTCAGATGGACTCACAGGATGCCATCTCGCGACTCATGGCGAGCCGCTCAATGCGCATTACTCGGCCACTGCGATTCCTTGGATCATTGGCGCGAAAAATTCGGCGAGACTAGGAACATGCACGAGATCGAAATCCGCACTGACACCATTCGGCTCGGGCAGTTTCTGAAGTTGGCGAACCTCGTCGATTCGGGTTCCGACGCGAAATTTTTGCTCGCCGAGGGCGAGATCACGGTGAATGGTGAGGTTGAGATTCGCCGTGGGCGTCAGTTGCGCGCTGGCGATGTCGTTGAGTTTGAAGGCATCGCTGCCAGAGTGATTGCTGGTTGAGCTCGAGCGTTACGAACGCTTGAGCACATCGGCCAAGCCAGGAACTTCGATACCCAGAAGGCGAGCAGTAATTGCGGTGACGGGGTTGTAGAGGGCCATGGCACCGATCGCGGGATCACCTGATTCAGCGACGTACATTTCGGCCAACTTCACCATGACGAGAGCGAACTGGAATCCGGCGAGGATCTCGTAGAAGTCGACGTGTGTCGCAGGGCGACCCATGAGTTCTTCCCACAGCGCAATGGTCTGCGCGCGATCAAGCATTCCGGGCAGCAACGTTGCGCCCGCGCTTTCGATCGAGAACTGCTGCAAGAACACCCACCAACCAAGATCGCTTTCGCTATTGCCGAGCGACACCATTTCCCAATCGAACACGCCGATGACTTCGGTGTTGTCGGGACCGCCGTACATCTGATTACCCGGACGTGAATCGCCCCAGCACAATTCGATGTGCTCGCCATCGTCGGGCCAGTTAGCAACGAGCCAATCCCATGCCGGATCAATGACGGCGTGCGCTTCGCCCTTCATCGCCCAGTTCTTGTAGTTCTGGAAATACCCGCGACGTTGTTCGGGCCCGAGTTTGCCGTGGTGCTTTTGATCAAGGTGGTCGAACCCTGCAGCTTTCCAATCGACTCGGCCGACACGCGTGAGCGCTTCGACACCGTTGTGGGCCCAACGTGCGCGCTGTTCGTCGGTCATATCGACGACGAAACCCGATTCGGTATACGGCGGAGCATCACCAGGAACGACACCATTCAAACGATCCATCATGAAGAACGGGCCACCAATGATGGAAGTGTCGCGTTCGGCCCAACGCGTGTTGGGAACAGGAACGTTTGAATGCTCACCGAGCAGCTTCATCGAGAGGTATTGCTGTGTAACGAGATCAATCTCGGGGAACAACAAACTCATCACTGGCTGACTGCGCAGGACGAGTTCGGCATCGACCTTTTTGCCGCCTTCGACCCAGCTTGCGTCGAGAAGGAACGTTTCATTTGAGAAACCACTTGATTGCGGGACAACGAGATTCGTAATGGTGACGTCAGTGGCCTCGGGCATTTGTCGAGCCATCCACTCAGTGAGTGCGCCTCGGATCTCGTCTGGATCGCGTTGTCCTGCAACTGGCATTTCGTTCCCCCTGAATCTGAACAGACCGCTGGTCTGCTGGTGCGGGAGCGATGCTAGGCCGTGGACCGGTAGCGTCGGCCAAGGAAGTTCTCGCTGGGGGTGAAGGGGGAGTCATGGGAGCAGTTGAGGGACGGGTCGCCCTTGTAACCGGTGCAGCTCGGGGTCAGGGAAGGGCTCATGCCATTGCCTTAGCCAACGAAGGGGCCGATCTCATCGTCACCGATCTCTGTGCCGATATCGGCACCGTTCCCTATCCCTTAGGAACCGCTGCCGAACTGGCCGAGACGGTTTCGCTCGTAGAAGCAACTGGTCAGCGCTGTTTGTCGATGTCTGCCGATATTCGCGATACGGCTGGCATCGGGCTGGTGGTCGAAGCCGGCATCGAAGCGTTCGGTCAGATCGACATCTGCGTGGCGAACGCCGGCGTGACCGGGTACGGAAAGTTTCACGAACTCGACGACGACACATGGAACGACATGATCGATGTCGACCTCACCGGCACGTTCAAAACCATTCGCGCCGTTCTGCCCCACATGCTCGAGCGTCGATATGGACGCATCATTGCCACTTCATCGATGGCTGGCCGCATGGGTAACGCAAACCTCGCGCACTACGTGGCCGCGAAATGGGGAGTCATTGGAATGGTGAAGTCGCTAGCGATGGAAGTTGCCAACAAGGGAATCACCGTTAACGCCATAGCCCCAGCCGCAGTCGACACTGCGATGTTGCACAACGAAGCGATGTACAAACTCTTTTGCCCTGACATGGATGCGCCGACCCGTGAAGACGTCACGCCGCGCTATCAGGCAATGAACCGACTCGGCGTTGCCTGGATGGAACCCGAGGAAGTGTCGCGGGCAGTGTTATTCGTGGCCGCCGATGCCGCGAGCAGCATGACTGGCCAAGTCATCGAAGTGAGTCTTGGTTCCAGCGCAGGGACGCACTAAACGCCCCTTTGCCTTACGGACAACCAATGCCATTGAGCGTTGCGCAAGGCGGACAAAGTCGCGCCGGACCGTCAGGAGTTTCCCAACTTCGAGCGTTTGGTAAACCACACGCCATACACGGGCCATTTCCGTCGACCGAGGTCGAATCAGGTACGCCGTTGTTGCTTTCGCTGATGTTTGTGTGTTGATCGCTCATGAATTTGGGCAAATATCGTCAATGGTCTGTGTATAGGAACCATCGGTCGGTTGCGTTGTCGTCAGTGTTGAGCAAAGCGCTTTAAACGTTGTTTCGATCGCAATGTCGAGTGCTGGTTGTACCTCGGTTACGTAGCCATAAAGGCTGAGGGTCGAGGTGCGATCTTTCTGCCAGTCAACAGCTATGAGCATGATCTGTGAAGCCCAGTTCTGCCAGGTTTTGTAATGGTTCATGGCGAGATCTCGAATGGAATCAGCGACGGAACCATC
>WLMU01000162.1 GCA_009700115.1 Actinomycetota bacterium
TCACGATCGGCAGCGACTCTTGCTGGCGGCGAAGCACAGCGCATTCGTCTTGCATCGCAGATTGGGTCTGGCCTGGTCGGCGTGCTTTATGTGCTCGACGAGCCATCGATCGGACTCCATCAGCGTGACAACAAGCGACTCATCGACACGCTGATGCGTCTCCGTGAACTGGGTAACACCGTCCTCGTAGTCGAACACGATGAAGAGACCATCAAAGTTGCCGATTATGTCGTCGATATCGGCCCTGGCGCTGGCGAACACGGCGGCGACATCGTGTATGCGGGTCCGGTTAAGGGGCTTTTGAAATCGAAAGAGTCCATAACGGGTCAGTATCTTTCCGGCCGGCGCTCGATCCCCGTGCCAGAACTACGGCGTTCTCCGGGGGCAGACCAACTCGTTGTTCGTGGCGCTCGCGAACACAACCTCAAAAACGTTGACGTTGAGTTCCCGCTGCACACCTTTATCGCTGTCACCGGCGTCTCCGGTTCAGGGAAGTCGACATTGGTGAACGACATTCTGCATCGCGCCCTGATGCAGAAGGTCTACGGATCAAAGACTCCGCCAGGACTGCATAAGAGCGTCGAGGGCATGGAACTGGTCGACAAGGTCATCAATATCGATCAATCGCCAATTGGCCGCACGCCGCGTTCAAACCCAGCCACGTACATCGGCGTGTTCGACCACATTCGAAAACTATTTGCACAGACTCACGAGTCGAAAGTTCGGGGCTATTTGCCGGGGCGTTTTTCATTCAACGTCTCCGGTGGCCGATGCGAAGCGTGTTCCGGCGATGGAACCATCAAGATCGAAATGCATTTCCTTCCCGATGTGTACGTGCCGTGTGAGGTATGCAAGGGCGCTCGTTACAATCGAGACACGCTCGACATCACCTTCAAAGATCACAACATTTCCGACATCCTCGGTATGAGCTGTGAAGAGGGTGTGGTGTTCTTTGCGAATCAACCTGCGATCGCCCGTCACTTGCAAACGCTTGTTGATGTCGGTCTTGGGTATGTGCGTCTGGGCCAACCAGCCACGACGCTTTCTGGTGGTGAGGCGCAGCGAGTCAAGCTCGCCAGCGAACTCTCGAAGCGTTCAACGGGGCGCACCGTGTACATCCTCGATGAACCGACAACGGGCCTTCACTTCGAAGACATTCGCAAACTGCTCACCGTGCTTTCCCGCCTTGTCGATCAGGGAAACACCGTGCTTGTCATCGAGCACAATCTCGATGTCATCAAGACCGCCGATTGGTTGATCGATCTGGGTCCTGAGGGCGGTAGCGGCGGCGGATCCGTGCTCGTTGAGGGCACTCCTGAAAAGGTCGCGGCCACGAAGAAGAGCTACACCGGGCAATTTCTGCGTCCGCTGCTCGGCCTCGAGTAGCTCAGGTGATCTGCAGCATGCGATCGAGCGCAACCTTCGCCCACTGAGTCGTGTCGGGGTCGACCATTATGCGGTTGACAACTTTGCCGGCGACAAGATTCTCAAGGACCCAGCACAAATGCGGCCCATCGATGCGGAACATCGTTGAGCAAGGGCACACGAGTGGATCAAGAGACACCACGGTCTTGTCGGGTGTTTCGTTATTCAGTCGGTTGGTGAGGTGGATTTCAGTGCCAATGCCGATGACAGCGCCAACGGGTGCGTTCTCAACGGCACGGATGATGAAATCGGTGGAACCGACCTGGTCGGCTAACTCGCAAACATCGTGAGCGCACTCGGGATGCACGACGACGATGCCCTCGGGATTCGCTTCGCGGAATGCTGCGATGTGTTCGGGGCGGAACCGCTGATGAACGGAGCAATGTCCCTTCCAAAGAAGGAAAGTGGAATCTTTCACTTCGGCTTCGGTCAGGCCGCCGTGCTCGCGGCGAGGATCCCAGACCCGCATGTCGTCGAGGGAGTATCCGAGATCGACGGCGGTATTGCGGCCCAAATGC
Organism: Actinomycetota bacterium; assembly: GCA_009700115.1. Lineage (GTDB taxonomy): Bacteria > Actinomycetota > Acidimicrobiia > Acidimicrobiales > Acidimicrobilacustridaceae > Acidimicrobilacustris. Next base: position 1,944 of record WLMU01000162.1, read on the forward strand.
TGATCGGGGAAGAAAAGAACCTGTTCGCCGCCAGCTCCGTTCTCAGAACGGTTGCCGAGAGAGAGCGCCCATTCGAGAACGGCGCGCGCGTTGGATGACGTGCACACCGAACCGCCATGCTCGCCCACGAACGCCTTGAGTGCAGCCGAGGAGTTCATGTACGTAATTGGGATGACCTTCGAGATGTCTGTGGTCGCCGCAAGGGTCTCCCAGGCTTCGGTGACTTCTTCAAGATCGGCCATATCGGCCATCGAACAGCCAGCATTGAGGTCGGGGAGGATCACGGCTTGATGGTCGCCGGTGAGGATGTCGGCGGACTCGGCCATGAAGTGGACGCCACAGAAAACGATGTACTCGGCCTGTGGTTGCTCTTGAGCGAGCACCGAGAGTCGAAACGAGTCACCACGGGCATCGGCCCATTCCATGACTTCGTCTCGTTGGTAGTGGTGGCCGAGGATGAATAGACGGTCACCGAGCGTGGCTTTCGCCGCAGCGATTCGATCCGCGAGTTCGGCGGGTGTGGCGTCTGTGTATCGGTCACCGAGCGGTAGTTGGAGGCGAAGCATGTTGTGGTGCACTCCCTGAAAGGACGGGGAGATCCGATAAGTAGCCGGTGGGGGCAGCCTGGTCGCCACGCCACGGGGATGTCGGCCTCGGGTCTCATTCGTTCGCCGGATACCAGGCCGGCTTCAACAGTGTAGGCACTGGGCGGCTTGTTTGCCTCCGATGACCCATACGATGACCCCAATGGTGCAGCGACCGCCGGCCGGCACGATTCCCGACGAGCCCGGCTCGTATCAGTTCAAAGACGTCAACGGCCGCGTCATCTATGTGGGTAAGGCCAAAAGTCTTCGCTCGCGTCTGTCGAACTATTTCCAAGATCCGATCAACCTGGCTCCCCGTACCGCTCAGATGGTGGCCACGGCAGAAACTGTGGAGTGGATTCAGGTTCGCAACGAGCTCGAAGCGCTCATGCTCGAGTACAGCCTGATCAAGCAGCATGAGCCACGGTTCAACATTGACCTTCGTGACGACAAGAGTTACCCGTTCCTCGCGGTCACAGTCGATGATGACTGGCCGCGTGCCACGGTGATGCGGGGCGATAAGCGAAAGGGAACTCGATACTTCGGGCCCTACGCCGCGGCTTGGGCGATTCGTGAGACCCTTGATCAATTGCTTCGCACGTTTCCTGTTCGGACTTGTTCCGACACGAAGTTGTCCCGACATACGAAAATCGGGCGGCCGTGTTTGTTGTTTCACATTGAAAAGTGCAGTGGTCCTTGTGTGGGGGAGATCACGACTGAGAAGTATGACGAACTCGTTCGTGATCTCATCCGTTTTCTCGACGGCGATACCGATGAAGTGATTTCTCGATTGGAAATCGAGATGCAGTCGGCGAGCGATGAACTTGAGTTTGAACGCGCTGCCCGACTTCGCGATCGCCTCGGCGCTGTTCGTAAAGTTGTTGAGCGGCAACAGATGGTTTTGGAGAAAGACGAAGACCTCGATGTCGTTGGATTGGCGGGCGATGAACTCGAAGCATCGGTTCAGGTGTTTTTTGTTCGCCGCGGTCGTGTGGTGGGTCGCAAGGGGTACGTGCTCGACCGCAAAGAAGATCTTTCGGACCAAGAACTCATTGATTGCATCCTCGAACGGCTCTATGGCGATCCACCTCCGCTTGGCGTCCCCAAAGAAGTGCTTGTTCCCTTCGAGAGCGCGAATCCCAGTCTCTATGA
>WLMU01000163.1 GCA_009700115.1 Actinomycetota bacterium
CGTGTGCGCATGATCGCCACGGTACGCCCCCGGGCCGCTGAGCATGTTGCGATGCCAGCGGCGTGGGGTCAGAAGCAGGGCTCTGGGGTAGTCCTCAAAGAGCCAACGGGCGAAGTTGCGGCGGGTCCAACCGCTGATGCCAGCAATTCGCACCGCGCCGCGGGCACCGCTCGGGCGTCGGAGGATACGCATGAGTCGCTCGGCGAATCGATGATCGACGGCGAGTTCTGTTTCTACTGAATGGGCGTACGCGGACCTGCAGCCTTCAGGATTCTCCGAGTTGGTGATGATCGCTTCAGCGGCCCATCTCCCGGTGAGGAGGGCTTGACCGATTCCCTCTCCTGTCATTGGATCAGTTGCAGCTGCAGCATCGCCAACAAAGAGTGTCCGTTCGTGTGAGAGCGCAATTCGGTCAACCCGCGCGGGTATCGGCCACGCTCGATGAGGACCTTCCGCTTCTGCATCTGGACCGAGGAAGTCGCGCACATGCGGTCGATTCAACAGCTCACGCCAAAGCGGTCCCATGTCACCGATGCTGTAGGAACTGTCGTCACGGAGGATTCCGAAACCGACATTTGCGATGCCATCGGCCAATGGGAAAGACCATGCATAGCCAGGCAGAAGGTCAGCCTCGAACCAGACCACGAGTTCATTGGAAGCACGCGGCGAAACGTTTCGGAAGTACTGACGGAATGCGTGCCACTCGCCGCGATACCCAGGTTGCGCAAGACCGAGAGCTTTGCGAGTTGGCGACCACATTCCATCTGCGGCGATCACGTAGGTGGCGCGAAACGTTTCGCCAGATTCCGTGGTGACGAGCGCATCAGCATCGCTTTGTTGAATAGCGGTTAGGGCCAGATTTTCGCGAACCTCTACGCCGACGGAGCGGGTAAGGCCAACGAGCGCGGCGTCAAGATCTTGTCTTCGACTTACAGCTGCATAGACGCCGTTGTTTCTCGGCAGTGGGAAGACAACTTCACGACCACTCGGCGAGCGCACGATCACGTCTTCAACATCGATCCATGACGGAACCGATGTTGGATCAAGGCCGAGGGCGTCCAGCTCACGAAGTGCCGATGTGGTGAGCCCGTCGCCGCAGATTTTGTCGCGAGGAAATGCCGCCTTATCGATGACTACGACGCTTTTGCCGGAGCGCTGCAATGTGATGGCTGCCGCGCATCCTGCAGGGCCGGCTCCAACGACGAGAACGTCGACTCGTCGCTCGGCGCCAGATTCGGATTCGGTGGGCGGGGGAGTGAGCGACATCGCTCGCAGGCTAGAGCGTCTCGGGTTCTGGACCGAAGCCCGGACGAACCTCTCCTGGTTCTATTGGCCTCATCATGATGTCGATCGCCAGCCAAATGGTTTTTGAATACGGAAAAAACGCGAGCGGCAAGAATCCAGCAGCCGCTATGGAAGCGATGATGATTGCCACGATTGGGGGATCGGGCCAGAACCCCAAGAATCCTGCAAGAAGCACGATGAGTAGCGCCCCGAAACTCACGATGGTGTTAATTCCGAGATCGCCGGTCCAATGACCTTCGATTCGTTCGAACTTGAGATCGCACTTTGGACACCGCGGAAGCATGGAGAACCAGTGACGGAAAAGATGGCCCTGCCCGCACACAGCGCAGTGCTTCATGCAGCCTCGTAGAAAGAGTCGCTTGTTCGGGGACATCAGTTAAAACGTGATGCTGGGGTCGATGTGGGTGATGTCAAGCGGTTCAGGCGGAATGGTGCCAGCGACGAGATCGGGCAGAAATTCGCGCAACCGCCGGGGGAGAACCTGGGCGTCGGATTCCAAAAGTTCATCGAGTCCCCACCAGTGGTGCCCCCCAAATGCCAATGCTTCGAATGCCTCGAGGCCACCGGGTTTGCGAGTTGAGAGGTCGATCCGATCTGTCCACGCAACATGCACGTGCTCGTGTTGATCAAACTTCCATCCAGCAAAGATGAACTTGGAATGTTGTGTCCAGACACATGGGCCGATTTCCGCCTCAACGATTCCGGTTTCTTCGAAAAGTTCGCGACGAGCCGCTTCGGCGCTTGTTTCGCCGTGCTCGATTCCGCCACCGGGGATCTCCCACCACTGACCTTTGGAGGCATCGGCAGGATCGCGGGCCTCGAGGAGCAGAACGTGGCCATGTTGATCGAGAACGACCACGCGTGCCGCCGTTCGTTTGAGTACCCAATCAGCCATGGTTCTCCTCGAGCCAGTGAATCCATCGCCCATGCGGATGGGCGACAGCGAGAGCAGTTGTCGTGCAGATCCCGCCCCGCCATGATCGCAGGCCGAGAAGGGTCGGGGTTCCTTCGCCTTCGTACAGGCCAAAAACAGAGGGGTCGAAGTTGGAGACCCATGGCGTGAAGCGGGGTTCTTCGAAGGTGACGATGTCGAGATCTCGTTCGGCTCCGACGCTGTCGATGGTTTTGATCACGGCGTCTCTGCCGTTGGTGTCGATATAGGCCAGCGCCCAGGTTGAGAAAACAATCAGATGATCTGTGGGTTCGATCGATGTGAGTGCCGAGTGAAGATCGGTTACGGCGTCACCGGCCAGGAGTTGTGGTGGTGACATGCGAGCAACGTCGATCGCTGCAGCGAGTCGTTCGGGACGATCAGGAATGCCGGGCCACAAGCATGCTTGAAGCCATCGACATTCCGAATCGTTCATGACGTCAATAGGGTTGACGTCGAGCCCGCGGCGCGAATTCGGGGTCGAGATTTCGGTGGGAATCGCTGGAGTAACGGGGCCCCGCAGTTCGCACTCCAGTCGAACGTTGGCATCGTCGGGCCCAATGCCCGCGACCATGTTTCCGTTTCGAGTGAAGTCGATATGGAAGCGGTCGAGGTAAAGGTTGAGTCCGGCGCTTGGACCGATTTCAAAGAGCGCGGTTTGCGTAGTGACATTTCGCTGAGAACGACCGAAGGCAAGCGACAAGATGGCGCTTCGACCGACCTCGTTTGTTTGCACGGAACGAGTGCGCATGTTGTCGATGACTGCAGAACCGTCACGTTCAATCAATTCCCGAAGCAGTGGCATCGGATCTACGTGAGACTCGCCGCGATAGATGGCCGCAATCGCACGGTCGGGGCTAGCAAGTACCCGATCATGGGTGGCGGCAAAAAACAGCACCGGTACTCGACCACGCCGGGCATTTGGATTGGCCGCCGCAGCGATGAATCCCAAGAGCTCGCGATCGGTGGCAACGGCACGAGCGATCTGCTCGTACAAGGGGGAGTATCCGGCGAAATCGTTATCGGCGAGAAAGACGAAGAGGTCGGAGAGTTCCTCGATGGCGTCGCGCTCGCTCATGATGGCGAGGGTATCGCTCTGGGTGCGACGTCGGCGGACGAATCACAGCACAATGGAGTTGTGACCATGCCTGCCGGAACACTGCTTCGTCGTGGAGCGCGACGAAGATGCCCGGTTTGTGGCCAAGGAAAACTCTTTCGTAGCTGGGTGCGCATGGTGCCCGAGTGTCCGAGATGTGGGCTCGTCTTCGATCGCCTTCCCGGCCACTGGCTTGGCTCGTGGTTTCTCAACATCTGCGTCGTGCAGTTGGTTGTTGTCTTGATTCTTTC
>WLMU01000164.1 GCA_009700115.1 Actinomycetota bacterium
GCGACGCAACGTTCTCGCTGCCAGCCGGCGCAGTGACTTCACTGGTGGGCCCGAATGGATCGGGAAAGTCGAGTCTCTTGAACGCGATCGTTGGCTTGTTGCCGGTGGAATCGGGAACCCTCACAGTGTCGGGTCGACCTCCGACCGAAATGCGCCGTCACGTCGGCTACGTAATGCAGTCGGCGAAGGTCAACGATCAACTTCCTGTCACAGTTCGCGAAGTCGTCACTATGGGACGATTCGCAACCCGCGGCGCGTTCGGGAAGATGACCGACGACGATCGCCGCATTGTCGATGAATCAATCGAACGCCTTGAATTGGGCGACCTCACTCGCCGACATCTCCATGAACTTTCCGGAGGTCAGCGCCAACGAGTATTTGTTGCGCAGGGTCTCGCGCAGGGCGGTGACGTCTTGTTGCTCGATGAACCAGTGACTGGTCTCGATGTCGTAAGTCGTCAACGTATCCTCGATGTTGTGGCAGAGGAACGAGCCGCCGGCCGAACCATCGTGATGACAACGCACGATCTTTCCGAAGCGGCCGAGAGCGACCACGTGTTGTTGTTAGCCGGTCGCGTTGTTGCGAGTGGATCAGCCACCGAGGTGCTTACGGCTGCAAATTTGGCCGAAGCTTACGGCGGACGACTTTTGCGTCTTGCCGATGGCATGGTGCTGATTGACGATCCCCATCATCATGCTCACGGACACGATCACGCGATGTGTGAAGAAGATGACGAGCAACATTCGTCATCGCAGTGAGAGCGCAGCGTTAGTCAGCGGCGAGTGCGGCAATAACAGCATCGTGGATGCGGCCATTGGTGGCCACGCCCGAAACGTTTGAGCCGGGCACGAGGGAAACGTCGGTGCCGTCGGTGCCGGTGAAGCGACCTCCGGCTTCGGCAAAGATCACTGGCATGGGTGCGATATCCCAAAGTGAAACCTGCGGATCGACCATGGCATCGAGAGCTCCGCACGCGACCATGGCGTAGCCGTATCCGTCTCCCCATGTGCGTGCTTCGAATCCGGCGCGCATCACTCCGAGTAGCTGGGAATCGGTCCAGGTTCCAAAACCACTGGTGGAAAGCACACACGTTGATGGTTCGGTACGTGTACTGACGTGTACCCGGCGACCATCTCGGAAACAACCAAGTCCGCGTCCGGCGTACACGGTTGTTCCCAATGCCGGCAGATTGATGACACCAATGAGTGGGCCGTGTTCGTCGACGACGGCCAAGAGATTTGAATAGAGGGGTACGCCACGGGTGAACGCTTTTGTTCCATCGATGGGATCGACAATCCAGGTTCGCGAACTCGTGCCGATGTGATCTTCAAGTTCTTCGCCCAGAACCGAATCCTCGGGATGAAGTGCTGCGAGGCGCTCGCGGACAATGTGCTCGGCTCCGCGATCGGCTTCGGTCACTGGTGTGCCGTCGCTCTTGGTGGTCACGTCAAGCGCGGGGTTATCGAACCACTGGAGCGTGAACGTGCCGGCGGCACGAAGGATTTCGACAGCATTGTCGAGCATTGCAGGATCGGCGGGGGGAACAGTCACGGCCTAATGCTGACACGGCAACGAGTAAAAACCGCGGCGCGTTTAAGAATTCGCGTTTGAAGGGCGTGCACCAAGTTCGACTAGCTGCGTGAACCACTCGCTGGCCACGACCTTGCCGAGCATTCCTGCAGCGAGATCTTCGGGCATGGTGAATTCGATGACATGAGTTGCTCCCTCAACCGACAGGACAAGTTGTGGTCGCATCGTTGAAGGGCGCGGACCGAGTGAAATATCTGAAGGCCAAGCATCGAATGCCGTTGCTCCCTCAAGGTCATCCTTTGCCCTTTTGGAACGTGATTGAGGGCTGGGACCGAACACGAACGACAACCGACCACCAGCAAAGTGAAGGGTGCCTCGACGACGGCCTTTTTCTCGGCGATCAGGTGCGCGGGTGGCGGGAATTGCGACGGGGTCGTTGTCCAACGTCGACTGCGCAAGGCGACCCGGTTCGATCGCGTACTGCTCTGCGCCTTCGCCGCGAACAACCTGGATGGTGTTGGTGATGACGAGCGCGCCAATGACGATGAGGGGAATGACCAGTACCCACGGCGCGCCTGTTGACAGGAGAAAGAGCAACAACACCGCAACACCCCACCACACGACGAGCGAGAGGTTGCGACGTGCGCGCGCCTTGGCTCGGGTGGGATTTGGATCAGGTGTGTGATTGATCCGAGCCATCTCAGGAGGCTCCGAGTTCGCGCAATTGTGCGTACCACTCGCCGACCAGTGTGGGTCCCACAAAGGTTGCTCCTAGATCCCATGCAGGGAAGAAGCGAACGGAATGATTGGCGCCACCAATCGAGAGGTCGAGTTGCGGACGCATGAAACTCGGGACAGTGATCACTTCAATTCGATCGATGCTGGCATCGAATCGAAGTTGGTCGTCGAGACATTCGAAACGCAGACGCTTTCCATCGCAGAGCAAGAAGCCTGGACGCGGCGGTTCACCACGCACACGAACGCCGGGTGACCACACCGCGTTCACGGAAACAGGATGTTCGGGGGTGGCGGCGTGCAACTCGCCTTTTGCAAGTGTCTCTGCGTCGGGACCGTCGGGCCGACGCGACAGTCGCATTGTGGCAACGAGGGCGACGGTAAAGCCGACGGCTGGAACAACGAAGTAGGCGTTGCCGAAGACGATTGGGGCAACAAAGAACACGAGGATGAACAACCATGTGCCCCACACCGACCACATACGTTGACGGCGAACCAGTCCAGGCGCGTCAGGACGATCAGGTCCGAATTTTCGGTCGGTCTTTTTTGTCGATGCCATCGACGAGACCCTACGGGGTCGCAGTCGGTGTCCCAATGCGGACGACTTCGGGCGCGGGTCGATCAATGGGAGGCGGTGAGCCTGTGGGCCAACCGAGGTAAATCACTCCCACGACCGTGTCGCTGTCATCAAAACTGCAGAACTCGCGCAGCCGGGTCGATGTCATCGCCGCGCCAGTCGACCAGTACGACGCGAGACCGGCGGCGGTGGCGCCGAGCAGAAGTGTTTGTATGGCGGCCGACACCGCATCTCGATTTTCCGCGGTCATCGTGTCGTTCTCGCCGCGAATGGAAGCAATGGCGATGATTGCCGGAGCTCGTAGATATTTGGCGCGAGCCTTTTCGATTTTCGCCTCGGCCTGATTAGCCTCGATGAGGTCCTGGGCCAAGGCCTCACCAAACTGCGCCCGACCTTCGCCGGTGATGACGCGGAATCGCCACGGGAATGTGCGCTTGTGATTCGGAGCGGTGGCCGCCACGGCGATGAGACGGTCGAGGAGTTCCTCGGGAACGACACGCTGTCGATCAACCAGCAATGAGGACCGACGCCGGGTCGCGACCTGCTCAAAAGTAGCGAGTGAGTCGACGGATCCATCCGGGGAGGTCATGATCAGGAGAGTAGTGCCGACCACAAAACGGAGTTTCTTATGCCGCTGATCCAGATCAACATGCTCGAAGGCCGCACCCCTGAACAGAAGAAAGCCCTGCTCA
>WLMU01000165.1 GCA_009700115.1 Actinomycetota bacterium
GCATCGAACGGATTCATGGCGGCCACAACCCGGAAACCCGATTCGGCAGCGACGCGGCCAAGGCGGGGAATATGAAGCTCGCGTTCGCTCATCGCCGTGATGATGACGTTGAGGGTTTCTTCCGGAACTCGATTGATCTCTTCGATGTACAACAACGATCCGGTGCGCAACGCATCGACAAGCGGACCATCGAGGAACACCTCGGGGCTGTAGCCGTCGGTGAGTACACGAGCAGGGTCGAAGGTGCCTACGAGACGAGCAGGCGTGAGTTCGGCGTTTCCTTCAACGAAGACAAGTTCAACCCCAGAGGCATGAGCAAGCGCACGCAGCAATGAGGATTTGCCCGTTCCTGGCGGTCCTTCGAGCAAGACATGGCGTTCGGCAGCAAGTGCAGCAACGACAACATCGATTTCATTACGACGGCCGACAACGTCTGCACAGATTGCGTCGACGGCCGCGCGATTAAACGAACTCATGCGCGGAAACCGCCATCGACATCAATGAGTGAACCTGTCACCGCTGCGGGTGCGTCGACGCACAACCATTCGATTGTTGCGGCGATCTCATCGGGATCAATAAGGCGACCAATGCGGGCCTGATCGGCAAACTCGCTGCGGTCAGCCATCCCGTAGATCGCGGCGCTGGCATCGAGCATGCCCGTCGCAGTTGAACCGGGGCACACTGCGTTGGCGGTAACACCGCTATCGGCGAGTTCGGCCGAAAGTGCTTTCACTAACCCGGCAACGCCGTGTTTGGCGGCGGAGTACGCAGCCAGTTGCGGAAGTCCGTGATGCGCGGCCGCTGAAGCAACGGCGACAAATCGACCATTGCGAGGCGATGGCGCGTCGAGCATTGCGGGCAGCGCGGCGCGAGCGATGTTGAACACGCCAGTGAGGTTGATATCGATCATCGTTCGCCATGTGTCGTCGTCGGTCTCCCAAAGTGGAGCGCCACCAGCAACGGCACCAGCGGCAGCGACGACAACATCGATCGAACCGTGATGTGCCACAACGGTGTCGATGACGCGAGCCAGTGCTTCGGGATCGCGAACGTCAGCAGCGTGGGCGTGACCGCGGCCATTGCATGCCGCAGCTGCTTCATCGAGGTCTTGTCCGTGGGCGGGGCGATAGGGGCCAGGTATCTCGCCATGGCGGCCGGGTGATTCCAGCGGAAGGTCGATCAGTGCCACGGTGAAGCCGCGCGCAGCGAGCCGGGCCGCAGTCGCTGCCCCAATTCCCCGAGCTGCTCCGGTAATAACGGCAACAGGATGTTCACGAGCCATGATGAGTCCTCCCCACGCTGGGAATCCTACGGGGGTGGCTCCGTGGGCGACATTCCCGGCGCTGGAGCCCATGCGCGAGGCTTGACCCATGGCCACCGCTGTCGTGATCGACCCCACTGATTTCGATGCCGTCGGCATTCTCACTGAAGCCATCGTGTCGTTGCGGGCGCATGTGTTGATAAAAGAGGTCGATGCCTCAGCCACGGTGAGTGCGCCTGACGGGTGGCACCCACTGGTGATCAACGCCAAGCAGGGGGGAAGCAGCATTTTGATTGTCCGATTCAACGAACTTTCTGCGTCGCGGCTCCGCAACGTTGCCGATGCGCTGAGCAAACGCGGTTGGCACCTCGATGAAGACCGACAAGGCGCAACGCTCCGTCAACCACCCGGTACGACGGCAACCGATTCGGCATTCGAAGTGCTGTCAGCGATTGGCATTGGTGGCGCGCCATCGACAACGCGAACCCTTGAGGCGCGCGACGGCAATGGTAACGAGGTTGACCTTCAGTCCTGAGCGGGCGTGGCCGATTCGCCTAGAGCGTGCGGAGGTCGTGAACGGGAAGGGGGAAGACGACCTGTTCGTGTTCTGGGCCTGGAGCGATGGTGCGCGAGAACGAGCCGTAACGACGGCGGGCTAACCACCAAGCACCGTCATGACGTTCGAAGCGGTCGTGATAGAGGCCATAGGCGTTGGTGCGGCGACCGTCGCTCACGTTCTGGCGAAGTTCCTGCATGTACATACGACCACCGGCAACACCGGCTTCGACGTCAACCTCGATGACGGTATTGAGGATCACGAATTCAAAAAATTCGAACGCCTCGAGTTGCTCGCTGATGAAATCGCCGATGGCCTGAGGACCGTCGAACACCATTTGGTTATCGCCGAGATCGAGTTCGAGTTTGCAGCCCGGTCGCATGATGTCGTGCAGTTCGGACCACGCCCGACGGGTAACAATGTCGGCGTAACGGTCCTGAAGACGCCGAATATCGAGATAATCGAGTGCTTCGGCCAGTCGTTCTTCGGTTGTTTTCATATGTCCCCCTTGACGGAGCCGACCGTAGCCGCCCAAACCGATCGAGGCGCTTGTGTGCAGGCCGGGCCAATCTTCGCGAGGATGCACCCCTGACGTTTTCAAGGGGGAAGTCATGGGCGAGCTCAAGTCGCGAGAGAAGTACAACGAATTAGTGGCACTGCTGCAGCAGGCAGGCGACGAATGGGTCGTTCCGGGCCCGGTCATGACCGATGACGATGTGGCCGAGGGATTCCGCAATCTCACCCACATCCTTCAGAGCGCGCTGTATTCCCACCAGGAATTCGATCCGCAGCGCCCGGTTTTCAATCGCATCGTGTCGCCAACTCGTTCGTTTACAGGCGATAACTCCGACGCCGTCTACTTCGAGACGCCAGTCGCTCCTAACAACGAATACATCGTTCGTGGAAATATTGCCGGTGCGGTCTACACCTCGTTCACGATGGAAGCCGGCGCGGCCGATGGTTCGTATGCAACGCACACCTCTGGTGTTCTCAATGACACCGAGATGGACATCGATGCCGACGGCAATTACGAGATTCGTCTCGGAGGCGCCGAAGCCAATCGCAACTGGCTTGAGATTCCGACCGACGGCGGACGGATCACCACTCGCCACTATTTCGAGTTCCCGTGGTCATCATCGGCATCGCAGACATTGCATGTGCCGATCAGCATTGAAGCGGTCACCAAGGTTCCCGCCCCGCCTCGTTGGAATGACGAACGAGTATCAGCGGCGTTGCAGCGCGTTATCAACCATGTGCGCAGCAAGACCGTTGCTTCGGTTGCGCCGTCCGAAGACACGCCGATTCCGTTTGTCTCTCGCGTTCCAAACGAACTCCCGCAGCCGATTGTGCCCGGCAACATGGCATTCGCAGCATTCGATGCGGCCTATTCAATGGCGCCGTACTTGATCGGTGACGACGAGGCACTCGTGATTCGCGGTCGCTGGCCCGAATGCGTCTTCGCCAACTTGTGCCTTTGGAATCGTTGGTCACAGATGTATGACTACGTCAACCGTCAGGTCAGTCGTAACCGCGCCAACACAACGTTGAACGCCGACGGAACCTTCACCCTGGTGCTCGCCCATTCCGATCCCGGTCACGCCAACTGGATCGATACTGAAGGCCGCAATCTCGGCACGATGTTCTTCCGCTTCTTCTTGCCTGAGGGCGAGA
>WLMU01000166.1 GCA_009700115.1 Actinomycetota bacterium
GGAGACGGGCGACATTCTCTTCTGCCTTGGCCCTGATTTCGGCGGCAGCGGACTGGGCTGCGTCGAGAACTCGAGTGGTCTCTTCACCCAACAACTTGGTGAGATTGGATGGATCGATGGGATCGTGCTCGGCATTTTGACGACGCGATTGCTCAACCTGGCGCTCGAGTTCGGATACGCGAGTCTGAGCGGCCTTCAGTTGGTTCGAGATCTTGAGGAGGTAACGCTGAACCTCAACAGGGTCAACGCCCTTCTTTACGGTCGCGAAGGTTTTGTCGAGAATGCGGTCGGGATCGATCGGCCCGGACGAGTCGGCTGCCATCGCCGTCAAGGGTACCGACGAAACGGCTCTGATCCGGTGATACCAGTGACGATCAGTTGGCGTTGGCCATGGTTCCGACTGGAGGAAGAACCAAATTTCCGCCGCCTACCGTCGTGAGCACCGCAAGGGCTTGATCAAGAGAATCAACTGGCTCAATCCGCAACGTGCCCGCATACTTTCGCGCTTCGTCGATTTCACTAGATGGAACCAGCATCAAATCGACACCGGCACGACGCGACGCCATCACCTTCTGATGAATTCCTCCGATCGGCCCAACCGTTCCATCCAGCGCCATCGTCCCTGTGGCAGAAACCGAAAGACCGCCCGTGAGACTCCCCTGGGTCATGACGTCAAGGATTCCCAGCGTGAAGGCCAACCCAGCGGAAGGGCCGCCCACTTGACCTGAATCGATCGAGATCTGCACAGGGAACCTGAACGAAAGGTCGCGGGTAAATGTTGAAACCCCAAGAAAGCCTTTTGAGGAATCGTTGTCACGCGCTCCAAGCACCACTTGCACATCACGAGTTGGGCGCGCAGTGGCAAGAGAAGAATCAAATGGTTCGACATGCATCGAGAGCGTCGAGCCAGGAGTGCTTGAACTGACAATGCTGATCAATTGCTGGCTAAAAGAGACCGGTTGCCCATTCACCACGGTGATCACATCACCAGAAACCAGGAGACCCTCAGATGGTCCTCCGTCGACCACTGACGCGACTACTGCTCCTGTTCCGTTTGATTCGATTGTGTAACCAAGTCGTTTGAGCGCCTGATACTGAGCAGCATCTTTCGAGTCGGCCATCATCCGCAGGTTGAGATCGCGATTTTGATCGGGTGACTGCTTTCCAAGAATATTTTCCTCTGGAGTTAGATCAAGATCAGGGTTCACCCACGCGGCTAGCGCTTCGATCGGAGTTGCTTGCCGCAGTGACACGGTGAGGAAATCCACATCGCCGTTTGTCTCATAGGTCGATGCGCCGACCACCGAAATCAGTGATTCGGTGGGTCGAGATGCCCCAGGCGACAACACGTAATACGGAAGTCGAACAACCAGCCCGAGTGTGATGACCACCACCACGAGAATGAACCCGATTGAGGTGGCCCAACGCCGACGGCGGCTCCAATGCGGCGCTTCAGTCTCGATGACTGGCACGCGATCTTCTTCGTTGTGCTCGACCACGAGACTCCATTGCCGGCCGCTGAGTGCAGCGGATTCACCCAAGTAACGGGTTCAGCCTGCCATGCCCAACGCCATAATCCGGCGCGCCCGGCGACGGGGTGCGAGAATAAGAGCAGTGACAACAACAAATCAGTGGCAGCCGATCTACGGCGATGACATCGGACCAACAACTTCCGACCGAATCCGATCTGGGGTTGGTCTTGGCGTTGTGCTCGCCCTACTCGGCGCCGCCCTCGCCGCTGGTCTTGCGCTTTCGGTCGCAGCACTCTTCGGGCTTTTCGGCGCTGTAGCCGGCTGAGATGGCAGGCCGTCAACTCAACGAAACCGTCGCCCGTCAACGTCGTGCTGCGCTTGCAGGCTATGGCGGCGACATCACCACAGCGCGCGAGCTACTCAGTGACGTCGACGCGAACGTCCGGGCTACGGCCCTCGGGGCGTTACACCGACTTGGAGCCCTCACGAAAAAGGAACTCCTCATTGCCACTCGTGATCCCAACCCGATCGTTCGACGCCGCGCATGCACCGAATCAACATCATGGAACGGTTCAATTGGAGACCCAATCGATGACGAGATCGCATCTGCTATCGCACTGCTGTTAGACGACGAAGACATTTCCGTCGTGGAGGTTGCCGCGTGGGCTTGCGGTGAACGTCCTCCTGTTTCGAATACAACGATCGCCCGACTGAGTGAGATCGCAACTACTCATGATGACGCGTTGTGTCGCGAATCAGCCGTTGCTGCACTCGGCGCGCTAGGAGACCCGTCGGGCCTTCCCGCCATCCTTTCTGCAACAACAGACAAAGCCACTGTTCGCCGCCGTGCAGTCATCGCTCTTGCGCCATTCGAGGGACCCGAAGTCGATGCCGCGATCGAACAAGCAACCACCGACCGCGATTGGCAAGTCAGACAAGCAGCTGAGGACCTCAGTCCATAAACATGACCTTGAGTGCATCGAATGATTCGACGCAATGGCCCGCTCCGAGCACAACAGATTCGAGCGGTGCCTCTACAAGGTGCACGGGAACTTCAGTTTCGGATTCGATGCGCAGATCAAGACCGCGCAACATGCCACCGCCACCAACCAAGTAAATGCCTTGTTCGATGAGATCCTGAGCCAATTCAGGGGGGGCTTGACCAAGGCATGCAATCACTGCATCGACCATGGCCGAGACTGGTTCGTCGATCGCTTCGCGAACTTCTTCGGCGGTAAGCACCACCGTCTTCGGTAGACCGCTCATGAGTTCGCGACCACGAACCTCGGCGGCGTATTCATTCTCGGTCGGCCACGCCGAACCAATCGTGACTTTGATTTCTTCGGCAGTACGTTCACCAACAGCGATTCCGTATTCGCGGCGGATATAGGTCTGGATTGCTGCGTCGATATCGAAGCTTCCGACACGAACAGCTTCGAGAGCAACAACTCCACCAAGAGAAATCAAAGCGACTTCGGAAGTGCCTCCACCGATGTCAATAACCATGTTGCCAAGGGGCTCATTAATAGGGAGTCCCGAACCGATTGCTGCAGCCATTGGCTGTTCGATCAAGTGAGCCTCGGCCGCACCTGCGCGACGCGCCGCTTCTGTCACTGCACGCTGTTCAACAGCGGTAATAGCCGATGGCACGCAGATGACCACTCGAGGTCGGTTGAATCGATTGACACCAACTCGCTGAAGGAGCAAGCGAATCATGCGCTGGGTGACTTCGAAATCGGTGATGGCGCCCTTACGGAGAGGCCGAACAGCGACGATGTAGCTCGGAGTCCGGCCGATCATCTGCCAGGCCTCGTGCCCCATGGCAAGAACATCCTGAGTGCGGCTGTTCAGGGCAATTACAGAAGGTTCATTGAGAACAATGCCTTCGCCGCGCACATACACAAGCGTGTTTGCCGTACCGAGATCGATTGCAATATCGCGTGCCATCTCAACGACCCCCGAGCCGGCGCTTGTCGGCGTCTTGTACCGGACGAACTGGACGAGGTGGCGTCGAA
>WLMU01000167.1 GCA_009700115.1 Actinomycetota bacterium
AAGCGAGACAGCCACGGCGGCCAGGCGATTACCGGTCAACCCGCCTGATCAATCAGGCAACCGACGTTTGACCGATCGCCGTCCTTCGGCAGACGGCACTCCGTCAGATCCCGTTCATATTGTTATGGCGCATGGACTATTGTATGAAATAATTTCTGTTCTTCTCTTGGCCGGGGCTCAGCTCCGTCCATCGACACCGGGGTCCTGCCATGGTCAAAGTCAGCCGTCAACGCTCTGCAGAGCTGCGCATCGAACTACTCGATACCGCTGCCGCCGAACTCCGCCGTGTGGGGTTCGACGCGATGGCTCTCACCACAGTCGCGGGAAACTGCGGTCTTGCCACGAGCGCCATCTACAACCGCTTCCCCACAAAAGAAGCACTCATCGGCGCGCTACTCACCGAGCGGATTGAGCCTGAACTTGGTGCGCAATCAGACGCTGAATCTGTTGCTTTCTGGTCAGGCGCAGGAGAACCGCCGAAACTCAACTTCGAACAACTTGGTGTCATTGCCGAACTCCTCTTGGCTGCCCGACACACTCCATCTCTGCATGACTCGGTGTACGGATTTCTCCACCGCCGAGCAGCTATCGCTCTAGCCGAACGCAACAAGGCGGCCGCACGAGGTGATGTACGAGACGATCAAGACCCCCGAGTTCAGATTTTGATGCGTGCTGCGACCTGGATCGGCTCCTACTTCTTTGGTCTCGTAAGCGAACCCCCAAAACGTGGAGAGAAAGTCCTCAACGACCTCACACGGATGACGATGATGAACATTCCGTTCTCGACTCCACTTCCTCCTCAAAGCCCTAACAAGCCACGCGTCATGCCAAAGATTGGCAGCGTTGACGACGACCCCTACGACAAAATTCACGTCGCTCTCGTTGACTCTGCTGCGGAGGTTTTTGCCGAAATGGGTTACGAAGCCGCTGCAGTGGCGGACATCGCGAGGCGCGCCCAACTGACCACTGGCGCGATCTATAACCGTTTTTCCGGCAAAGCCGGCCTCATGAACGCGGTCATTCTCGCCAAACTTGCTCGTGAAGCCCAGATTGTCGGAAGCGATCTCGTTCGAGCGATTGGGTCCTCTCCTCCGATTTCACAACCAGCACTTGAAGACCTCATGTCTCGCTTGAACGACGACACGACTGTGAACAACCGTGGTCTGCGTCTTGCTGCCCGCGATGCAGCACGGCACGAGCCTGAAGTCGCTGCCGTTGTTGGTCCGCTCCAAGATGCAACCCTTTCCACCATGGCGAACTTCGTAAGAAATGCGCAGGGCGAAGGCCTGATCCGGTCCGATATCGACGCTGAAGTTGCAGTGTGGTTTTGGGCCGTAAACCCGGTGGGAGCAGGCCTTGTTGCTGCAGCCTTCCCTGAAATCCCCCTGCAAGCATTTGGCTCGTTCTACTCAACTGCCATGAAGATTTTGCGAACGCAACCAGCCTGAACGACTGCACGCTCAAAGCCATGGCGATAGTTTCCCGAGATGACCTCAACCTCCGACTTCGCGCAACTTGATGCCACCGCTCAAGCAGAACTCGTCCAGTCCGGCAAGGTCCAACCTTTAGACCTCGTTGATGCAGCGATCGCGCGCATCGAATCGCTTAACCCGACACTCAATGCTGTTATTCATGAACGGTTCGAAAAAGCGCGAACCGAAGCCGAAAGCGCGCTTCCCGATGGCCCATTTCGAGGCGTTCCCTTCCTCCTCAAGGATCTCGAAACCCGCAGCGCGGGGGATCCCCATCACGCTGGAACGTTGTTTCTCAAGAACGCCGGGTACCTCTCAGATCGAGATGACTACGTCACTTCACGACTGCGAGCCGCTGGTGTCGTAATCGTTGGACGAACCAACACTCCCGAGTTCGGCACCACGATCACAACCGAACCTGAGTCACACGGCGCCACCCTCAACCCTTGGAACACGGACTATTCGACAGGCGGATCCTCAGGTGGATCCGCCGCTGCAGTCGCGTCGTTCATGGTGCCTGCCGCTCATGCCAGCGATGGTGGAGGTTCGATTCGTATCCCGGCGAGCGCATGCGGGCTTGTCGGGCTCAAACCCACACGTGGCCGAGTTCCACTTGGACCTGCCATAAGCGAATCCTGGGCCGGCTCAACCACCAACGGTGTCGTCACGCGAACGGTGAGAGATACCGCCGCGCTCATCGATGCAATGTCTGGTCCGATGCCAGGCGACTCCTACGCCACTCCCCCGTTGCCACGACCCCTTGCCGAAGAAGTCGGCCGCGACCCCGGCTCACTGCGCATCGGAATCCTCGACCATCCGCTCCTGCCCGGGGTCGAGACCTCTCCCGAAATGACCAGCGCCGTTCGCTTTGCTGCATCGCTCCTCGAGCAACTCGGTCACAAAATCGAAGATTCACACCCAGACGCGATGGATGATCCTGAATTCACCAACGCATTTACAACCGTCATCGCAGCCCACATCGCACACAACCTTGACGAATGGGGACGAGTCCTCGGACGGGATATCACCGAAGTCGATGTCGAAGAGCGCAATTGGATGTTCGCAACGATCGGCCGTTCATTCACCGCCCCCCAGTATCTCGATGCAATCTTTTGGCAGCAGGAATGGTCTCGCCGCATGGCCACATGGTGGACCAGCGATTTCAGTCCCAATGGTTTCGACATCCTCTGCACCCCGGTGCTTAACGGTTCACCGCCAAAAATTGGTTGGCTCAGCGATCCGATCGAAGGACTCGGTCGAGTGACCTCGATCATGCAATACACCGCGCAATTCAACGTCACTGGGCAACCAGCAATCTCGCTGCCGCTTTGGTGGACCGAAAACGGATTGCCCGTTGGAATTCAGTTCGTTGCACCGTTTGGACGCGAAGACCTACTCATTCGTCTTGCATCTGAAATCGAAGCGGCATGCAACTGGAATGAACGGGTTCCAGAAATTCACGCGTGAGCGACTCCACTCGCGATCGTCTTTCGACGCAGCACATCTTCCGAAAACAGAAACGGCCTGACATTCCAGTGGAATGCCAGGCCGCTCTCACTCACACCTTTTACGCAAACTCAGTAGGCACGTGCCTCTTCTGGTTCGTCGTCAAGAATGCTGTCTGAGGGGCTGAGGAATCGCCACACGAGTCCGGCGATAACCGCACCAATAATCGGTGCAACCCAGAACAGCCAAAGCTGACCAAGAGCCCAACCGCCCTGAACAATTGCTGGTCCCGTAGACCGCGCCGGGTTCACTGACGTGTTCGTCACCGGAATTGAAATCAAGTGGATGAGCACAAGCGCAAAGCCAATGGCCATCGGCGCTGCTGCCCCAACTGCTTTCTTCGCCGTCGCTCCAAGAATCACGAAGAGGAATCCTGCGGTCATCACGATTTCAGTGATGAGGCCGGCGGCGAGGTTGAATCCGCCTGGCGAATGCGCGCCGTACCCGTTCGCAGCGAGTCCATCGACCTTGAGGTCAAACCCTGC
>WLMU01000168.1 GCA_009700115.1 Actinomycetota bacterium
CGCCCCAGTCGCTACTGGGAAAACTTCCGCTGATTACTTCGTAGCTTCTGCTTCAGCCTCGGAGCGTTCGATCGCATCGAGGATATGCATCGAAATGTCTGCGACCTTCACTTGGTCTTCTTCGACGCCCTGTGCTTTCACACCATCGTCGATCATGATGTAGCAGAACGGGCAGGCAACCGCGATCTTTGTTGCACCGGTTCGCAGCAGTTCTTGCGAGCGCTCGATGTTGATCTGTTTGCCGGTGCTTTCTTCCATCCACATGCGACCGCCGCCGGCGCCACAGCACATGCCCTTGGTGCCGTTGCGACTGGCTTCAACGATTTCAATGCCGCCGAGTGAACCGATGACGTTTCGCGGTGCCATGTACACGTCGTTGTGTCGACCGAGGTAACACGAGTCGTGGTACACAACGCGCTCTTCGAGTTTCGCGTTGGAGAGATCAAGCTTGCCGCTGTCGATGAGGAACTCAAGGAACTGGCTGTGATGCACGACTTCGTAGTTGCCACCCATTTGTGGGTATTCGTTGGCAAGTGTGTTGAAGCAATGCGGACACTGCGTGATGATTTTCTTCACGCCCATGCCATTGAGTGTTTCGATGTTCTGCGTTGCGAGCATCTGGAAGATGTATTCGTTGCCCGAACGTCGCGCCGGATCGCCCGTGCACATTTCTGAAGGGCCAAGAATCGAGAAAGAGATTCCCGAGCGCTGCAGAAGCTGCGCCATTGCTTGGGTGACCTTCTTGTTCTTGTCGTCGAACGAACCAGCACAGCCGACCCAGTAGAGGTACTCGGCTTCAAGTGGGCTGGAACCATCGAGGATTTCGATGCCTTCGAACTTTTCGGCCCAATCGCCACGATCGGCTTGGCTCATGCCCCACGGGTTGCCGGTGTTCTCCATTGAGCGATACGCGTTGCCGAGTTCGGTGGGGAAGTTCGACTCCATGAGCGACAGATAACGACGCATGTCGAGGATCTTGTCGAGGATCTCAATATTCACCGGGCAGATTTCGTCGCAGGCCTTGCAAGAGGTGCAGGCCCATACCTCTTCGGGCGTGACCCGTTCGAAAAGAGAATTGGCAGAGACGGTGATTTCGGCAACAACACCGAGTGGCGGCGAAACCTGTGGCGTTCCGGTGGCGGCCATCACTTCGCCGGACTTGAGAACAATTTCGCGCGGATCAAGCGACTTGCCGGTTGCATGTGCGGGACACACTGAAGTGCAACGACCGCACATGGTGCAGGCATCGAGATCGAGCAACTGCTTCCAGGTGAAGTCTTCGATCGTGGAGGCACCGAACGATTCGAGTTCGGTTTCCAAAAGGTTCGGCATCGGCTTCATGGCACCCTTGGGGCGCTCACGATCTTTCAGGTACATGTTCAGCGGTGAGGTGAACATGTGGCGAAGCATCGTGACCGGAAGGATGACGAGGAAAGCGAAGAACGAAAGGATGTGGAGGATCCACCACACCTGATGTCCACCAGCAAGGTTCGAGTTGTCCTTGATGAGGTTGGCGATTGGCCAACTAACGAACGACCACTTCTCGAATGCGGGCATTCCGGTTTCGGCAATACGCCATGCTTCGGTTCCAAAACCGGTGACTGTGATGGCAAGGAAGACGCCGAGGATGACGGCGTGTTCGGGCTTGGTTTTGATGCGGATGCGATACGGGCGCTGGATGTAGCGACGAACGATGGCCCACATCACGCCAATGAAGAGACAAAGTCCCGCAAGATCACCGATGAACGAGTACGCCATGTACACGTTGCCGTTGAGGAACTTCCACGACTCGGGGATCTGGTGATTGATCTCGAGGATTGTGGTGACTGCAAGCAGAATGAGGAACGAGAAGTAGATGAGCGAATGCATGATGCCGGCGGCGGGATCGCGCAGCAGGGTCTGCATGTAGACACCGGCGCGGAAATCGCCAAGGCGACGCTTGACATTCTTCGAGGTCGTGCGACGGTTGTCGGGCTTGCCGCGGGTCCAGTTCTTGACTCGTTGCGAGAACAGCACTGCTCCGTAGACGAGCAGGATCGAC
Source organism: Actinomycetota bacterium (assembly GCA_009700115.1). Lineage (GTDB taxonomy): Bacteria > Actinomycetota > Acidimicrobiia > Acidimicrobiales > Acidimicrobilacustridaceae > Acidimicrobilacustris. The sequence continues at coordinate 2,042 of WLMU01000168.1, forward strand.
ACCATGACGTAAAACGCGATCTTGAGCGAGGACGGGATGCCTCCGAAGACCTCGCGCGTGGTGGGAGATTCGTCGTGTTGCTGGAACACCGTCGCTGCGACACCCGAAAGGGCGGTCACGATCGCGAAGGCGAGACCGATGACGAGAACCAGATGTGGGCCTTTGATCCGTTTACGTTCCATACGAAACGTCAACCTACTCGCGCCCATGGGCGCGAAACCTCACCAGCGGGTGGGGAGAGCGTGGTGAGAAGGGTTCAGGACTCGTCGGTCATACGTGCTGCGAGGTTGCGCAGCAACTGCACGGCAAAGCCGGGAACTTCTTCAATGAGGCCATTGAACTCACGCTGGGCGATCACAAGGACCTCCATTGCTGAGTCGGCGGTCACTGTTGCGGTGCGAACGCCGCCAGTGAGAGGGGCCAATTCGCCCACGACAGCACCAGGCCCGAGGTTGGCGACCGTTGCGCCATCTCGACTGACGGTTGCGGTGCCGGTAACGATCACGAAGCATTCATGGCCGGGCTCGCCTTCGCGCACCAAGACCTTTCCTGATTCAATCGAAACCTCGACTGCCGCTGCTGCCACTTGCTGAAGTTGGCGCTTGTCGCACTCTGCGAAGAGCGGAACCTGAGCCAGATGATCGAGCCATGCGTCGCGTGCCATGGCCGAAGCATAGGGAGAACCTCGCCCTCGTGCTTGGCGAATTGGCCACCGATCCTTCATCACCACGAAACACTTGAGAAACAGGCGATCCCTACGGTGACCCTCGTGGATGTCGCCCTGCTTCGTTGGCCTTTAGAAGAAGACCGTCGCCTTGCCCTTTCGGCAAGGGGGGCGTTGCGACTGTTGCTGGTTGATGCCGACATGCCTGCCCCGGAAGCAGCCGATTGCCTCGAGGACTGGATTCGCCTGCCTGCCAGTCAGGACGACATTGATGCCCGGTGCCGGGCTCTGGCCACTCGATCAATGGTCCATAACTCCGAAGCCCCCGGGCTCGATCCCGATGGGGTGCTGCGTATGGGTACTGGTTGGGTCTCGCTTCCACCTCTTGAGGCCCGGCTTATGTCGGCGTTGCTCGATCGATTTGGTGCGGTTGTGAGTCGCGACAATTTGTCTCGAACCGGTTGGCCCATGGGCGCGCCGGGTCGCAACGCGCTCGATGTGCACATGCTTCGGTTGCGTCGTCGAATAGCGCCACTCGGGCTTGCTATCCGTACGGTTCGATCACGCGGCTACTTGCTTGAAGCCGGCGAACTGCAGATGGTTCAGCCGGCCTGACGAGCGACGGCTTCAGCAGCGGCTTTGGCTGCTTCGGCATCGCCCAAATAGCGATCGGTCAATGCCAGTCGCTTCGTTGGCACCATTGC
>WLMU01000169.1 GCA_009700115.1 Actinomycetota bacterium
ACTGAACCAGCGGTCGATCTCACCTACGTGTTCTACGCGCGCGAAGAGATCGCCAGTTCCGAGAGTGGTTTAGGCGAGTTGTTTGAATCGCGTCCCGACCTTCTGATCGGGGATATCGCAATTCTCGGTGAGCCCACCGACGCACGAATTGAAGCCGGTTGTCAGGGAACGCTTCGTATACGGGTGCAATTGCAAGGCATTCGTGCCCATACCGCACGCCCGTGGATGGGGCGCAATGCGGTCCATCGTTTATCGGGCATCCTCGCTTCGCTTGATTCCTACGAGGATCGGTCGCCGATGATCGATGGCTGTCAGTTTCGCGAGGCACTACAGGCCGTCGCCATCGAAGGTGGCGTTTCGGGAAATGTCGTGCCCGATCTGGCGAGCATCACGGTGAACTTCCGCTTTGCTCCAGATCGTTCAGCACTCGATGCAGAAACGCATATGCGTGAACTCTTCGCACCATTCCTCGAAGAGGGCGATGTTGTCGATGTACTCGATGTCGCCAATGCTGCAGCTCCGGGACTCAATCATCCGTTGCTCGCATCGCTCGTCGAACGAAGTGGTTCCGAAGTTCTGGCCAAGTTGGGCTGGACCGATGTCGCTCGATTCGCAGCCCACGGAGTGCCGGCAGTGAACTTTGGGCCTGGCGACAGCACGATTGCCCACACGGCGGGGGAGTACCTCGACCGAGCACCGCTTGAGCGTGTGCATGCAGTATTGCGCGGGTTGTTGACCGAAGCCTGAACGCGAACGTGGCGCATGCTGATGCATACGCCACGTTCGAACCGAGGAGGTTGTGGTTCAGAGTTTGCGCATCACGGTGACGACTTTGCCGTACACGGTGATTTCTGAGGAATGAAATTCCATTGGTGAGAGTCGTTCGTTTGCCGGAAGCAAGGTGACGGTTTCACCCGAACGCGACCAGGTCTTCACCGTGGCTTCGCCGCCAGGAATACCGACGACAACGATGTCGCCCTTCGACACGTTGGTGCCCGCCTTGGCCACGATGTAGTCACCATCAAAAATGCCGGCATCGATCATGGAATCGCCACGGACACGGAGCATGAAGAGCTCGCCGTCGCCACACAGATCGGTTGGGACCGGCATGATTTCTTCGACGTTTTGTTCGGCGAGCACATCGGTGCCAGCGGCGACATCGCCGACAAGCGGAACGTGACGGAAGGGGCGACGTTCGCCTGAAGCCCCGGAGTTGGGGTCGTAGCGAACTTCCATGGCCCGGGGCTTGGTTGGGTCACGGCGCAGATACCCAAGCTCGTTAAGAGTGTTGAGGTGATTCTGCACGCTTGAGGGCGAGGTGAGCCCTACGGCTTTCCCAATTTCCCGAACAGACGGGGGATAGCCACGCTCATTGAGGTGGGTATCGATCACATCGAGGATCTGTTGCTGACGGGGAGTGAGACGGTCGCTACTCATGGTGGACTCCGGATCGTTGAGGAGAAGTGGGGAGAACGGGAGGAATGAGGCCGTTTGGGTCGCTTGGGCCGTCGAACCTCTGTACGACAGTACCGGCTCGAGGAGGCGAAAGCAAACACCCGTTCGATTGGGTCTTGACATCGAACGGGTGTTCGTGTTTCGATGTACTCATCCGAACGGACGTTCGATCCGTTCTCCAACATTCCAGTCCCCCCTTTGCCCCTTCGTTGTCCATTCGACTGTCACACCCCTCGTGGAGACTTCCCTCATGGCTGCAATCCTTAACCCCACCGCCCTATCCGCCCCCACCGACACGGCTCAGCTCATTGTGCCCGAGTCCCTTTTCGACGGCTCGCGTTTCGAAGGCTCCAGCTCGCAGGCTCCCTGGAATCGCAATCTCGAACCACGTCGTCCGGTCCGTCACCTTCAGTTGGTCACAGGCCCATCCCCAGCGGCCGCTAAAGCCCGCCGGAGCCCCATGCGTGTCCTCATTGCCGGTTTGGGTCTCGCTGTGCTGGTGGCCTTCGCTGCAATGGGCGTCCTTCCCTTTCTCGGTGCCGATGCTGCTGCTTCAACGCCGGCCTCGTCCGCCGACACGACGAGCCCGGCCGGTGTCGACGCCCAACGCGCGTCAGCACCGGTTGCGGCCCCGTCGGTTGCTGCCCCCGTCGAGATCGTCGTGCAATCGGGCGATTCTCTGTGGAGTGTCGCTCGTCGCTTACAGCCACACGGCGATCTTCGCCACCTCGTCGATCGTCTCATTGAGCGCGTCGGTGCCACGAGCGTTACTCGCGGGCAACACATCAACGTGAGCGGTCTTCTCGACTGAGCACTCGTTGGTGGCGTCGCACTTCTCTTGGTGTGTAAAAAACCCCTGAGTGCGATGTGACACTGAAAATCACAGTGTTCGCAGTAGTTTTGAGGCGTGCGTTGTCCCACATGTGCTCATCTCGATGACAAAGTCGTCGATTCACGGCAGTCAGATGACGGCGAAGCAGTTCGTCGACGTCGGGAGTGTCTGGCCTGTGGTGCGCGGTTTACAACCTTTGAACGCCTGGAACTTGTGCCGATGGTTGTGGTGAAACGATCAGGCGATCGAGTGCCGTTTGAGCAAAATAAGATCAATGAAGGTATTGCCGCGGCAGCCAAGGGCCGACCAATCGAAGAAGAAATAATTCTTCTGACTGCTGCTGCGATAGCGGAAGAGTTGCGGTTAGTGGGTCCCGAAGTAACCAGCGAACAAGTGGGCTTCGCCGTGCTCGAACACCTTCGCGAACTCGATCATGTCGCCTACATGCGCTTTGTGAGTGTGTACAAAGGTTTCGATGACGCCGCTGATTTTCAGAGAGAAATCACACTGCTTACAAAAGCGACAGAACCAAAGCGTCACGATTCGCGCGCGTAACGCAGTAACAACACGTCGTCGTCAACAACAACGCGTGTGAGTTTCAGGTTGTTAGCGGTTCCCATTGCTGGTCCGTGCGCGCCGCGCGCAGCAGTGCCGCCGACGAGAATTGGCGAAATCGTTTGGCACCATTCGTCGACGAGGTCGTCGGCCAGAAGCTGATTGTTGAGTGTTGGTCCGCCTTCGCACAACAGTGTCGTTAGTTCTTGCTTCCGAAGTTGTGCAAAGGCATCGCGGAGATCGACTTCGTCAATGCCTGCAATCAGGACATCGGCAACATCGCGGAGGGCGGCCACAGCGTTTGCCGGTGCCGATTCTGTTGTGACGACGATCGGTCGTTGCGTTGCATTGCGAAACAAACGTGATGTTGGATCGAGACGCGCGCTTCCGCTGATCACTGCAAGGCGCGGTAACGGTCGCTGGCCGCGTGCAATGCGTCGTGCTTGTGCGTTGGCATCGAGGTGCACCGGCCCATAGTTCTCTGCGCGAACAGTTCCCGCTCCGGCGAGGATGACATCGGGCATCTCGCGCAATGCATGGAACATTGCTCGATCAGCGGGGCTGCCG
>WLMU01000017.1 GCA_009700115.1 Actinomycetota bacterium
AGCCTCTCACCGGTAGCCTCTCCACCGTGAGTTCCTCCCTCCCAACTTCGGTGTCGGAAGTCGTTGCTGGATTAGCCGACTACGGGTACATGGCTGACGAAGGATTGGCCACGGCCATCTTCCTTGCGCTGTCCATGAAGCGACCGCTGTTGCTGGAAGGTGAACCCGGCGTGGGTAAGACCGAAGTGGCGAAGACGCTGAGCGCGCTTACCGGCGGAGAGCTCATCCGGCTGCAGTGTTATGAAGGTCTTGACGCAGCGCAGGCACTCTATGAGTGGGACTACCCGCGACAGCTGCTTCACCTTCGTGCCGCAGAAGCCGCGGGCACGATTGGATCCGATGTTGCTGCTGTTGAAAACGAGCTCTACAGCGAGCGCTTCCTCATTCGCCGACCACTCCTCGACGCTATTTCAGATCGACACGAAGTTGCGCCGGTTCTTCTGATTGACGAACTCGACCGTGCCGATGACGAGTTTGAAGCTTTCCTTCTCGAAGTGCTGGCCGACAACGCCGTCACGATTCCTGAACTCGGCACGTTTCGAGCCAAGGTTGCCCCGATCGTGATCATCACATCGAATCGAACTCGCGATGTCCACGATGCGTTAAAGCGGCGTTGTCTTTACCATTGGGTGGAACATCCCGATACTGATCGCGAGATCGCCATTGTTCTGTCGCGCGCGCCGGGAGCAAGTCAGGTTCTTGCTCGTCAGGTAGCGCTTCTTGTGGCTGAGTTGCGGACGATTGGTTTGTTTAAGCCGCCAGGCGTAGCCGAAACCATTGATTGGGTAATGGCACTTACCGCTCTCGGGCATACCGAAATCGATGTCGCCTCCGTAGACGCATCGCTTGGGGCAGTCGTGAAATATCGCGAAGATGCCGATCGAGTTCGAGCCTACGGAATCAGGGCTCTTGTTGATGCGGCTCAGCGCGAGAGCTGACGCAGTTTTATGAATGACGAAGGCGTCATTGATCTCGTTGCACTGCTGCGCACGGCCGGCCTCGCGGTTCCTGTCGGCAGCGTGCTCTCTTTTGTCGAAGCGGTCGGTCTCGTCAACAATGACCTGCGATCGATGTACTGGGCCGGTCGAGCAACGCTGGCCCATTCACCTGTCGATATCGAGTTGTACGACCTTGTTTTTCGTCATTGGATTCTGGGGACAGAGATTGCACTTTCACAGTCATCGATCGTGAAGAGCGATCAACCCGTCATCGCTGATGATGAAGAACTCGATTCAGAGCAAAAAGAATCCGTAGACGTCGAGACTGACGATGCTGCAGTGTTGCGCTTTAGTCGAACTGAGACGCTCCATTCCGCGGACTTTGCGTCACTGAATGATGATGAGCGCGCTGAAGCCGATCGGGTGATTGCCGACATGCGTATTTCGGCCGCAACGCGTCCTTCGCGTCGTCGCCGCCCGTCGCGTCGTTCTGACGGAACTCTCGATCTCCGCCGCACGATTCGTGAATCACTGCGAACTGGGGGGGAACCACTTCGACTCCGAACCTTGCAACGCACGCGAGTACCGCGCCGGGTTGTGATCATCGCTGATATCAGTGGATCGATGGCGAGTTACAGCCGGTCCTTGATCCGCTATGCCCATGCTGCGGTTTCCGTCGGTACCAAGGTTGAAGCGTTCGCTCTGGGAACGCGACTCACCCGACTTACGCGGGAACTTTCGACCCGAGATCCAGATAAGGCCATGCAACGCGCAGCGGGGTCGGTGGAAGATTGGTCGGGCGGCACTCGCCTTGGAGAAGGTATTGCTCGTTTCAACGACGATTGGGGCACAAAGGGAATGGCGCGGGGCGCCATCGTCGTGATTCTTTCCGACGGCTGGGACCGTGGGGACCCTGAATTCTTGGCGTCAGAAATGGCCCGCCTGTCTCGTGTCACTCACAAAATCGTCTGGGTCAATCCGCTGAAAGCCACTGATGGGTATGCACCGCTCGCTCGCGGAATGGCTGCGGCATTGCCATTCGTCGATGAGTTCATCGAGGGCCATTCGCTCGATGCCCTTGACCGACTCTCGGCGGTCGTCGCTGGAGGTGGGCCTCGCCCCGTACGATCAATGGCGGTCCTACAACGCGCGGAGGTGAACTGATGAAAGAGATCATGAATGACATTGATCGCTGGCGTCGGTCCGGTCACAAGGTGGCTCTTGCTCGTGTTGTCGATATCGAAGGTTCTGGTCCTCGCTTGCCAGGGGCTTCTATGGCAGTTTCGGATACCGGTGAGGTGGCCGGTTCGGTGTCTGGTGGTTGTGTTGAAGGCGCGGTGGTCTCAGAAGCGCTCGACATCCTCTCGACGGGCGAACGACGGCTCGTCACCTTCGGCTACAGCGACGACGAGGCCTTTGCCGTTGGTCTCACCTGCGGCGGAACCATTCACTTGTTTATCGAACCGCTGGATTGGTAACAATCATGGCGGATTCGATTTACGAACTATGGCGAGAAGCGGTCAATGATCACCGACCAGTGGCATTGGCCACGGTCATCGAAGGCGAAAACCTTGGCGCCAAACTGATTGTTGGCGACGGAATTGATTCGCAAGGAACTCTCGGCGATGCAGATCTCGATCGTGTTGTTGTTCGCGACACAATCGGGGAACTCGCCGGCGGACGCTCGGGGATCCGTCATTACGGACCTCACGGTGAAGCTCGAGAGGACGCGGTATCGGTCTTCATCGAATCATTTGCTCCGCCCCCGCACATGTTGATTTTCGGAGCAGTCGATTTCACCGGCGCGCTGGTGAAGATCGCGAAGGTCATGGGATATCGAGTCACGGTTTGCGACGCACGCGAAGTTTTCGCAACGAAGCGACGGTTCCCTAACGCCGATGAAGTGGTCGTCGACTGGCCTCATCGCCATCTCGAAAAAGTTGGTGATCGTCTCGGTCAGCGCGATGCAGTGTGTGTCCTCACCCATGACCACAAGTTCGATGTACCGGCCATTCAGGCGGCATTAGCGACTGATGTTGGTTATCTCGGCGCGATGGGAAGCCGTCGCACCTGTGCAGAACGTCTCGAACGTCTCGCCCAAGCCGGTGCTGACATGGAACAGGTCACTGCTCGTCTGCATGCCCCAATCGGCCTTGACCTCGGCGGGCGAACGCCAGAAGAAACGGCTATTGCTATTTGCGCTGAAGTGATTGCGGCGCGCACCGGACGCGTGAGTTCTTCACTGAGCGATACAACTGGCTCAATTCACTAACTACGGTCACTGTGAGGCGATCGATGGAGTTAGGAAAGACCAGATTCTTCGAGCGAGCGGCGCACTAAGACGCGTGCGAGGTGTTCGCGGTACTCCGATGACGCATTGATGTCGCTCTGCGCCTCGGTGCCTTCATTAGCAAGGGCAGCAGCATCGGCGGCATTTGCGCCGGACTTCACTGCGTCCATCACGGCCGAGGCCAGAAGGGGAGTCGATCCCATATTCACGAGTCCAACACCGGTGGAGCCATTTGCACGAACAGTGGCAACGCCAACGATTGCCCAGTCCTGAGCGCGGCGATTGAACTTTTGGAATGACCAGCCCTGGGTGTCGAGCTTCGGAATGCGGATCTCGGTGAGCAGCTCATCGGGAGCAAGGGCCGATTCGAGGAAACCGGTGTAGAACTCTGACGCTGCGATTTCTCGAGTGCCGTTGGGGCCAGTGGCCACGATTGTGGCCCCCATAGCGAGCGCAACAGCGGGAAGGTCGGAGGCGGGATCGGCGTGAGCCAATGAGCCACCGATCGTTCCACGATGGCGGACCTGCGGATCACCGACGTGGCCTGCAGCGTGAGCAAGAAGCGGGGCCGCCGATGCCAGAAGCGAACTGGTCTCGAGGTCGCGGTGGCGAGTGAGTGCGCCGATGGAGATGTAGTCGCCGGCATCGTTGATGTAGCGAAGATCATCGAGGCGGCCGACATCGACAAGAACGGAAGGCGCTGCAAGACGAAGCTTCATGAGCGGAAGCAATGAATGACCGCCAGCGAGCAATTTTGCTTCATCGCCGTATTCGGTGAGAGCACTCAAAGCGGCATCGACGGAATCGGCACGCACGTACTCAAAGGCTGCGGGGATCACTTTGATGCCCCATTCGATTCTGCGGCGCAGGCAAGTACGGACTTCACGATGTTGTGGTAACCGGTGCAACGGCAGAGGTTTCCTTCGAGGCCAATGCGCACATCGGTCTCGGAAGGGTTCGGGTTTTCGTCAAGAAGAGAGACGGCAGCCATCACCATGCCGGGAGTGCAGTAACCGCATTGCAGGCCATGGTTCTCTTGGAAACAGCGCTGCATCGGATGGAGGATGTCGCCATTGGCGAGACCTTCGATGGTGGTGAGTTCGAGACCATCGGCTTGAGCGGCGAGCATGGTGCACGACTTCACCGATTGGCCTTCGACGTGGATTGTGCACGCGCCGCATGACGACGTGTCGCATCCGATGTTGGTGCCCGTGAGGTCGAGTTCATCTCGAAGGAAATGCACAAGAAGTGTGCGTGGTTCGACGTCGCCACTGCGTTCGACGCCATTGACCGTCACCGTGATCTTCATGTTCCCCCTCGGTGCGAACTCGCCGAATCTGCACCGGCGAACGGGTGAAACACTAGCCGAGGTCAGCGGAAGGCCCTGCTTGGTGAATGTCTGCACGGCGAATGATTGACTGTGGAGGTGAAGACCCCTCAGCCACAGATCGCGGTGATCCTCGCCGCTGGATCTTCGTCTCGATTCGTTGATGGGCCAAAGCAACTTGCGCGGTTGAACGGACAGTCCCTCGTGGCGATCGCAGCGCAGGCTGCCCTTGATGCCGGGTGTTTTGCCTCGGTCCTTGTGGTGGCCGGTGCGGTGCCGTTGGAGGGGATCGTTCCTGAGGGAGTGGTGATTATCGACAACCCGCTCTGGGCCTCTGGGCAGGCCAGTTCATTGTTGGCGGGAATCGCTGCAGCACGAGACGCTGGGGCCCAAGCAGTGGTGGTTGGTCTGGCCGATCAGCCATTCGTGGCGCCGGAGGCATGGGAGCTGGTTTCACGTATGGAAACCGAGCGACCGATTGTGGTGGCGACCTATGAAGGCCAGCGCGCAAATCCAGTCCGTCTTGGGGCAGAGGTCTGGGATGACCTTCCAAACGACGGAGACGAGGGTGCGCGAGTGCTGTTGCGAGGGAGGCCCGAGCTCGTCGCCGAGGTAGCGTGCCCGGGCGACGCGTCGGACGTCGACACCGTGGAGGATCTCGAGCAATGGAACTAATCAACACCTTCGATGTAAGCGTGCCAATCGAAATGGCGTGGAAGGTGCTGACCGACGTTGAGCGAATTGCGCCATGCCTGCCAGGTGCGCAACTCCAAGAGATCGAAGGCAATGAGTACCGAGGCATTGTCAAGGTCAAGGTTGGTCCGATCCAAGCGCAGTACAAAGGCAAGGCCATCTTCATCGAGCGCGATGACGTCAACTTCAAAGCGGTTCTCGACGCGTCGGGCCGTGACACTCGCGGTCAGGGAAATGCCAGCGCCACAATCACTGCACAGCTCGAAGCTGCGGGCGACAAAACGCACGTCACGGTAACTACCGATCTCACAGTGACCGGAAAGGTCGCTCAGTTCGGCCGCGGTGTTCTTGCCGATGTGAGCGCCAAGATCCTTACTCAGTTTGTCGACAATCTCGAACAAACCGTTCTCGTCGACGATGCGCTTACTCCTGCAACTGATGCCACTGCAGAGGTTGCTCCTGCCGCAGCGCCCGCTTCGGCGACACCTCCTGTTGCTGAACAAGCACCAACAATTCGCAAGATCGATCAACCCGAACCGGAAGCAATCGATCTCCTGCAGGCTGGTTCGCCGGTCCTGAAGCGCGCTGTCCCCGTTCTCGGTGTCGCTATCGGCGCATTGATTGTGTATGGACTTGTGCGTCGACGTCGGCGGAAGTGACCACGGTGGCTGACGAGCGAGCCCGGATTGCCGAGCTGCTCGGACGGGCCCCGATGGGAGACTTCGAAGTGGTTGTTCGACGCAGCGACGGCGATCCCGCAGTGTTGCGTAATGAGCCGCTTCTGCCCGATGGCACGCCAATGCCAACCCTCTATTGGCTTTGCGATCCGTCGCTGCGGTCTGCAATCGGAACAATTGAATCTGACGGTGGAGTGCGCGAAGCCGAAGCTGCGCTTGGTCCTGAACTCATTGCGGCTGCGCACGCTGCGTATGCGGTTGAACGGAATCAAGCGATGCCAACCGATCACATCGGACCCGCTCCGTATGGCGGAGTCGGTGGCACCCGCGAAGGGCTGAAATGCCTTCACGCTCACTATGCCTATTGGCTTGCCGGTGGCGATGACCCCGTTGGGCAATGGACAAACGATCGCCTCGTTGAGCGCGACCTTCTCCCCATTGATGCGCCGATTCGAGTGGTCCGATGACGGCACCAGTTGCAGCGATTGATTGTGGAACGAATTCGGTTCGTCTTCTGATCACTTCCGACGGGCGAACCCAGATCGAACGGTTGATGCGAATTACTCGGCTTGGTCAAGGCGTCGACGCCACCGGCCGACTGAATGAAGGGGCGATCGAGCGCACACTCGAAGTGTTGCGTGAGTATCGCGAAGTCATTGATCGTCACGGAGTAACAAAAATTCGCATGGCAGCGACCTCAGCGTCTCGAGACGCCTCGAATCGCGATGAGTTCTTTGACGCGGCACACAAAATTCTTGGTGTAATGCCTGAAGTGATTTCTGGCGACGAAGAAGGTCGCCTTTCGTTTCTGGGAGCGACTGCTGACCTTGATCCCGAACTCGGACCATTTTTAGTGTGCGATATCGGTGGCGGATCTACCGAGTTTGTGTTCGGAACTGCTGAGGCTGAATCAACCATTTCGGTGGACATGGGTTGTGTTCGGATTACCGAGGCCTGGTTCCATCATGATCCGCCCACTGCCGAAGAGCTTTCGCAAGCGATTTCGGTCATCGATATTTATCTCGATGACGTGCTGCGTGAGATCCCCAATCTGGGCGAGGCCCGCACGTTTATCGGACTTGCCGGAACCGTGAGCAATACCGCGTCGGTAGAACTCGGACTCGCCGAGTACGACCGCGAACAGATCCATCATTTCGTGCTCACCAAACCGGCCGTTGAAGACGTCTTCCGGACGCTTGCCACCGAATCAATCGCTGAGCGCAAGGAAAACCCTGGGCTCGAAGAACAGCGCGCCGATGTAATCGTGGGCGGTTTATGCGTGCTTGTGGCAACGATGAGGCGTCTTGGCCTGTCCGATTGCCTTGTTTCTGAGTCCGATATTCTCGATGGATTGGCGATGTCGCTCCTCGCACAGTCGTAAGTGGGTTGCCAGCTGAGGCGGGACCGGAACTGATTGGTCCGACGGACCGGTCGCTAGGATCGCCATCTGTGACCACCCTGTTCGGACGTCGAGTGCTGCTTCGTCCTCTTCTAGCGACGGACTTTCCGGCGTGGCGTGAAGTTCGACGCCGAAACAGCGAGTGGTTGACCAAATGGGAGCCAACTCGACCGCTCGGCGCTCCTGATGTCATCGAGGACCGCGAGGCATTTTCGATTCGGTGCAATGCTCGCCAGCGTGAGCGTCAATTGGGTTCGGCCTATGGCTATGGGATTTTTGTCGACGGAGAGTTCGCTGGTGAGATCAATTTGTCATCAGTGCAGAGGGGTCCATTCCAAAGCGGCAGCATTGGTTATTGGATCGATGAGTCAAAGGCGGGCTGCGGCTATACCCCCGAGGCTTTAGTGGTGCTGGCTCAGTACTGCTTCGATGAACTTCGATTGCATCGGCTTGAGATAGCGATCGTTCCTCGAAATACCGCGAGCCTGCGAGTGGTTCAGAAGCTCGACCTGCGAGACGAAGGCATTTCGAAGGGATTCCTTGAGATCGACGGGAATTGGGAAGATCACATCCGCTTTGGATTGACCTTTGAAGACTGGGTCGAACGTGGTCCAGGCCTTTGCGAGGCGTGGATTTCGTGAGCGACATCGCTTCGTCCCCCGAATCCCCGAAGCAGGACAGCGCGTTTATCGCTTTTCGCTATCGCAACTTTCGGTGGATGTGGTCTGCATCGTTGCTCTCCAGCAGCGGCTCTTGGTTGCAGATGGTTGCGGTGCCTTATGTGATTTACACAATTACCGGTAGCGGGGCGTGGCTTGGTTTCGCCGGTTTTCTTGGTTATGCGCCGATGGTGATTACTGGTCCATACGCCGGTTCCGTCGCTGACCGGTTTGACCGCCGCAAAGTGTTGATCGTTGGTGGCGTCATTCAAGCCGCAATCACCTTTGGGCTTTGGTTCGCATGGGTCGAAGGTGTTCGGAATATTGGGTTTTTCTTGGTGATACTCACGCTGGGAGCATTTGCGGGTGGATTCACAGTCGCTTCATGGCAGTCGTTCGTAACTGAACTCGTTCCTCGTGAACACCTTCTCAATGCCGTCACTCTGAATTCCGCCCAGTTCAACGCGGCGCGGGCGTTTGGTCCTGCGCTCGGTGGAGTAGTGCTCGCAACGTTGGGCGTCAGTTGGTGTTTCTTTATTAACGCGGTGTCATTCCTTGCGATGGTTGCTGGATTACTCGTGATTTCGGTGCCCCCGCTTGTACGTGCGATAAAGGTTGGCAAATCGCGTCCAATCGCTGAGATGCGTGATGCGATGCGATATGTGCGCACTGTGCCTGGCATCGTGACCTGCCTGATCGTGGTGTTCTCGCTCGGGATGCTCGGCGGGCCACTCTTCAACCTCTTGGTTGTCTTTTCCACCGACGTCTACGACATTGGCGATGGCGCCTACGGCCTCTTGGCGGGCTGTCTTGGAGCGGGCGCAATCATCGTTGCCCCGATCGTCGCCGGCCGCGGGGGTCGTGCGTCGCGAAGCCGTGTGCTCACTGTTGCGATGGTTGCCTATGGCGCAGCGCTTGTGGCCCTCGGTGCGGCGCCGATAGCGATCGTCGGTGCCGCAGCACTTCTTGTTGCCGGTGCTGGTTATTTGGGAATCACTGCGAGTCTCAACACCACTGTGCAATTGCAGGTGAAAGAGGAAATGCGCGGCCGCACGATGGCCTTGTATCTCATGGTGCTTACCGCTGCGATTCCGCTTGGCGCTCTTATTCAAGGTTGGCTGGTTGACATCATTGGCGTGCAATGGACAGTGGCTGGCGCCGGCACACTGTTCCTGACGGTCTTTGTAATTCTTCGGTTCGGAGTGAACCGTTTGGGCACCATGGACGCGGTTGATCACGAATTTGGCGCAGAAGACGCACTTCATATCGCTGAGGCTGAAGCATCGGAAGCGGCAATCGATCCGCTCTAATCAATTGATTGGCAGCGATTAGTCGTCGTCGAAACGATCGCTGTTCTCTGCGTCGGCCCCTCCAAGAAACGCGAGACCGGGTTCGCACTCCGTGCGGATTGGACACCAACGGCAACCCCAACTCGGACGAAAAACGGGCGCTCGTGTTCCGACGGAGAGTTCATGAAGCTTTCGGATTCCGTCGGCGGTGCGTGCGACTGCAGCGTGCAGGACGCTTTCAGTGATGGCTTCGGCCTGGGCTGTTCCAGCATCGAGGTAATAGGAAGCAGCGAGCCGAGGCGGTGTGCCGATACGCATGGTTTCGAGAAGTGCGTAGAGACGAAGGTCGTCGGTGTGGGTTGGTGACATCGAGCCGGTTTTGAAATCGATGATGACCTTTCCCGCAGTGAGGCCATCGGCACGTCCGAGTGTGAGATCTGATCGGCCTGAAATCACGATGCGGTGGTCAAGGAGTTCGAGGCGCATGCGAGCCTCGGTAACGGGAGACCATCCGACTTTTACCGGAGGGAAGCACTCGAGGAACGTGGCCACCCGTTCGTTGGCGAATGCTCGAACCTCGGCTCGATCGGTTTCGGAGCACGTGCTGAGCCAGTGCGAAATGGAATCGTCAGATCGTTCGAGTCGATCCATGGCCTCGTCAACAAGTTCGAGAGGAATCGGGCGCCGGCGTTGGTGCATGGAGAGTTCGATGGCTTTGTGGGCGATAGTTCCGCGTGCGAGGGGTGGACTCCACTCGAATGATTTTTCTTTCTCGGCGAGGTGGCGACGCTCGCAGCCATGGACCATGGCGAGGTCATGTTTGTTGACGAACATGGGGGAATCGGGACTGATCTCTGAGGTGAGGTCGGAGAGTGCATCTTCGAGGTCGGCACGGAGCGTTGCCTTGAGTGTCGGCGCGAACGATGGACGGTCCTCAGGGGTCGCCCCGAGAAGATCGAGAACCTCCTGTTGGGCAGGATTGAGTGGCGCCTCATCAACAGTCATCGCGCTGAATGGTACGGCGGCGCACTCGTTGGTGGGGACTGTCACACCCTGTTGGCATAGTTGCGGCCATGGAAGCTTCCTCGCTGCGCTTCGCAGCCGCCGCCCGAACTCTTGGCGAGGTGGCGCGCGCCGCTGGGCTCGTGGTGCCGAGCTTCCGCAGCCCGCCGCGCTTGGCGGGCGTCGATCGCACCATGAAGCGGCAGTCCGATGCCCTCGGGGGCGAGGCAGTGACCATTGCTGTTCGAATCAAAGGCCGGCCCTGGGTATCGGTGTTGGCCGACATGATCGACGGCGTCATCGTCTCGAACTCGCTCTCTGGGCCCACCGCTGGCGCTGCCCGCACCGTGATGTGGGGTGCGGTCGAGGCCGATGTCATGCGGGGCACAGCGCCCCACGAGGGCGCCGGCGTGCCGAAGCAGCGCACTGGCAGCCCTTCTGCTCAGAGCGTCCGGCGCCGTGGTCCTCAGCCGGCGGGCCAGCCTCAGACTCGAGTGGCCTGATCCGAGCGGCGAGGCCACTGCTGTCGGGGCGGTACCGTTGCATCAGTTCCCGCCCGGATGGCGGAATTGGCAGACGCAGGGGGCTTAAACCCCCCGACTCGCAAGGGTTTACGGGTTCAAGTCCCGTTCCGGGCACAATAAAAAACCTCTGGAAGTCATCGGTTCTCTGGTGATCGTGGCCTACGAATTCACTGATTCGAAAGTGCCAAGAGGTTCCAGCTCCCTGCGAACTAGTTGATCAGCGGATCGCGGGGGAGTCCGAGAATGCGCTCGCCGATCTGGTTGCGCTTGATCTCTGAGGTTCCTCCGGCGATTGCCAACGCTCGGTGCATGAGTTGCAACGTGCCACCCATGAATCCTTCGTCTTCGAGGTAAACGCCGGTTGTCCCGGCCAGCTCAAAGAGGATCGCGGCCGCTTCTTCTGCATTTTCCGAGAGAAGAAGTTTCGTGACTGCACCCTCTGGCCCTGGTTCGCCGCCCGCGACCGCTCGCTGCGCACTGCGCACATTGAGTGTTTCTGCTGCTTGTGAGCGAGCAGTTGCGCGACCGATTCGACCAGCGCCACCCGAAAGTCGAGCGGGATTGGCGTCGAAAGGGGCGAGGAACGAAGCCGGTGGAATCACCATTGCGCCATCGCCGCTGCCGATGCTGACGCTTTCGTTGCCGAGCGTTCCGCGGGCAACTGTCCATCCACCATCAACTGGTCCGACAACGTCGTCATCAGGGACGAACACGTCGTTGAAGAACACCTCGTTAAATTCTGCGCCGCCGTTCACCATTCGCAGTGGGCGAACTTCGACACCTTCAGCGTGCATGTCGACTACCATGCACGTGATGCCCTGATGCTTCGGGAGATCGGGATTTGTGCGCACAGTGATGAGACCAAATGCGGCGAGATGTGCGCCAGTTGTCCAAACCTTTTGACCACTTACGAGCCAACCGCCATCGACACGGGCGGCCTTTGTCTTCACGCCCGCAGCATCGGAACCGGCATCGGGTTCGCTAAACAACTGACACCAAATGAGTTCCTGATTGAGCGCAGGCATGATCCAACGTTCAAGCTGATCGTCGGTGGAGTGCTGCGTGAGTGTGAGGATGACCCACCCAGTGATTTGGTAGCTCGGTCGTTTGAAACCTGCTCGATTGAATTCCTCTTCGATGACGAGCTGTTCAATCGCACTTGCTGCACGACCCCACGGCTTGGGCCAATGAGGAACGGCATAGCCCGAGCCGACGAGTGCTTGAACTTGCTCGGCTCCTTGAAGGTCCTTGACCGCCTCAATTGCTGAACGGGCTTCAGAACGGAATGCTTCGGCTTCTGGCGGAAGTTCAACAGAGCGCACCAACTTCACGCCCTTGCGCAGGAGGGTGGTGATATCGATCGCCGCTTGCTCGGCGTCGATAAGCGCTTCAATCGCAAGTGCGCGTCGCAAGTAGAGGTGCGCGTCGTGTTCCCATGTGAATCCGATACCACCGTGGACCTGAATGTTGAGCTGTGCGTTCCGGTCGCCAGCGTGTGCGGCAGTGGCTGCAGCCATGGCTGCGGCGTAGGAGAACTGTTCTCCCCCCGCGGCTGCAGCGCGCGCGGCGTCCCAAACTTCAGCAGTGGCGATTTCTGTTTCAACCAGCATGTTGGCGCAGTGATGCTTTACCGCTTGGAACATGGCAATTGCTCGTCCGAACTGCTGACGTTCGCGTGCATAGTCTGCGGCCATGTCTGTTGTTGCGCGAGCGACACCGGTTGCTTCAGCGGCAAGGAGGAGTCGCGCAAAGTCGATGAGTGACTGTGCGCCGCCGGGAACGATGATCGCCTCTGCATCGTCGAAGGTGACTTGAGCGCTTCGGCGAGTGAGATCAAGATTTGAGAGGAGGCGAACGTCGACGCCCTTTGTTGCTGCGTCGACGATCGCAAGATCGCTGCCCACGGTGACGACAAACAGATTGGCAAGAGCGCCGCTCAAGACCGTTTTCACTGTGCCAGTAACGCGGTTGGATGTTGATGAGAGTGCGTCTCCGAAACCGATACCGGCGACAACTGAACCATCGGCCAGACCCGGAAGCAGCTTGGAAGCGATCTCAGCGGGAGCAGATGCGGAAATGGACGCGCTCGCGATCACCGTTGAGACGAAAGGGCCTGGAGCGATTCCTGCACCCATTTGTTCGACGACAACAACAAGTTCAGGCATCCCGAATCCGGAACCGCCGTTTTCTTCGGGAATGTGAAGACCTAGCCATCCGAGTTCGGCAAGCGCTGACCAGAACGACGGCATGGTTTCGGCGGAAGCTTCGAGGAGTTCCCGAGCCGCACCTCGTGAATTGTGTCGCTCGAGGAAGTCGGCGGTGACGTCGGCAAGCGTTCGGTGGTCTTCGGTGATGGCGATCGACATTGAGGTGCTCCAGAACGAGATACGGGACTGCGGCAGCGTATCCACCGAATGAGCGCTGCACCCATGTGGAGAGACACACCAGAATGGCGACATGAAGACTGACGCAATCATCCATGGGGATCTGGCCAGCGCCGCTGCCGCAATTCGACAGGCGGAGGACGCCGGATTTGATGGAGCAGTATCGGTCGAGATCTCTCATGACCCATTTCTGCCACTGGCCATGGGGGCGGCATCAACCGAACGCATCGATCTCATTACCGGCATCGCAGTTGCATTTGCCAGAAATCCGATGAACGTTGCGGTTCTTGCCAACGACATCAATCGACTCTCAGGTGGACGCTTCATCGTTGGTTTGGGAAGTCAGATCAAACCTCACATCACCAAACGATTTTCAATGCCCTGGTCCGATCCCGCTGCACGCATGCGCGAATTCGTTCTCGCTATGCGTGCAATTTGGGACTCGTGGGAGAACGGAACTCCACTGGAGTTTCGCGGCGAGTACTACAAGCACACGCTTATGACGCCAATGTTCAGCCAGGGGCCAAGCGAGGTCGGAAATCCACGCGTCTTTGTTGCGGCTGTTGGCCCGGCGATGACGGCTATTGCGGGCGAAGTCGCTGATGGACTCATGGCACACGGGTTTACGACACCTTCGTATCTGCGAGAGGTCACTATGACCAATCTTGCGAAAGGGCTGGATCGGTCTAATCGTTTGCGTGGCGACGTGGAAGTGACGATTCCGATCATGTCCGCAGTCGGTCGCGACGAAGTCGAGATCGCTCCCAAGAGAGCCGCAGTTCGTCAGCAACTCGCGTTTTATGGTTCGACGCCCGCTTATCGCGGCGTGCTCGATCACCACGGATGGGGCGACGTCGGCGATGAACTCAATCGTCTGTCGAAGCAGGGCGAATGGGTGGCGATGGCCGATCTCATTACCGACGAGATGCTTCGTGAATTTGCTGTGATTGGTGACCTCGAATCCGTTAGTGCCGAGATCAAGCAGAAATTCGGCGGACTCGTGGATCGAGTGCAGATGGGTCTCAGCGACGAGCCCTTGAAGATCTGATTCGTCGCTCCGCAGTACGCTCCCAAGAGGGCGTCGACAGTGTCACCGGTGTGTTGGGGGATCAAGTGAGCGAAAGCAATAAATCGCTAGTCGAACAGTTCTTTGTCGCTGGACGCGAGGTCGACCGACTGTCGTTCATGACTGAAGACGTCGAGTGGTGGAACGGTCTTGGAAAGTTTCCCGCTGCACCTGGACAAACAGTGTTCCGTGGCAAAGAAGAAGTAGGCGCGCGGATCTTGGGACGAGCGCCCTCGCCACCGCAACCAAACGGCCGCCGAATCGATCGGTATGACCTGTCGACAATCAGTTTCCATGACGTGCACACGATCGCCGATGGGCCGTACGTCTTCCGTCAGCATCTCTATAAAGCAACAACCACGGGCGGCAAGCCCTACGAAAACGTTTACGGCTTTCTTTTTCGATTCACTGATGACGGGCTGATTGACCGCATCTGGGAACACTGGGGAACCTTGAACGCCTATGAAACCTTGTTTCAGGGTCCATTAGTTGTTCACGACCCTGATGAAATTCTCATGACGACGCCATCGGTTCGGCAACGACTCGATCTTGAACGGCCAGTCGATCGAGACGTGATCAGCGAATGCATGGAAATCGCTGTTCACGCGCCCAACGGATCAAACCAGCAGCCCTATCGATTTATTTTTGTTGATGACGCCGAGACCAAAGCCAAACTCGCAGCGATCTATCGCTCTGCCATGGCCGATTTCATCGGCCGTCCTCGGACTGATGCGGCTGAAGATCGGGTGGACCGAACATCTGAGGCGCAACAGCGAATTGCACGCAGCGTTGCGTACCTCGCCGAGAATATTGAGAAGGTTCCGGTTCTTTGTGTTCCGATCGTTGCCGGTCGGACGGACGGGCACGGCTCTGGGGCCCACGCCGAGCGCACGTCCACCTTTTGGCAGGCGGGGCGTTGGGGTTCAGTTGTCCCTGCGCTGTGGTCATTCATGCTTGCGCTTCGATCACGCGGACTGGGATCTGCTTGGACAACGTTGACGTTGATCCGAGAGCGCGAAGTTGCCGAAGTGTTGGGCATTCCCTATGACGAATGGATGCAGGTGGGTCTGTTCCCTATCGCCCACACAATCGGCACGGACTTCCGCATCACCCCGCGCAAGCCCGCTGAAGAACTCACAAGATGGAATCAGTTCCGTAGTTCGTGAACCCGTTTTAGGTCTCGAAGGGAAGGAGTGACTCGGCGAGAGCGCTGAGTTCCGAATCGGGGTCAGCATCGCCCACAAGCGGAATGATCACGAACTTCGACGCGCCGGCATCGATAAATTCTTTCAACAGCGACGGAAGTGCATCTCGGGTTGGGATGATGGAACGAGGGTCGAGTCCCGGTCGGCGGCGTTCGATCATGTCCACAAAGCGCTGGGGGAGTGGTCCGTCCGAGTACGAGATGAGTGCGCCGTAATGCTGCGGGTCCATCGTGCGGCCGAATTCTGCTGCAGCGGCTTCGATCACAGGAATTGCTTCGGCAACGTCGGCGGGCGAACAGAACGAAGGCAACCATCCGTCGCCAACGCGTCCCACTCGACGAAGTTCGCTAGGGGCGATGCCTCCGAGCCAAACATCGAGTCGCGATTGTGTGGGGCGAGGTAACACCTGAACATCATCGACAGAGAAGAACTCTCCGTGATGAGAGATGACTTCGCCGGTCCAACACGCGCGCATTAACGCGAGCGCTTCATCGTGGCGCCGACCGCGTTCTCTTCGTTCAACTCCGAATGCTCGTTGTTCTGGAGGGTCGACTGCTCCGAGACCTACGGCGGGAAGGAAGCGTCCGCCGGAAAGTGCGTCGAGGGTCGCCATCTCTTTCGCAAGGATGATCGGGTTTCGGCCGGGAAGAACCAATACTGAGGTGCCGAGTTTCATTCGTGTCGTGCGACCGGCAGCGATGGCCAGGGCGATCATCGGATCGGGCGTCTCGGCCCCGATCCGTTCCGACATCCATAAAGAATCGAATCCGAGCGATTCACAGCGGTCGACAATTGACGCGAAACGATCGGGACTCGCTGCTCCAGACAGGGTTCCGAGGCCGATTCCGACTCGGACTTTGATAGCGCTGGTCATGAGTCATCCTCGCACTTCTTTGAGTTTGTGCCCACTGCTGCAGCAGCGACCGCTCGATAGGGGTCTGGCCGCGTACAGTCGTAGACCTTGCACGCCCCCCGTTCCCCCTTTGGTCGCTTCGTTCGACTTGGCACATCAATCGCCGTGTGCTTCGCCGTTTTGTCGTTGGCAGGTTGCTCAGACTCAAAAACGACGCCAGCGGCAACGACGGAGTCGACCTCGTCAACTGTCGTGAACGCATCGGGGCCGATCGAAGGCGGCTCCCTCGATATAGCCGTTGC
Organism: Actinomycetota bacterium; assembly: GCA_009700115.1. GTDB lineage: Bacteria > Actinomycetota > Acidimicrobiia > Acidimicrobiales > Acidimicrobilacustridaceae > Acidimicrobilacustris. The sequence goes on from WLMU01000017.1 coordinate 16,609, forward strand.
TGCTACGCCGGCGAGATGGGCCCCGAATGGAGGGCAATGGACCACCGATGAGCTGCAAGCAGCGCGAGCGGTCTATGACCGACTCATGGTTCGTGATGAAAACGATCAGCCCGTTCCCGAACTTCTTGCAAAAATTGTGCCGAATGCAAGCTTCACGGCATGGACGCTAACGATTCGTCCGGGAATCTTGTTCAGCGACTCCGCGCCTCTGACTGCAGAAGTTGTTGCGTTTAATTTGAAGGCTCAACAGAACGATGAGGCAAACGCCAGCTTGCTCGCACCCATCTCCACGGTGACAGCGACTGATCCACAAACCGTTGTCGTCACGATGTCGACGGCGTGGTCGATGTTTCCCGAGGTGCTCACGACTCGCATCGGAACGATCGCAGCACCGGCCACGCTTTTAGGGTTCGATCCGCGCCCGGTTGGGACTGGACCGTTTCTCTGGTCAGGGGTTGATGAAGCGGGCGTAACGACCCTGGTGAAGAACCCCACATATTGGAAAAAGGGTTTACCCCATCTCGACGCTGTTCGATTTGTTCCAATTCCGGACGCCGCTGATCGTGTAACCGCAGCAATCGACGGAAAAGTTGGCATGGCCGCAGTCGATGAGCCACGACAACTCGTTCGTCTTGAGAGTGTGCAGAACCGAGATTCCAAAATCACGATTCATGATGATCGGAACGCGGAGCGTCCAAAGGTGAACATCGCCTTGGAGACGGGCAAAGCTCCATTCGATCGATTGTCCGCTCGTCGGGCTGTGGCGTATGCGACGGATCGGGCCGACATTCTTTCGAAGGCGTTCGCCGGTCAGGGCACGATTGCCCGAGGGATGATGAGCGATACGTCTCCGTGGTTCGTTGACCGGTCGGCTCCCGCTCGCGACGTGGATCGTGCAAAGAAGCAGGTGGAGGACTACACGAAAGACACCGGACTTCCGCTCACCTTTCACTTGTTTGTTGCTCCCGGGACGACGATGGAGCGCGTTGCGTCAATCTGGCGTGGACAACTCGAACAAGCAGGGATCGACCTGGTAATCGATCTTGTAGAGCCAGCGACGCTTTCTCTTGCCGCAGCGATCGGCCAGTTCCAAGCCATTTTGCAGGTGGGGTTTGGCTCGTCTCATCCCGATTTCTATGAGCCGCTCTTTTATGGCATTCCTGCAGAGCGAACTGCGGTCAGCAGCAATACGACAAGGTATGTCAATCCGCTTGTTACGAGGGCGTTTACCGACGCTCGTTCAACGGCCGATGTCACCCGGCAGGTTGATGATTACGGCACTGTCCAAGAACAGATCGCAATCGATCTGCCCTATTTGTTCCTCGTGCAGGTCCGTGAAGTGATCGTGTCATCGCCAAAACTGCGTGATGTCACCAGATGGTCAACGGGTTCAGGAGTTGACGGACTTGGTCAAGACGGAGCAACTGTGTCGCTCGCTCAGTTGTGGATCGCTCGCTGAATTCAGGCGAGATCAGCGTCAGATCGGAGTTCCGGCAAACGGCGAAGGGTCACCGTTGACGGGAATCTCTGGCACTGTCCAGTCCATACGGGCCGAAAGATTCGCTGCGACCGTTGCCCACTCTTGAGGGTTCCATCCCTGCGCAGATGCTTCAACCTGATGGGCCTGGTTGATGTGCACAAAGGCAGGAAGGGTTTCGAGGCCAAACGCTTTGGCGGCGGTTCGGTCGGGATCGGCGAAGACCAAGATCTCTGAAGCCAGAGGTCCGACGTAGTCGCGGACCTCCGATTCGCTCGCGGTAACGAGCAGTGCAATGCGAACGTCGGCCTCGGAATAATCACGAAGAATCCGGAGAGCGGTCTTAAGGATCCAGGAACTTTCGTTCGTAAAAGGGTCCAGGGCCACGATCGCCAGATGGAAGTTGGTGGTCCATTCCGAGATCGGACGGCTTTCGCCAGTGAGGGGATTTAGTTCTACGGAAGCCTGCACATCGGTAGTCACAGCCTCAGAACGTAGCGCGAGTAGGTTCTTGTCAGTGCACACGGGCCTCTGCCCGGCTCAGACCTCAGGAGACTCCATGAACATCCTCGCTGCCGTGAATCCAACTGATGCGACCGGGTACCGAATTGTTCTGCTGATCCACATCCTCGCTGTGATCATCGGTTTTGCCCCGCTTTGGCTCACACCTGTCCTTGTTCGCCTTACGGCCAACGGAGACAAAGCAGCGGCCGATGGACTCGAGGTGTCGATTCTTCGTTTTTCGCTCCCCGGTATCGGTCTTGCCGGGATCTTGGGCTTTGGTCTCGCGGCAATGAGCAAAGCTGATGGAGCCCCCGAGGCAATGTTCAAGATGTCGCAAACGTGGATCTCTATTGCTGCGGTGCTGTGGATCGTTCTGCTTGCGGTTCTGTTCTTTGTCGCTCGACCGGCCATCAAGGCATTCCGCGATGGAAACGCTGCCGCTCGCGGTCGCATCATGATGGCAACGGGGATTGGTCACCTGATCCTTGTTGTCATGCTCTATCTCATGATCTTCAAGCCCGGCTACACGGCCTGAATCTCGTTCGCATCTCGGTAGGGTGCGACTCTGATGCACCCGGTTGAACGACTTCGCTATGTGGCAAGAGCCACGGGGTATCCCCAGAGCGTCATTGTCTCCGAAACAGCGAGAGCTCTGGCGAGTTATGCCAATGACCCTCAGGGTCTCGTCACTGCGTGCCGACGAATGGTTCAGCGTCAGCCCGGATCTGCTCCGTTGGTATGGCTGTGCGCACGCGTTCTTTGTGCCGGCGATCCCTACGCCGAAATCCGCGCCGCCCTCGAAGAACTCGAGGGCGATAAAACTTCGGTGGAACTGGCACATTCGCTTCCTGATGAAGCCACGATCGTCATTCTCGGTTGGCCTGAACTCATCGGAGCCGCACTTCCTCGGCGGGGAGACGTTGAAGTCTTGGTCGTCGATGTGCACCAAGAAGGTGGCGGTCTTGTAATGCAACTCGTCGACGCCGACGTGAATGCCATCGATGTTCCGCTTGCCGGACTCGGCGCGGCCGTTGCCGATGCCGACCTCGTATTGCTCGAGGCATCCGTTGTTGCACCGACCGAATGGCTAGGAATTTCCGGATCCTTGGCCGCTGTGTCGGTCGCAAAAGCACACGAGGTACCGGTGTGGGCGGTTGCCGGCGTTGGGCGGTTCCTTCCGCAGAGGATGTGGGAACCAGTTCGCGATCGGATCATTCCTGACGAACCGTGGGACGCTGACGACGAGGTCGTACCGCTATCGATGATCGACAAAATTGTTGGGCCCACTGGTCCTCAGGCGGTGGCCGATGCGTTGCGCCGCACCGATTGTCCGATCGCTACAGAATTGTTTAAGGGCGACGTCATCTAGGTCGCCGGTAGAGTTTGGGTCATGAGCGCGCCGGTCACAGATTCGTCGATCGTTGACCGCTACATCGAACTCGGGTTGCGAATGGGTCGTCACGTCGATGGTTTTGTCGACGCGTATTACGGACCAGAAGCGATTGCCGATCGAGTTTCGGTTGAACCCGTGCTTGCCCCCGACTTTTTAGTCGCGAGCGCCGGACAACTCGTTGTTGATCTCGATGTCGGAGTGGACGAAGACGTTCTCGATGTCTCGCGCCGTCGGTGGTTACGCGCTCAAGCTACGGGCATGCATACCTCCGCTCGCAAAATGGCGGGGGAGGAGATCGCGTATGTCGACGAAGTTGAGTGGTGCTACGGCGTGCGTCCGACCCTTCGTGAAGAAGGCCAGTTCGAAGCAGCCCACGCGCGTCTTGATGCGGTCCTGCCCGGTTCAGGCCCAGTGCGTGAACGAATCATCGAGTGGCGAGAAGCGCAGGCAATTCCCGTCGATCGGCTCGAGGCAGTTCTCCGTTCGATTGCTGAAGATTTCCGAGAACGAACACAACGGCAGTTCGGTTTACCCGAGGGTGAGCACATCACGTGGGAACTCGCAACGAATCAGCCGTGGTCTGGTTTCAACTACTACGAGGGAAACCTGCAGAGTCGCGTCGCCATAAACACCGACCTGCCTGTACTGGCAACAAGCATTGGTCACCTGGTTGCGCACGAGGCCTATCCCGGCCACCACACCGAACATTCGCGAAAAGAATCCGGTCTCGTTCGTTCTCGCGGGTGGCAGGAAGAATCGATCTTCTGTGTCGGAACACCTCAGTGCCTGATTGCGGAGGGTCTCGCCGATCTCGCGCTGGAAATCATCGCTGGGGAAGTTCCTGACCTCCTTATTGCGGAACATTTACGCAGTAACGGGATCAATTTTGATCCAGAAATCGCTCATGCGGTGAGGGTTGCAAGTGAATCGATGGACGCCGTTCGCGCGAATGCGGCGTGGTTGCTTCATGAAGACGACACCCCAGTCGATGACGTCGTCGCCTATATCGAACGATGGGGGCTCCTCCCTCATGCTCGAGCCTCAAAAGCAATTGAGTTTCTGACCTCACCAACGTGGCGGGCATACATCTCGTGTTACGTCGAAGGCTTGCCGTTGTGTCGAAACTGGGTGGGTGGCGACCCAGATCGTTTCGCTACTCTTTTGTCTGAGCAAATAGTTCCGGCCGATCTGGTGGACGCGTGAAACGCTCCGTCACCCTTCGCGGCGAAACGTTCAACTTTCTCGACCTTCGCGAACTCATGGCGCGGGCGAATGAACCCAAAGCTGGCGATCGTCTCGCGGGGATTGCTGCCAGTTCCGAACGAGAACGAGTGGCCGCAAAGATGGCCCTGGCTGAAGTTCCGCTTAGTGCCTTTCTTGACGAACCGCTCCTCGAAGACGACGTAACGGGCCTGATCGTTGACTCTCTTGATCGTGAGGAGTTCGCGAAACTTCGATCACTAACGGTCGGAGAACTGCGAGAACTGGTCCTTTCTTCCAATTTCGCGTCGGAGTGGCAACGAGGTGTGAAGGGCGCCCTGACGCCAGAAATGGTCGCTGCTGCTGCTCGGATCATGAGTGCTCGCGATCTCATAACTGCTGCGGCGCCACTCCGGTCCGTGACCCGTTGCCGCAACACCATGGGTGAGCGTGGCGTGCTTGGTGTGAGGATTCAGCCGAATCACCCCACCGACGACATCGCTGGCGTTGTGCTCTCTGCACTCGATGGGCTGATGTTCGGTTGCGGGGATGCTGTGATTGGCGTCAATCCTGCTGGTGACGCAATCGAGAACGTCGTAGCGCTCGAACATGCACTTCACGACCTCATCGGTGCAGTGGGCGCGCCTACGCAATCATGCGTCCTCGCTCATTTCACGACACAACTCGCTTCGCTAGAGCGCGGTGCTCCAGTGGATCTGCTCTTTCAAAGTATTGGTGGCACGGAAGCGACGAATGCCGGTTTTGGCGTGACGTTGCAGGGTCTGGCAGACGGCCGCGAAGCGGTGCTGGCCTCGCATGCTGCCCGCGACGGATTCATCGGCGAGAACATCATGTATTTCGAGACTGGGCAGGGCACTGCACTTTCTGTCGATGGTCACGGTGGCGTCGATCAGCTCACGTGCGAAGCGCGTGCGTATGGGGTTGCGCGCGCGTTTGACCCATTCCTCGTGAATTCAGTCGTGGGCTTCATTGGTCCGGAGTATCTGGCCGATGCGACGGAAATCATCCGTGCCGGACTCGAAGATCACTTCATGGGCAAATTGTTGGGGCTGCCTATGGGAATCGACATTTGCTACACGAACCACGTAGAGGCCAATCAAGACACCACCGACCAGTTGCTCGTTCTGCTCGCGACTGCTGGCTGCAACTTCGTGATGGGCGTTCCCGGTTCCGACGATGTCATGCTCAACTATCAATCAACGAGCTATCACGATGCCGCCGGCGTTCGCGAACTTGTTGGAGCGCGTCCCGCCCCAGAGTTCGCGGTGTGGCTCGAGCAAACCGGAATTTTTGTGGACGGCCGGTTGGCAGAAGGTTCGGCAAACGGACCTGAATCGCTGCAGGCGTTCGCCGAGTCAGTCAAGGAGTTGGGTCGATGAGCGAGGATCTGCCTGACACGCTCAGTAGCGCGGTCGAAGTTGGTGGCGATATTTCGAAAGTTACGCCCGCGCGGTTGCTCATCGGTCGTGCCGGAACTGCCTACCGGACATCAACACAATTGCAGTTACGCGCCGATCATGCATTTGCGAAAGATGCGCTCAATGCGACCTTTTCGCTCGACGAATCACCAATGAAGGAACTCGCGGAACGCTTCGATCTGTTTGAGGTCGAGAGCGAGGCCACTTCGCGCGAAGAGTATTTGGCTCGACCAGACAAAGGTCGTCGATTGGCTGATGGTGTCGCCGAAACTCTTCGTGAGAACTGTCCATCTGGTGTTGATCTGCAAGTCGTGATTGGCGATGGTCTCTCACCACTTGCAGTGACCTCTCAAGTTCCAGCGCTGCTCGAACCATTGCTTAATCACGCGGCAGCCCGTGGATGGTCGGTTGGTCGTCCATTCGTTATTCGCAATTGCCGTGTCGGAGCCATGAACGACATTGGCGAGGCCCTCGATGCTCAGAATGTGGTCCTACTTATTGGCGAGCGGCCAGGGCTGGCCACGGCCGAAAGCCTGTCTGCCTATCTGGCTCATCGCCCGCGAACCGGCGATACCGATGCCCAACGAAACCTCGTTTCCAACATCCATCCGGGCGGGGTGACCGCCGAAGATGCGGTCTGGCGGATACTCGGATTGGTCGATGCCTTCATGATTCAGGGCCGTAGCGGGTTCATGGTGAAGGAGTCGGCACGGCCTACGTCGTTATCGGAGGCTTCAGGCCGATAGTTTCAAGGCATGCGAAATCCCAAGGACTTCTTCCGCCCGCTTGCTGTGGGTGCCCCCGAGCCGGTTCGTGAGATTCCGGTAAAGCCCGCCCGCATGATCCATTTCTTTCCTCCTTCGAACGAGAAGATGGTGAGCAAACTTCCGCAGATCGTCCCAACGGTCGATGTGCTGCTTGGCAATCTTGAGGACGGCGTTCCCGCTGCCGATAAAGAGGCAGCGCGCGCTGGTCTTGTACATGTGGGCAAGACCATCGACTTCGGCAAGACTCAGTTCTGGACTCGTGTGAACTCACTTGATTCACCTTGGGGTCTCGATGACATCGTTACTGTCGTTTCCGAAATCGGCGACAAGCTCGACGTCATCATGATTCCGAAGGTCGAAGGTCCAGAAGACATTCACTACGTCGATCGACTTCTTGCACAACTTGAAGCCAAGGCGAAGTTGGATCGGCCGATTCTCGTGCATGCAATTCTCGAGACCGCTCGCGGCGTTGCCAATGTCGAAGAGATTTGTGGTGCCAGTCCGCGGATGCAGGGTCTTTCACTCGGCCCTGCCGATCTCGCAGCGAACCGCGGCATGAAGACCACGCGGGTTGGCGGCGGTCATCCCGGCTACCTCGTCCGTCAAGACCCTGTCGATGGCAACATCGATGGCGATCGCACCGTCTACCAGCAAGATCTCTGGCACTACACGATCTCTCGAATGGTCGATGCGTGCGTGGCGAACGGAATCCTCCCGTTCTATGGACCCTTTGGTGATATCGCCGATGTCGTCGCGTGTGAAGACCAATTCCGTAATGCGTTCTTGCTCGGTTGTGTCGGCGCATGGAGTCTTCACCCGGTGCAGATCGCCATCGCCAAGCGCGTTTTCAGTCCCGATCCAGCCGATGTTGCGCACGCGCGTCGAGTTATCGAGGCAATGGGCGACGGAACCGGAGCACTCATGCTCGACGGGAAAATGGAAGACGATGCATCGGTCAAGCAGTGTCGAGTCATGGTGGAACTCGCGAGTTCGCTGGCGGCCGATGACCCCGAACTCGCCGCTACCTATGGACTTTGAGGATTACCGACATGAGTGAAGCGCTTCGTCCTCGACGTTCTGTTCTCTATATGCCTGGGGCGAATGAACGCGCTCTGGAAAAAGCCAAAGGCATTCCTGCCGATGCGTTGATCCTCGACCTCGAAGATGCTGTTGCTCCCGACGCCAAGCCCGAAGCGCGAACCCGAGTCTGTGCCGCAGCAGCAAGTGGCGAATACGGCGCAAAGGAAATTGCGATCCGCATTAATGGCATTGGCACGCAATGGCACGAGGATGACATTTCCGCTGCAGCCGCTGCAGGGCCGGATGCAATCGTTGTACCGAAAGTAAATTCTGCCGAGGAAGTTGCTCAACTCATCGCAGCGTTTGAAGCGGCCGGGGCACCAGCACACACCAAGCTGTGGGCGATGCTTGAGACGCCAGTGGCGGTCTTGAACGCAGAGTCAATTGCCACCGCTTCTGATCGACTCACCGTTCTCGTCATGGGCACGAATGATTTGGCGAAAGAGTTATACGCGGAGCACGTTCCCGGTCGGGCCCCTCTGCTATTTGGATTGCAGAAATGTCTGATGGCCGCTCGTTTGGCCGGGAAAGTCATCCTCGATGGCGTTTATAACGACATCAAAGACGACGAAGGTTTTCGAGCCGAATGTGTTCAAGGCAAGCAATTCGGATTCGACGGGCGGACGCTTATTCATCCAAGTCAGGTTGAACCTTGCAATGAGGTCTTTGCGCCGTCCGCTGACGAGATCGAGTACTCACGGAAAGTGATCGCCGCATTCGATGAAGCGCAGGCCGAAGGCCGCGGTGTCGTGACTGTCGACGGAAGAATGATCGAGAACCTGCATGTCGATACTGCGCGACGCATCCTCGCCGTTGCCGACGCGATCGCTGCGCTTAGTTAACGGCTGTGATTTGTTGGTTACTTCACCGCATCGAGCATGCGGCGAGCAATGACCTTCAAACACAAGGTTTCGTCAGCGCCTTCGAAAATCGATAGCACTCGTGCATCGACAAAGTAACGACTGACGTTGTATTCCTCGGCATAACCAAAGCCACCATGGATCTGCATAGCTTCGCGAGATACCCATTCGGCGGCCTTGCAGACATAGGCCTTCACCATTGAGGCTTCAAGAATTCCTCCGCCATTCGCCATCAGCTTGGCGACCTCGTAGGAGAACTGGCGAGCCGCCTGAGTCAGCACGACCATGCGCCCGAGCTTTGCTTGCGTCAATTGATACTCGGCAATGGGCTGACCGAAGACCACGCGATCGAGCGCGTACTGGTGAGCATCTTCGTATGCGGCCTGCATGACGCCGACGGCGCGAGCAGCGGTTTGTAGGCGACCGTTTTCGAAACCGGCCATCTGGTAATAAAAACCCTTGCCGAGACCTTGCTCGCCGCCAACCTGATTTGCTTCGGAAACAAACCAGTTGTCGAACGCGATTTCGTACGAGTGCATGCCGCGGTAGCCGATGGTGTCGATTGCCCGACCTTCCATCTTTCCGCCACCCGGTGCGCCGCCATCAACACCAGCGTCCTGCACGAATGCAAAACCGTGGCCTTCGCCTCGTGGTTTTGGCACGACAAACATTGTGAGTGCTTTGTGGGTGAGTGACTTATCGGTGTTGGTGCGGGCCAGCAGCATGAGCGCATCGGCGCGAGCACCGAATGTGCACCAGGTCTTGACGCCGTTGATGAGCCAGCCACCATCGGTCGGGGTAGCAGTGGCCTTAACGCCAGCAACGTCGGAGCCGTAATCAGGCTCGGTGACAGCAACGGCAGCCATGACCTCGGCCGATGCCAACTTTGGAAGCCATTCGCGTCGTTGTTCCTCGGTACCACCAGCAAGAAGAGCGCGAGTGAGAATTTCGGGACGAGTAATGAGCGAACCACCAGCGCCAAGGGAGACCTTGGCCAGTTCTTCGGTGGCGACGACCATGCCCATGTATTCGCTTTCGCCGCCTTCGCTGTAACCGTCGTACTCCACCGGAACCGAGAGGCCGAAGCCACCAAGTTCGGCCAGACCCTGAATGAGATCTTCGGGAATATCCAAGTTTTCGCGATGGATGTGTTCCGCGACGGGTGCGATCTTTTCGTTCGCGAATCGTCGGAAGGTGTCCTGCACCATTTCGAAATCGCTCTCGAGGTGACGAGGTCCGGGAGTGTCGGCCAGCGATGCAAGAAATTCGGGTGCTCGGTATGTGGCGACGAACTCGCGTGTGCTGTCGAGCACGCCGGGAGCGATGTTCCATTCGGCTTCACGGCCGAAGAGTTTTGGAAGCAGTTCACCAATGGCGTCGGCAACAAAGGCGCAGGCCAATTTCGCTTCAAGCTCGCCCTTGGTGCCGTAGGTGAGCATCGCTCGTCCGGTCTCGACTGCCGACGCTGCGTGGGCAATGTCGTAGGCCACAACCTGATTGGCATCAGGGCCACCATTGGCGGCGATGTGGCGAATGCCAGCGTCGACGATCCCGTGGGCGGTCTCGATGACGGAAGCGGCAGTGGTGAGGTCCGGAGCGGTCATAGACGAAGGTTACCGTCCGGTCACATCCGTCGTCCGATCGGAGTCAGGTGTTGGCTTTGAAGTCCGCCAGGATCGATTCCATCGTGACATTGGAAACCACGTTGAGGTCTTCGTCGACGATTTCGTAGAGCAGTCCTGTGGGCGAATGTGCGCCGAAGAAGACCACTCCACCGTTATCACCACCGCGCTCAAGGTGGGGCAGCGATTCTGCGCCGGTGAGCGCGTAATCGCCTGCCTTGCGCATGCGATGGTCGCCAACGACTCCACCTTTGTCGATGTCCCAAAGATGTTGTTCGCCCTCGAGCACAATCACCGTGGTTGTCGCTGTGTGACGATGAATTGGGCAGTGGCCGCCATCGCCACTCCAACGCACGACCATGTCGAGGGTTCCGGCGTCGAGGTCATGACCCAAGATTGTGTAGTCGTGATTGATCTTGTGAGGGCCACCGTCAATTGAAACGCTGCGCCACTTGTAGCGGGAAGGATCAAAGGTTCCGTTGAGCATGGCGTTCGCCCTCTCTTTGCTGGGTCGTTCCAGTAAGTGTTCCACTTTCACGCCATTCACGCAGGATGTCTCCGTATTCAGTGGGGGCGCCAAAGTACATACCTGATTGACGGGATCGATCGTCAGGCATGCCTTCTTTGTTGTAGTAGCCGGGAGTGCAATTGGCGGAACTTTCGGCTGAGCCCTGATTGCGGAGCACGATGGTTTCCACCCAAGCGGCTTCAGCCTCTTCGGTGGGTTCGATCGGGCCGAGTTGGTGAGTGAGTGCCTCGTTGATCAACCATGCCGAATGTGTTGCCTGGATCTCAATCAAGTACGGGAAGTTCACGGTGAATCCTGCTTGGGCGATCGACTGCATGAACAGGTTCGGGAATCCGTTCAGAAGGAGTCCGTGATACGTGCGCACTCCGTCTTCCCAAGCTTCGCTGAGGCTCTCGCCAGTTCGCCCGTAGATCTCGAAGCCAGTGCGGTGGGCGTAGTCGGTACCTACTTCGAAGCCGGTGCTGTAGATCAAGCAGTCGAGTTCATGTTCGACGCCGTTGACCACAACTCCGGTTTCGGTGATTCGCTCAACACCTTTCCCTTTGGTGTCGACGAGCCTGACGTTGTCTCGATTAAAGCTCTGCAGGTATTCGTCGTGAAAGCAAGGACGTTTGCAGAACTGTCGGTACCAAGGTTTCAATGCTTCGGCGGTGGCTGCGTCGTCGACGAGTTCATCGACTCGTGCCCGGACCTCTTCCATCTTGGTGAAATCTGCGATCTCCATGGTTTTGGCGAGTTCTTCAGGGCTTAGGCCTGAGGTGTTGTTGAGGCGCATGGCGAGGAGTTTCTTGGTGATGCTTGTCCATGCATCATCGACAAGGTCTTCTTCGACGATTCCTCCGGCGGTGAGGATCTGAAAGTTCTCGATCCGTTCTCGTTGCCATCCTGGTGTGAGTGAATCAACCCAAGTTGAATCGGTTTCTCGATTGGCGCGTACATCGACTGATGATGGCGTTCGTTGAAAAACCAAGAGTTCCTGTGAATCTCGACCGAGGTGGGGGATGCATTGAACAGCGGTTGCTCCGGTTCCGATGATTCCGACTCGTTTGTCAGCCAACCCTGAAAGGCCGCCGTGAGAATTTCCGCCGGTGTAGGAATAATCCCACCGACTTGTGTGGAAGGTGTGTCCCTTGAACGACTCGATACCGGGTATTCCGGGAAGCTTGGGTTTCTGAAGATGTCCGGTAGCCAGAGAAACGAATTTCGCCTTGAAACAGTCGCCACGGTTGGTGGTGATGACCCAGCGTTCGGCGTCTTCATCCCATCGCATGTCGGAAATTTCCGTTTGGAAAAGTGCATGGCGATAAAGATCGAATGTTGTGGCGATGCGCTGGCAATGTTCGAAGATCTCATCGCCTTTGCTGTATTTCTCTTTGGGCATGTAGCCGGTTTCTTCAAGCAATGGCATGTAGATGTAGGACTCAACGTCGCAAGCAACGCCCGGGTAACGATTCCAATACCAAGTTCCGCCGACGTCGGCGGCTTTGTCGATGAGCCTGATCTTGTCAACGCCCAGTTCTCGAAGACGCGCTCCGGTCAGCAGTCCTCCAAAGCCTGCGCCGACGAGGGCAACGTCGACCTCGTCGAAGAGTGGATCGCGCTCAATGGTTTCCTCGGCCCATGGATCTCGCGCGTAACTTTCGAAACTTCCAGATGTCTCGAGGTACTGGTCGATGCCGTCAGATCGGAGTCGGCGTTCGCGTTCGGCGCTATATCGAGCTCGTAATTGATCGACGTCTAATGATGAAGAATCGCTCATGATCTACCCCTGCGGGCAGAGTAGTGGACTCAGCGTTTGATGGGCTGGAGAACTTTTCCGGGATGCGCTCCGGTCGAAGCACCGTCGATCCACGTGGGAACGCCGCCGGCGATGGTGGCGCGGAAGCCCGCAGGAGCGCGAGTGAAGCGCCATGTTCCGTGGGGAACGTCGTAGGCGCGTTCTTCGGCTCGAAGCTCAAGTTCGTCAAGACGAAACACCACGAGGTCGGCGATCTTTCCTTGAGCAATGACGCCGCGGTCGTTGAGACCAAAGAATTCGGCTGTACGGCCGGTGAGGACATGGATTGCTTCTTCGA
>WLMU01000170.1 GCA_009700115.1 Actinomycetota bacterium
CCCACTGCCGGGCCAGTTGCTCCGTCGAGCCATTCGCCTTCAAAGGTTTCGGGGCTGTAGCGCCCGATCTGTGTGACATCACTGACCAGCGCCCAAACCTGTTGCGGCGTGGCATTCATATGCACGGTGACTTCATCGCCCAGTTTCATGGGGCAATCGTACGACCAACCCTCAGCGAACGCTCAGGTTCCTCGAGCCATGTTGGCGAACTTTGTGTAGTGATCAAGGAACGCAAGGCGGACCATGCCGGTGGGCCCGTTTCGGTGCTTGCTGATGAGAATCTCGGCGGTGCCGCGATCGGGCGAGTCGAGGTTGTAGACGTCGTCTCGGTAGATGAACATGACCACGTCGGCGTCCTGTTCGATTGCGCCCGATTCACGAAGGTCGGCGAGCATCGGGCGCTTATCGGCCCGCATTTCGAGTTGTCGTGAAAGCTGCGAAAGCGCCACAACCGGGCATTCGAGTTCACGAGCGAGAATCTTGAGACCTCGTGAAATTTCAGAAATTTCCACCTGACGGTTTTCGGCATTCGATCGGCCGCTCATGAGCTGCAAGTAGTCGACCACGATCAAACCGAGATCGCCGAGACGACTGCGCAACCGCCGCGCCTTGGCGCGAATTTCCATGATGGTGACGTTGGGGTTGTCGTCGATCCAGATAGGCGCATCGGCAAGACGCCCTGTGGCGTGCGCGATCTTGCCCCAATCGGATTCGGTGAGTTGGCCGGTACGCACTTTGCGCGAATCGACGCGGGCCTCGGCACACAACAAACGTTGTGTGAGTTCGAGTTGACCCATTTCGAGCGAGAACAACAACACCGGACGATGCGACTCGATCGCGGCGTTGCACGCCATACCAAGCGCGAGCGCGGTCTTTCCCATTGAAGGCCGGGCACCAACAACATAGAGAGCGTTGGGTTGCAGGCCAGAAAGCAGGTCATCGAGATCGAGGAAACCCGTGGGCATGCCAGTGATGGTCTCGCCTCGACTTACGACATCTTCGAGATGATCGAGGTTGGTACCAAGCAGATCGGACAATGACGCCAGCGTGTCGGTGGCGCGACGTTGCGCAACTTCGAACACCATGGTTTCGGCCTGGTCGACAGTCTTCGTGACGTCTTCGGGCAGGCCATAGGACATCTCGGCAATTTCACTAGCGACACCAATAAGACGACGCAACAGTGCGTGCTCTTCAATGATGCGGGCATAGCGCGACGCACTCGATACCGCCGGCGTTGCCGCTTGAAGGTTGACGAGCGTGGCAGGACCACCGATGGCCTCGAGCAAACCGGCACGACTGAGTTCTTCGGCAACGGTGACGGGGTCGGCTGGTTCACCGCTGGCCGACAACGAAGTGATGGCATCGAAGATGTGTGCGTGCGCTGGCTTATAGAAGTTGTCCGCCGTCAGCACTTCGGACGCGATCGAGACCGCTTCTTTGGAAAGAAGCATGGCGCCAAGAAGTGACTCCTCGGCTTGGAGATTGTGGGGTGGGACCCGACCGGACCCAGCAGGGCGGTTGGCGGATCGAGGTTCGTCGTACTCACTCATGAGGCCCTAAGCCTCTCCCGGATTGGCTGGGGATCGGTAGAGGTACAACCCCGGTTTTTTCGGGGGACGACCCTGTGGACGGAGTGTGGACAACCTTCGCGTCCTGTGGAGTACTGAATCTGTCGAATCCCTTACGTACCATGGGATCACTCTAGAAAAGACCTGTGACAGCACTACAGGTCCCACAGTGTGGACAACGAATCCTTGACTGAGTCATTAAGCCCAACGTCACACGCTGGGAAAACGCGCCGAAGGGCCGGCGAACCGGCCCTTCGGTCTCGTACTCGTTGACCTCGCTGGCTCAGGCCGGCGAAACCTCAACGGTGATCTGGAACTGCACCTCGGGGTGCAGGCGGGCCGACACGGAGTGCGTGCCAACCGTCTTGATCGCTTCGTCGATGTGAATCGAGTGACGATCGAGTTCGATGCCGGTTTGCGCTGCAACCGCGGCAACTACTTCACTGACACTGACCGAGCCGAAGAGATCGCCTTCGGCCTTCGCACGAGCCGACACGGCGATTACCGCGGGCACGAGCTTGGCAGCGATATCTGAAGCTGCCGAACGATCGGCGGCGTCACGCTGATCGCGTGAACGGCGCATCGATGCGGCCTGGGCTTCTCCACCACGGGTCGCCAGAACTGCGAAACCCTTGGGGAGCAGGTAGTTGCGACCGAAACCATCGGCCACCTCAACCACATCACCCTTCTTGCCAACACCATTGACGTCGGAACGGAGCAAGAGCTTCATTCGGTGACCTCCACGGTTTCAGCAACAACCTCGACCTCGGTGGTCTCGGCGTCAACAAATGTCGCCTCGAGTTCCTCGATCACGACATCGGCAGTCACGGGTTCGCGGATTTCTGCGTTCTCGAGCTTCAGCCCGCGATCGCCGCGATCTCCACGGTCACCGCGTTCGCCACGGTCACGACCGCCGCCACGCTGAGTGGTGACACGGTTGGTGTAGGGCAGAAGTGCCATTTCACGAGCATTCTTGATTGCTCGTGCGATTTCCTTCTGCTGCTGTGAGTCATTGCCGCTGACACGACGGGCACGAATCTTTGCTCGGTCGGACATAAACCGACGAAGCATGTTGATGTCCTTGTAATCAACGAACTCGACCTTTTCCTGCGTAAGCAGGCTGACCTTCTTCTTGCTGCGGCGAGCGTTGTCTTTGTTCTTGCCGCGCTTGGGTGCTGCTGTCTTAGCCATTAGAACGGTTCCTCATCATTGTCATAACCAGCTGGGGGATCATTGGGAGCGGGGCGAGTTGTGCCACCGCTACCGGAATTGGCGCCGCCGGAGTTGCCGCCACCATCGAAGCCTTCACGGCGTTCGTTGCGCACGATTTGTGCGGTGGCGAAGCGGAGGCTCGGAGCAACCTCGTCGGCAACGACTTCAATCTTGTAACGCTTGTCGCCTTCTTTGGTTTGCCACGAACTTTGCTCCAAACGACCATTCACCAGGACACGAGTGCCCTTCGTGATTGTCTCGGCAACGTTCTCGGCCAACTGTTGCCAGCACTTGACCTCAAAGAAAGAAACCTGCTCCTCCTGCGCGCCGGTCTGGCGATTCTGCCAGCGGCGGTTCACGGCGATCGAGAAGGTCGCAAGCGCTTGACCGCTGGCGGTGAAACGAAGTTCCGGATCAGCGGTGCAGTTTCCGACGAGTACCACGGTGTTATCGAATGCCATTAGATGTGTCCTCCCACTCAACCGGCAATGGCCGGGGTGGCGTCGCCCATCAGACCGCGACGAGCGGCCTCTTTTTCGGGCAGACGCATGACCTTGTGGCGAACAACCTCGTCCGCGATGTGGAGAACACGCTCGACCTCGTGCAGATCGCGACCTTCGGTCGA
>WLMU01000171.1 GCA_009700115.1 Actinomycetota bacterium
ACACTTCACGTGCTTGATCTAAGACGCCATGAACTTCGGATTCATCGGCAACCACAAGATGAGCAGTGGCCATGTCCATCTCCGACGTAAGCGTCCAGACGTGCAAGTCATGAACGCTTAGCACTCCGTCGACCGCTGCGAGATCGGCCCGAACCTCTTCGACATCAAGGTGGGGAGGAGCTGCTTCAACAAGAACTCGTAGCGCCTGCGCGCCCAACTTCCATGTTCTCGGAAAAATAAACAGGCCGATACCAGCACCGATTACTGGGTCGACCCATTCCCACTGAGTCACCGCAATGACGATCGCAGCGACGATCACTCCAACACTTGTGAGGAGATCGGCCAACACCTCGAGATAGGCACCTCGCACATTCAGACTTTCGTTTGCTCCTTTCCGGAGCAGAAGGAAGCACACGACGTTGGCAATGGCTCCAGCAATAGCGATGACCAACATCTCGCCGCTGTGCACCGACTCGGGATGTCTGAGACGGTCAATCGCTTCCCACAACACATAAAGACCAACGGCAAACAACAAGACCGCATTGGCAAGCGCCGCGAGAATTTCGAGTCGGTATAAACCAAACGTGCGATGTGACTGTTGAACCCGTCGGTTCGCGACATGGATCGCAGCCAATGCCATCCCGATTCCAACAAGGTCGGTGAGCATGTGTCCGGCATCGGAGAACAACGAAAGCGAGTTCGTCGCCAACGCTCCAACCACTTCGACCACCAAGAACACGGCGAGGATCGCCACCACTGCCCACAATCGACCGGTGTGGCGAGCTCCAGCCCGAACCGAGACCCCATGGGAATGGCCATGGTCATGGGAGCCATCGGGCGAAGTCACCAGCCTATGTTCGCACTCTCTGGCGCCCTTCCCAGCCCTTTGATCGGCCTCAAACCCACCATTTCAAGCCTGAGGACCCGACCGCGGTACTGTTCTGGCCTCGCACGGGCCGGTCCCGTGCGCGTTTTTTGCCCGTTCCGAATCCCACGGAACCCTCACCAGGATGGACCAGATGACCCAGGTTCTCGCCGCCGAAGGTGGCTATCAAGCCTTCACGCTTACCAGCACTGAATGGGGATGGCTGATTTTTGCCGCCGCCGTTGCAGTGTTCGCCCTTGCTCTTGGCGTCGTGCTCATGCGCGGCGTGCTCAAACAGGATCAAGGCACCGAAAAGATGCAGGAGATCGCTGGCGCGATTCAAGAAGGTGCACTCGCCTACTTGAAGCGTCAGTTCCGCACCATCGGCATGATCGTCATCCCACTTGCCGTCGTGGTGTTCCTCACCTCCACCGCCATCAACAAGATGCCGATCCTCGAAAAGGACGGGAAAAGCATCATTGGAGGCGCTGAAGTGATGACATTCCTGCAGTCGGGCATCTTCCGCACCGCAGCGTTCATCATGGGTTGCCTCTTCTCTGCGGCCATCGGCTTCTTCGGTATGTGGCTTGCCGTTCGCGGCAATGTCCGCACCGCGGCAGCAGCCAAACGCAGTGACTTCAATGCTGCACTCAAGGTTGCCTTCCGCACCGGCGGCGTTGCTGGTCTGCTCACCGCTGGTCTCGGACTTCTCGGCGCCGTTGTCATCGTGATGCTGTTCCAGAACACCTCAACCTCGATTCTCATTGGTTTCGGTTTCGGTGGCTCGCTCCTCGCTCTCTTCCTGCGCGTGGGTGGCGGCATCTTCACCAAGGCCGCTGACGTTGGCGCCGACCTCGTCGGCAAGGTTGAAGCCGGAATCCCCGAAGACGACCCCCGCAACCCGGCCACCATTGCCGACAACGTGGGCGACAACGTGGGCGACTGCGCCG
The DNA here is from genome assembly GCA_009700115.1 of Actinomycetota bacterium. Classification (GTDB taxonomy): domain Bacteria; phylum Actinomycetota; class Acidimicrobiia; order Acidimicrobiales; family Acidimicrobilacustridaceae; genus Acidimicrobilacustris. The sequence continues at coordinate 1,816 of WLMU01000171.1, forward strand.
GAATGGCGGCTGACCTTTTCGAGTCCTTCGCCGTCACACTCGTGGCGTCGATCATCCTCGGTGTGTCGGCATTCCAGGCCATCGGCCTCGGCGTCACCAAGATCAACCCCGTCGACGGTGTCACCATCATCACGGGTGGCGGCGTTGCCGTGAAGGGGCTCATCTTCCCGCTGGCCGTAGTGGCCATCGGTCTCGTTGCTTCAATGATCGGCATCTTCGTCGTGAAGGGTCGTCCGAGCGACGGTAACGATGCACTGAAAGCCATCAACCGCGGCATTTACACTGCGCAGATCATCGCCATCATCGGCGCTGGTCTTGTTGCCTTCTTCTACATCGGAAACCCAAAGGGCTCGACCATCTCGCAGCCTGGCGCTCGTTTGTTCGGCGCCATCGTTACTGGTGTTGTGCTCGGCTTTGTTGCTTCAAAGATCACGCAGTACTTCACGTCCACAAAGACCAAGCCCGTTCAGGACATCGCCAAGGCAGCACGCACTGGCCCTGCAACGACAGTGCTTGAAGGTATTTCGCTTGGCCTTGAATCAGCAGTGTGGGCCCTCATCGCGATTGCAGTCGCCATTGGCGCTGCACTCGTCCTCGGTGGCGGCAACATTGCATTCTCGCTGTACCTCATTGCCCTTACCGGCATTGGCATGCTCGCAACCACTGGCATCATCGTGGCCGAAGACACCTTCGGTCCCGTTGCTGACAATGCTGCTGGCATTGCGGAAATGGCTGGCGAATTCGAAGGTGAACCCGAGCGCATCATGGTCGGGCTCGACGCCGTTGGTAACACCACAAAGGCTGTCACCAAGGGCTTCGCAATCGGCTCCGCTGTCATCGCTGCTGTCGCACTGTTCGCCTCGTACTCCGAGACCATCGTGCGTGCGACCTCCGATGTCGCCGACGTCGCATTCCGCGAACTCAACGGAACACTTACAAGCCTCGTCAACATCAATGTCGCTGACCCCAAGACCTTTATTGGTCTTCTCATCGGTGGTTCCGTTGCGTTCTTGTTCTCGTCTCTTGCGATCCGTGCGGTGTCTCGCACAGCCGGAACAGTTGTCGAAGAAGTTCGTCGACAGTTCCGCGAGAAGCCCGGAATCATGGACTACACCGAGCGTCCCGACTACGGACCCGTCATCGACATTTGCACCCGTGCATCACTTCGCGAACTCGCCACTCCGGCACTTCTCGCGGTGCTCACGCCAGTCATCATCGGTTTCGGTATCGGCTACCTCGCACTCGGCGCATTCCTTGCCGCCGCCATTGTTACTGGTCAGCTCATGGCCAACTTCTTGTCCAACGCCGGTGGCGCATGGGACAACGCAAAGAAGTACATCGAAGATGGCAATGAAGGTGGCAAGGGTTCAGAAACCCACAAAGCTGCTGTCATCGGTGACACCGTTGGTGATCCTTTCAAGGACACCGCCGGCCCGGCACTCAACCCGCTCATCAAGGTGATGAACCTTGTGTCGCTGTTGATGCTTCCCGCCATTATCGAGTTGCAGCACAACAACATGCG
>WLMU01000172.1 GCA_009700115.1 Actinomycetota bacterium
AGAATCCTGCTCGAAGTCCTCGATGAAACGGCAAGCGCGATTCGTGTCGCGCTCGGCAATCTTGACGATTGGGGTCTGGCGGGAACTCGTGATGGGCAGTACCACAGCGATCTTGCCGCTGACGCCGCCGCGCTCGAGGTGCTTGAACGCGCTGGGGTCGGGGTGCTCTCAGAAGAGTCCGGCCGTCATCGACCCGATGCCGACATCACTGTCGTCCTCGACCCACTCGATGGTTCCACCAACGCCAGTCGGGGCATCCCTTGGTACGCGACCAGTCTTTGTGCGGTCGATGGTGATGGTGCGCGCGCGTCGCTCGTCATCAATTTGGCCACCGGCGATCGTTTCGAAGCAGTGCGCGGTGGGGGAGCAACGCGTAACGGAAATGCCATCACCACTTCGGGGGCAACGAAGATGCGCGAATCGCTTGTTGCGCTTTCCGGTTTCCCCGATCGTTGGCTGGGTTGGTATCAGTTCCGTTCACTGGGTGCGTGCGCACTCGATCTGTGCGCAGTCGCGTGTGGTGTTGTCGATGGCTACATCGATTGTTCGTGGAACGCACATGGTTCGTGGGACTACCTCGGCGGCCTGCTGGTGTGTCAGGAGGCCGGTGCCGTGATTGTTGACGCCGAGGATCGTGACTTGGTCGTACTTGAGCACGCCGATCGCCGTACCCCTGTTGCCGCGGCCACGCCGGAACTTCTTGCGGAACTCGTCGATGCGCGTCGGAGCATCAAGCGCCCATAGGCTTTCCGCATGGATCGATCAATCGGAGCACGCACCTATCGCTTGGCATTGCGCGTCTTTCGATTGTTTCCGCGATCGGTCCGACGCATCACCGTTCGAACCGTGTCGCCCTCGTACACCGTCGGTGCAATCTGCGTGATCGAACGACCCGACGGCGCCATCCTTCTCGTGCGTCAGGCGTATCGGAAGAAGTGGGGCATTCCTGGTGGCTTGCTGAAGCGCGGTGAAGCGCCTGAAGTTGGCGCCCGTCGCGAAGTATTCGAAGAAGTGGGCATCGCCGTCGAGCTTGTCGGTCCGCCCGCAGTGGTTGTTGATGCTGATCCGCAACGGGTCGATGTCGTTTACCGCGCTCGACCGGTAGCGCTGTCAGAAATTGGCGAAGTGCGCCCGACCTCACCAGAGATTGTCGAAGTGAAATGGTTTGCCCCCGATGCGTTGCCAGAGCTTCAGTTCGAAACCGCTGAAGCAATGGTGGCATTGGCAAGGGTGCGGGCCACGCACACAATCGACCCGGCTGCCGCCGAAAAACACCTCGACTAACGACGACTACGCTGGGCACCTTCGGGCGTTTGGCTCAGTTGGTTAGAGCATCTCCCTTACAAGGAGAGGGTCGGGGGTTCGAGTCCCTCAACGCCCACCGAAATCGTAAAAGTGGTGGGTCGGTCGTAGGCCGAAGAGATTCGGGCCGGTGGATTGATGGCTCTATGACTCCGTAGGCCCTAACTGGAGCCACCTAAGATCTCTGCATGGAAACAACACGCTCATTGCCTCGTTCCGCTGGTCGTCTTGCTGCTGGCGGTTCCTTATTGCTGGGTGGAGTGGGAACAGCACTGTTCCTTGCGCCGCAGGCGGGGGCGACGGGCTCAACCTTCACTGTCACAAATACCAACGATTCGGGAACCGGCAGCCTTCGTCAGGCGCTCATCAGTGCGAACGCCGATTCCATCGCAGACACGGTGGTGTTTGATGGATCAGTTTCGGGAAGTATCCATCTGCTTTCCCGACTGGAAATTAAAGACTCGGTAGTAATCACGGGCCCTGGAAAAGATGTCCTGACCATTGACGCAAGTACTGAGACATCGGGACACAAGAGCGCGTTTTACATGTACAGCACATCAGCAACATTCAATGTTTCGATAAGCGGTCTGCGTGTTACCGGCGCCAACTCTGACATCGACGGTGGCGCGTTCGCATCGTTCCGAACCAATCTCACACTCGACTCCATGCAGATCGATAACAACAGAACCGCCGGTCGTGGTGGGGCGGTTTGGAGTTGGAGCCCTAAAGACCACAGCACTGTGACGATTACAAATTCGACCATGACTGACAACTACGCCAAAATGTGGGGCGGGGCACTGGCGATCAAGACGGTCGATTCAGGCACCCAAGACGTTACGGTTTCAAACTCCTCAATCCTGCGCAACGAGACGCTTGGGCTGCCGAGTGATGCAACCGAGCCCTGGAATGGTGGGGCTGGTGTTGAACTCCGGATGACCGGTAATGCCACATTCACCGGCGACACGATTGCGGACAACTTCATTCTCAATGGACCGAACACGATCGGCGTCGCACTTCTGGCGGTTAACAACGGTGATCTCGTGCTTTCCGATTGCACAATCTCGGGGAATCATGCCGATGCTGGCTACACAAGAGCAGCGCTTTTTGTTGCGAATCCTGGTTCAGGACATGTGATCACGATCACAGATTCGACCTTCTCGAATAACGTGGCTCCGACGACCGGGGCGCTATACGCGAGAACTGATAATGACGTCACGATTAGTAACTCCACCTTCACCGGCAACTCATCGTCAACGCATGGTGCAGGGGCAATGCACATCGCCGATGTGCGTTCACTCACCTTGAATCAAGACACGATCTCTGGCAACACCGCCAAAGGTGCAAAATCGGTCTCAGATGGTGGTGGGGGTATCACCTTCAACTCCATTGGAACGTTCCAAGTCTCTGGGACAATTATTTCGGGAAATCACGCCGACGTCGTCGACCAGCAAGACGTGTCTCTCTACTACGCGGGAAATAAATTCATGTCGGCCACCAACTCGATACTGGGTTCGATCGATCCTGGTATCACCGTTACCGGAACCGGCAACATCAACTCGTCCACACCCGGTCTCGCGGCGCTCGCCGATAATGGCGGTCGTACGAAGACCATGGCGCTACTGAATAGCTCACCTGCCATCAACGCCGGTCCGTCGCCTGTTGCTTCGTTCACGGGAAATCAGTTCGATCAACGCGGTACAGGCTTCGCTCGGGTGGTGGGCTCGAGCGTTGATATCGGTGCATTCGAGTTCGGCGCCACTTCGTCTTCGTCTTCGTCTTCAACGACGACGACTGCGTCGTCTTCAACGACGACGACCGATAGTTCGGGCGCTGCCACCGCCATTAGTTACGACGGTCCGACTTCGGATACTTCTTCGGCGTTGCCAACCACAGGTTCTGATTCCCGGATGCTCATTGAATTCGGTATTGGTGCGGCTCTGCTCGGTTCGGGTATGGCCGCTGTTGCTGCTCGACGTCGTCAATCACTGACGTTCGATCCAAACAACAAGAGCTGAAT
>WLMU01000173.1 GCA_009700115.1 Actinomycetota bacterium
GGTGAGTGCCAAGCGCTGACGCTGACCACCAGAAAGGGTGACGCCGCGCTCTCCCACCACGGTGTCCCAACCTTCGGGGAGGCGATGGACGAAACCACTGGCATGCGCAATCGAACCTGCGCGCTCGAGTTCATCGTCGGAAATGGGATCACCAAGCGTCACATTCTCTCGAACAGAATCGGCGAAGAGAAAGGTTTCCTGGAAGACGAGTGCGACTTCAGACCGAACGGCGATGGGATCAAACTCTCGAATGTCCACACCATCGAGCAACACCGTGCCGCCATCGGGGTCAACAAGGCGCGGAATCAACTCGCACAGGGTGGACTTGCCCGAACCGGTAACGCCAACGAGCGCCACAATTGATCCGGCAGCGATAGTGAGGCTGAGTCCGTCGAGCACCGGAGGATCGTCGCCATAACGAAATGACACGTCTTCGAACGACACTGAAAGCGGGCCATCAGCGACCGCAGGCGGAGCGTCGGTGGCCGAACCCGGTTCATGCGGCGCAGCAACAACCTTGTCGAGACGCGCGCTCACGACCACTGCTCGAGGAAGCTCCTGCAAGAAGTATCCGAAGACACGCATAGGGAAGGCGAGTAGTCCGAACAACGCCGCCGCTTGAACAATGTCACCGGTGTTGAGTCGGCCAATCGATACCTGCCACGAACCAATGAGCAGCAACGCGATGATTCCAAGGTTTGGGAGTGCATCAATCATCGGTTCGAACACCGCACGAATACGACCGAGGCCAACTCGTGATGCCCGCAACCGGTCAGCAGCTGCTTCGAGCCGATCGACTTCCTCGTCTTCACGGCCCAAGGTCTTCACAACAAGAACGCCATCGAATGACTCATGCGCGATTCGACTGACTTGACCAACACGTTCTTGAACTTCACCAAGCGGCTTTTCCGCTCTGGTGGTGTACATGCGGTTGATGATTGCCAGAAGCGGAAACAGAACCACCGCGACCAACATGAGAAACCAGTCGACCGTTGCCAAACTGATGATGGCGAAGACAACCAATGTGACAACACCAATACTGAACGGCAGTGGGTTGATGACTTCGCTTGACGCCACGATGTCGGCATCAGCATGAGCCAAGAGTTCACCGGTTGGTGTTTCACGGTGATATTTCAACGGCACCGAGAGATAGGTATGTGCAAGGCGCCTGCGCCAGTCACGCTGGGTGCGAAACGTGAGCAGTGCCGCGAAGTAACGACGAAGGATGATTGTCGATGCTCTTAACAACCCCACCAGCAGCAGAGCGAGACCGCTCATCCACACGGCCTTCGCAGTGGGTCGACCTGTTTCAAAGGTAGGAACGATCACGTTATTAGTGATACGTCCAAGAATGATCGTGGTGCCGACCGCAGCGCCGGCGTAAATCGCGGCACCAACGATCGAAATAAAGAACGGGATCGGATGCGCTTTTACATACCTCGTGAGGAGTCGCGCGCCGCGACGGAAAAGTCCGGGAACACCTGAGGCCATGGGGAGTTACACGCCAGCAGACGAAGCGTCGCCGAGACCGAGATTCGCTGCAATCTCGCGAGTCGCCGTCGAACGATTGAGTGTGTAGAAGTGCAAGCCCGGCGCACCTTCGTCGAGCAGGCGCTGACACAATTCGCTGGCCAACTCCACACCGAGCGCACGAACCGCATCGCCATCTTCGGCAATGGCATCGAAGCGGGCAGCGAGGTGCGGCGGAAACTCTGCACCAGCAAGTTGCGCGAAACGGACCACCTGCGCAGCGTTTGTGACCGGCATGATGCCCGGTAACACGGGCTTCTCGCAGCCGAATGCGGAAAGTCCCTCGACGAGGCGCATGTAGGGTTCGGCCTCAAAGAAGAACTGCGTGATCGCGAAATCGGCCACGTTCAATTTGTCGGCCAAGCGGCGACGATCGGAATAGAGATCTTCCGAACGAGGGTGCCCTTCAGGATGAGCGGCAACCCCAATCGAGAAGTCGCCCTTTTCCTTGATGAGTTCCACAAGTTCCATGGCGAACTCAAATTCACTTTCGGCAACCACTCCGTTGTCGTCAACAATCGGATCGCCGGCAAGCGCAAGGATGTTCGAGACACCAGCGGCTTTGTATTCATCGAGCAACGAATCAAGTTGTGCCCGGGTATGACCAACACAGGTGAGATGCGCCATCGCGGTGATGCCGAGATTGCGTTCGATGTTGATCACAACGTCGCGAGTACGTTCACGAGTCGACCCACCTGCGCCATAGGTCACCGAAATAAATGACGGATCAAGCGGCGCGAGTTCAGCGATGGTTTGCTCAAGCGCACGCGCTGCGTCGTCGGTCTTCGGTGGGAAGAACTCAAACGAACAGGTGCGGCCCGCGGCAAGAAGGTCGGAAATATGAGCCATGTTCAGCCCTGCTCCATGCGACGTTCGGCAGCCTCGACGGTATTGACCAGCAACATCGCGCGAGTCATCGGCCCGACACCGCCGATGCGCGGTGATAACCAGCCGGCGACCTCAGCAACCTCGTCGGCCACATCGGAAACGAGTTTCTTTCCTTCGAACGACACGCCTGCGGCAACAACCGCGGCGCCGGGCTTCACCATGTCAGGAGTAATGAGCCCAGGTGAACCAGCAGCAGCAATGATGATGTCGGCTTCACGTGTATAGGAGCCCAAGTCGGCAACACCGGTATGAACGACCGTGACTGCAGCATTCGCGTTTGGTCGCTTCAGCGTAAGCAAGTTGGCAAGCGGTCGACCAATAGTGAGACCACGACCAACGATGACAACGTGGCGTCCTTCGATCTGCACGCCGTAATGCACCAACAACGCTTGAATACCCGCCGGTGTGCACGGAAGCGGACCATCGACACCCTGCACGAGATGACCAAGGTTGACCGGATGCAGACCGTCGACATCCTTGGCGGGATCGACCTCGAGTAGCGCACCTTCGAAATCGAGATGCTTCGGGAACGGGTACTGCATCAGATAGGCATCGACTGCAGGATCAGCATTGAACCGAGCGATGACGTCGAGAACGTCCTGCTGAGTGGCATCGGAGGGCAAATGGGCGTGGTGCGAGGTGATGCCGAGGGTCTCGCAATCGCGGTGCTTCATCGAGACGTAGTTGGACGAAGGGCCATCGTCGCCCACCAAAACCGTGCCCAGACCCGGGGTGATACCTCGTTCGATGAGGGCCTGGACCCGACCGGCCAGATCGGCCTTGATCCCGGCGGCTACGAGTTCCCCATCAAGCACCTGCGCAGTCATAGAGGTGACCCTACCGGGCCTCGCTAGCGTGACGGTTCGTGCAGCGCTCTCTCACCATCGGCCCCCTGA
>WLMU01000174.1 GCA_009700115.1 Actinomycetota bacterium
ATGAGGGCCTGGACCCGACCGGCCAGATCGGCCTTGATCCCGGCGGCTACGAGTTCCCCATCAAGCACCTGCGCAGTCATAGAGGTGACCCTACCGGGCCTCGCTAGCGTGACGGTTCGTGCAGCGCTCTCTCACCATCGGCCCCCTGACGGTCGACCCGCCCGTCGTGCTCGCGCCGATGGCCGGTGTCACCAACAGCGCCTTCCGTCGCCTGTGTCGCCGCTACGGCGCCGGTCTGTACGTGAGCGAGATGGTGAACGCTCGCGGCCTGCTCGAAGGGGGCGAGAAGAGTTGGCAGTTGGCCTCCTTCGCCCCTGATGAATCTCCCCGATCGCTGCAGCTCTATGGCACCGATCCGGTCGTGGTGGCCGAAGCGGTTCGCCGGCTCATCGGCGAAGGTCGGGTCGATCATCTCGATTTCAATTTTGGCTGTCCCGCCCCCAAGGTCATGCGCCATGGTGGCGGCGCCGCGGTGCCCACTCGCCCGCGCTTGTTGGCCGCGATCATCTCGGCTGCGGTTGACGCCGCCGACACTGCTTCGGGCGGCAGGGTGCCGGTGACCGTGAAAATGCGCATGGGTCTCGATGATGAACGCCTCACCTACCTCGAAGCCGGTCGTATCGCAGCCGATAGCGGAGCGAAAGCAGTAGCTCTTCATTCCCGCACGGCCGCTCAGCGTTATTCCGGGCGCGCTCATTGGGATGCGATCACCGCGCTTGTCGAAGCCGTTCCCGATGTTCCTGTTCTTGGTAACGGTGATATCTGGACTGCTCAAGATGCGTTGTTGATGATGGAACAAACTGGTTGCGCTGGGGTGGTTGTTGGTCGCGCCTGTTTGGGTCGCCCCTGGTTCTTCGGTCAGCTTGCCGACGTGTTTGCCGACCGCCCAGTTCGGCCCGAACCCCCACTGGGTGAAGTCGCAGTGATCGCAGCAGAACACGCTCGCTTGCTCGCTGAATCAGTCGGCGAACGCCGCGCCATGTTGATGATGCGCAAACACCTTGGCTGGTATCTCACTGGTTACGCAGTTGGTTCTGTGGCGCGCCGACAACTCACATTGGTTGCATCGTTCGCCGAGCTCGACGACCAGCTCGCCGCTCTTGATCATTCACTCACCGTTGATGCAGTAACCGCCGCTCGCCCCCGCGGCACGCAAACCGGCCCGCACTCAGTCATCATCCCCGATGGCTGGCTCGACGCCGAAGCCACTGCCCCACCCGACGCCCTTGCTGATGCATCGGTAAGCGGAGGATGAAACTGTGACTATGAAACTTGTTTTGGCTTCGGCCTCGCCTCGCCGCCAGGAACTTCTCGCCGATCTCGGATTGTCGTTTGCTGTGCGGCCGGCCGATATCGACGAGTCCGTGCACGCTGATGAAGCCGGTGCCGACTATGTGCGGCGACTGGCTCGCGAAAAAGCAGCGGCAGTTGCCGCTCCCGGTGAACTCGTCATCGCTGCCGACACCACCGTCGACCTGAATGGCGAATTACTCGGTAAACCGGTTGACGAAGAAGATGCGCGCAACCTCATGCGCAAACTTTCTGATTCAGTGCACTACGTGCACACCGGCGTCTGCGCGTTGTTGATCGAGGCCGACGGAACTCGCCGCGAAGAGTCCACCGTCGTCACCACCGCCGTGACCTTTGCCCCCGTGCCCGATGCGTGGATCGACTGGTACATCGCCACTGGCGAACCGTTCGATAAAGCCGGCGGCTACGGCATGCAGGGCTCTGCAGCGATTTTCGTACATCGAATCGACGGCAGTCCCACGAACGTCATAGGCCTCCCCCTCGATGCAACCGCGTCACTCGTCGCCCACCTGGGCTACGACATGTTCAGTTTCTCAAGTTAACGAGGCGCAGGTGCCACTAACTCGACGGCATTGCCATCGGGGTCACGCAATTGCAATGAGGGCTTACCCAGTTCCTCGACGACGTCGGGAACATCTAGCCCGCTGACGCGAAGATGCGCGGCCCACGCTTCGAGCGTCGGACCATCAGCCACCGCAAAGGCCAAGTGATCGATCGGTGAATGAGCGACATCGGGTTCGCCGGGCGACACAACGATGACAAGTCGGGCCTCACGATGACGAAGCGCAACCACATCGCCGTGTTCCGACATCACATCCATGCCCAGCACGGTGCAGTACCAATCAACCGACGCGCGCACGTCACGCACACACAACTGCAAGTGGCTGAATCCGAGAACCGGCGAATTCATTTATGGCTCCTCACCGGATTAATCACTTCTTTCGCACGACTGACGCGAGGGTCTCGGTTTTTGAATACACGGGTATGGCCGATTGCGAGCCATTACCCACTGGCCACGCAGGAGCCTTGAAGACACCGATCGTTCCCGCTTGAGCGCAGTCGCCCGTAGGCGTACACACCATCTTGTTTGAAACACCGACATAGCCATCAATGGCTTTCATCGCTTCTACAAGCGTGCGGCGTGGAATCAACAAGGACCCATCAGAGGATTCAATCGCCGTGCGCTGGATGGCATCAAAAATGAGATTGGCGGAATCGAACGCCGACGTATTCCACACCGATAACGGCGCCTGTCCGAATTTCGACTGATATGCGTTTTTGTATTCGTCACGATAAAACGGTTGCTTCCCTAATGCCGTCACATCTGGGCCAGAACCATAGGCATTTACTTTTGTCGCGTAGGGAAGAACGCCAGCGAGAATGCAGGCATCACTTGTGATCACTGGCAAGTTCTTCAGACTGGAATTTGCCGCGATCGCATCCATCAATTTTTCGCATACCGGAGAATTGACCGGCATATAGACGCCATCAAATCCACCTTTGGCGATCGCCGCTGCCGTTGCCGCGTAATCGCTCCCTTCTTTGGATTCAAAATTTTGCGTCTGGGTTACACCGTAGGAACCGATCTTTGATTGGAAAACTGTTGAGAGCTCGTCGGAGTAGACCGAGCCGTCACTCACAATCGCGATGTGGTTGAGGCCAAGTTGTCCGCCGACAAAGCCCGCGACGACCGATCCTTGAATCAAGTCATTCGGGGCCGTACGGAAATAGGTGCTGTTTGCCGCTGGCTCGGCGGTGAGTACCGGCGCAGTGTTCTGGCCGGACACCATCAACACCCCAGCGCCGGAGACAAGCGGTATCGCTGCTTTTGCCGCCCCAGAACATGTAGTTCCAACTATGGCAATCAATGATTTGTCATTCAGGAGTTGGCCTGCACCTGACTTCCCGCCTTCGGGTGAGCACTCGTCATCAACTTCCCAGTGCGCAACGTCATGACCAAGCAGTCGACCGTCTTCACCATCGAATTTCCCATCGAGATAA
>WLMU01000175.1 GCA_009700115.1 Actinomycetota bacterium
ACCCGCAATGCCGACTGCACGATCTCTGCTTCAGTTTGTGAAAGCTGTCCCTGCAGAGCCACACGACCGTCGAGCAGCCTGTCGAGATGTACTCCAGACGGACGATCGATGAACTGCTCGGGCCCGTCGGATGCTTCGGCGCAACGCACCCACTGACGCATTGCCATTTCGGTTTGCGCACTGTCGAGCGGTTCCAAGACACGCATGACTTCGGCAGCTTGCATCGCAAATTCAGAAACGAACCGTGTCGGCACCGCCGCAACCACCACATCGACCTGCGCGCCGCTCAATCGACCAGCACCCCACGCCTCGACAAGTTCGGGCCAGGACTCAAGTCGTTCGGCCCGACGAGCCACACGAGACGCCTCTTTGCGCGACAACCCATAGGCATCGGTGAACCATGCCCGCAACGAGCTGGCGCCGGCGTCGCGCCATAGTTCGTGCTGATCGAAACGAATCTCGGCCTCGCAGACCAACGCCGACAATGCATCGAGCTGCGCGTGCAACTGGACCAACACCGATGCATCGGCAGGCACGCCTCGTTCGTTCATCGTCGAGACCGCATCGGACAACTGGGCGAACGCGGCATCGAACGCACCGAACCCCGACTTAGCGAACCCCGAGGCGAACGCCGACGAAACTGACGCGCAAGCAGTGGAGACACCGCCGCACCCACTTGAGGTCTCGTTGGAAGTTTCGAACATGTGTTCGATAGTACGGATGCGAAGTGTCAGTGTGAATAGGTCATTCGGATCATTCCCCAACTCCCCACCCGATCCATCACCGGCGCGCACCCGTCGGTACCGTCTCGCAGATGCACCTGCCCACATTCACGCCAACTCCCAGCGGCGATTGGTCACCGGCAGTGCCCGGCCTCGATCGACTCCGACTGAAGTGGGTCGTGCTCGTGCAACTCGTCGTGACCGTTCTCATGGTCGGGATGATCTGGACCGTGCATGTCGTGCACTACGACCTCTTCCCACTCGTGGGCGCCGACTCGTGGGATGCCTACGAACACGCTCATGTCGATCGAATTGGCAAGGTGCTATTCGGTCCGTGGCTGATCGAGGGATTGTGCGTGCTTGTGCTGCTGCTCGCCCATCCAAAGCGCATGCGCATCGCCGCGCTCATCAGCGCATTCTTGATGCTGTTCATCCTCATTGATACCGCGGCATTCTCCGCACCGGCGCACGGAGTGCTGCTGAATCACTGGGATCAGTCGACCTACGACCGATTGATGACGGTAAACCTCATCCGGGCCTGGCTCTGGACAGCAAAGGGTGCCGTTGCCGTGTGGATGATGGTCGAAGTCATGCGCAGAGGACCGAACGCCGAAACTGGCGAACTCTGAACCAACGATTTTCCGCGGATCCATGCAGAAATCCCCTCGGAAGCCAGATCATCATTGGAATTTTGATCCCCCTGCGCCCAGCCCGCCCCCGAGCCCCAACGATCGGCGTGGCCCTCATGCAGGCCCTCTCCCCTGACCCCACTACATTGCGAACCGTGACAACCACAGAACGAATTCCAGCGGTCGAGGGGTGGTTCACCACCTCCGAGCCGTACACCCTCATCGGCGCCAAATGCACCGGGTGCGGAACCGTCGTGTTCCCTCCCCGTTCAGGCTCTTGCCCCAGCCCCGATTGCGATGGCACCGAACTTGAGCCCACTCCCCTTTCTCGCAAAGGAAAGGTGTGGTCCTACACCGAGAACCATTACGCGCCGCCGCCCCCGTATGTGGCCGCCGAACCGTTCGAGCCCTACGCGCTTGCTGCCGTTGAGCTCGAAGCCGAAGGCATCGTGATCCTTGGTCAGGTCGCCACCGGCGTTATGGCCGCTGACCTGTCTATTGGTCAGGAAGTCGAAGTCGATCTGCAGGTGCTCTACTGCGACGACGAAGGTGTCGACCACTGGATCTGGACCTGGGCCCCTTCCGCCCCGAAAGGCAGCGCGTGATGGCAACCGAACGTGATCTTGTAGTTCTCGGTGCAGGTATGCACCCGTGGGGCAAATGGGGAAAGAATTTCGTCGACTACGGACTTGTCGCGGCCAAGGCTGCTCTTGCCGATGCCGATGTTGCCTGGCGCGACATTGAGTTCGTGGCCGGTGCCGACACCATTCGTAACGGCTACCCCGGCTTTGTTGCTGGCTCCACGTTCTCCCAGGCAATGGGTTGGACGGGCGCGCAGATTTCTTCTTCGTATGCCGCGTGTGCTTCTGGCGCACAAGCCATGCAGTCGGCTCGCGCGCAGATCCTTGCGGGCTTTGCCGATGTTGCCATGGTGATTGGCGCCGACACCACACCCAAGGGCTTCTTTGCTCCGGTTGGTGGCGAGCGCAAGGAAGATCCCGATTGGCAGCGCTTCCATTTGCTCGGCGCAACGAACCCAGCGTTCTTCGCGCTCAATGCGCGTCGTCGCATCGACGTGTTCGGCGACACCGTCGAAGACTTCGCTCTTGTAAAGGTAAAGAACTCGAAGGCGGGCGTGGCGAACCCGAATGCCCGTTTCCGCAAAGAGTTCACGCTCGACGATTTCGCTGGTTCGCCGATCGTTTCCGATCCGCTTCGTCTTCTCGACATTTGCGCAACCTCCGATGGTGCAGCTGCGGTCATCATTTGCACACCCGAATACGCCATGAAGAAGCTCGGCACACTTCAGGGCGCGGTGCGTATTCGCGCAGTGTCGAACACCACGCCGACCTATCCGCAGGTTCGACTCGAACTTCCTGATATCGCCACCGACTCAAACGCGGTTGTGCAAGCGCCAGTGCGTGGGTTCAAAGATTCGATCGCGTACAACGCGTACGAACAGGCTGGCCTCGGCCCCGAAGACGTTTCGTGTGCAGAGGTGTACGACCTTTCCACCGCACTCGAACTTGACTGGTACGAAAACCTCGGCTTCTGTCCCGAAGGTGAAGGCGCACGTTTGGTTCGCGACGGCGTCACCGCACTTGGCGGTGCGAAGCCGGTCAATGCCTCGGGCGGACTCGCATCATTTGGCGAAGCAATTCCCGCACAAGCCATTGCTCAGGTGTGTGAACTCACGTGGCAATTGCAGGGACGCAGCGATGGCCATCAGGTGGAAAATGCCAAGGTTGGGCTTGCTATCAACCAGGGCCTGTTCGGCCATGGTTCCTGCACGATCCTGTCGGTCTGAGCCCAGCATTGTCTCGCCGATAACCTCGGCTCGTTCGTTCTGATCACAATCAACTCCGAGGAGTCCCCGATGGCCGAGGCCTACATCATTGATGCCGTTCGCACCCC
>WLMU01000176.1 GCA_009700115.1 Actinomycetota bacterium
GCAAACACGGCCATCCCCACAAAGAACTCGAGTAACGAAATCGCCACGTACAAAGAGGTGAGCGAGTCCTGCCAAACAATGGCACCGAGACCAGAGACCGTGAAGAGCGCCGTGCCGACAACTGTGGTCCGAAGAATTCCGCGACCAGCAGTGGGAGCAGTTCCGAGTGCATTGGGTGCTGGCGGAGTGGGTGTCATACCTGTCGTCATTTCAGTGGGTGAAGTTGTTGGAGCTCATTGTGCAAGAACGCAGCCAAGCGGTCGTAGGTGAACTCCTGTTCCGCGCGCACTCGACCAGCATGGCCCAATCGTTGCGCAAGGTCGTGATCATCAAGGAGTCGTTCGATCGCTGCTGCCACTTCAGCCACGTTCTTTGGTCGATCAATAATGATACCGGTCGATCCGTCGACCACTGCTTCTGCTGAACCACCGCTTCGACCGGCGATAACCGGCACCGAACACGACGAAGCCTCGAGAAACACGATGCCGAATCCTTCTTGTTCAAGTCCGGCCCAACGTTCGCGGCACAACATGGCAAACACATCAGCCGACGCAAGCAGCGAGGCACTGTCGGCATCATCGATTCGACCCAAGAAGCGCACAGGACTCCCCGTTCGACGAGCCCTTCGCTCAAGACGCGACCGATCTCGACCTGAGCCGGCAATTGCCAATTGCAACGTTGGCCGGCGCTTCGCAACGACCGCTGCTGCATCGATGAGAACGTCGAAACCTTTGCGGGGCACCAATCGACTCAAACCAACAACTAACGGCGCGTCGGCATCAAAACCGAGACGATGGCGCACCTCACGTTTTGTCAGCGCATCGATAGGAACGAATCGATCCGTCGCAACCCCCGGCGGCACAGCAATCGTCGGCAGTTCGATTCCTGCGCAGCGATGCGCTTCGGCTGCGGGGTAACCACCCGCAGCGACAACGACCTGAGCATCACAAAGCACACGACGCAACATCGAACTGGCGAGCGGAATGCGGCCAGGCACCGTCACTTCGGCGCCATGAACCACCACGCCGAAAGGCCGCTCAAGCCATCGCCCAAGAATGCCCAGGGGCACAGCTGGATCAAGGAGAACAAGATCGACGTCCAGTTCCGCCGCCAGTGCATTTATTCGACGGGCGAGTGCCCGTGTTGGCAGCAGCACTTTTGCGCGGTCTCGTTCGATACGGATCGGTTGCTGTGCGTCGAATGCTTTCGCTCCCGCATGGGGCGTAGTCAAAACCGCAGTTGAGTCCGGTGGAAGTCGTCGCCACAACTCCCACAAATAATTCTGAATGCCACCCACCTTCGGCGGAAAGTCATTGGTGACAAGAAGGTGCTTCACGACGTGACCTGTGCTCGAACATCGAGACGTTCGAGGGCCCACTGCGCATGTTCGCTCAACATTTCGTCTTCGCTGGACACGAAACGACGCAAGATTGAACGCACCTCGGTATCAGCAGGGTCAGCACTATTGCCAAGCGCAAGCAACGCATTACGACGCAGGTAGCGAGGATCGCGACGTGGGATATACCAGCGTCCGAGTTTTGTGATCAGTTCTTCGTCTGTTGCGTTCAGCATCCACAACAACTCAACCCACGCTGTATCGGTATCCACGCTCTGGCTCGCTTGAGGGCTACGCCGAGCGGGTGGACAAACTTCCTGACAATCGTCGCAGCCATACACCCGGTCGCCCAGAGCTTCGCGGAAGTCGATCGGGAAGGAGCCTTCGGCTTGCACTAACCACGCAAGGCATCGGCGCGCATCAACAACGCCTGGGGCGATGATCGCTCCGGTCGGACAGCCATCGAGACAACGCCGACATGGCCCGCATCCGTCAGGTACAACTTCCGAGGGGGCCAACACCGCGTCAGTAATAATCGAACCAAGTACAACCCAACTGCCGTAACCGGGCACGAGCAGATTGGCGTTGTGTCCAAACCAACCGAGGCCAGCGCGCTGGGCAGCGGCTCGATCTACAAGCGCATTGTCATCGAGCACGACTCGTGTTCGATAACCAGCCGCTTCGAGTTTCTGAGCCACGGCTTCGAGCGCCGAACGCAACGCGGCGTAATGGTCGCTCACCGCATAACGAGCGACGCGACCGGCTGGCCCTTCGAACTGTGGCTCCCCTACAGGCCCTGCGGCGTAGGGCCACGCACCCACCACGAGAGAACGGGCCCCTTCGAGAATGCGAGCAGGATCAGTGGAACGCTGCGGGTCTCGGTACGTAAACGCCATACCTCCATGAAGGCCTGCGGCTTTGCGAGACTCGAGCGCCTCGCGGGTGTCTTCGAATGGTTCAACCGCAGCGATACCCAGCGCTACAAGACCAGCCGCAGTGGCCGCCTCATTGAGTTCGTCGATGAGGGCCGATGGGTTCACAACCCCATTGTCCCACCCATTGTCATACCTAATCTGACAAGCCGAGCGCTCAGCTCATGTGGCGGTGACGTTCGCCTGATTCGCCCGAGCGCTCTCGATGCCGAAGCTCGGGAACTAGCCCCGATTCGGCCAGCATTTCGAGCGCCCGATACTCGTTCAGATCGACCACGATGGCATCGCCTGGCTCTCGGGAACAGATAAACGACACAACACAGTCGCCACAGGCATCGGTGTGCTGCATGACGCAGGTATCGCAATCGATGGTGAAGGAAGGGGAAGTCGGGTTCATGCAGACATCCTGCCGATGGGGTGAGACAGTCCCCCGGTCTACGCTCTGATCCGTTCCATCGCACCGGGGGGTCACATCATGGAAGTTCCCGTCGCCACACCGACAACGCGCCAAAATGTCATCGGTCGTCAGCACCGAATTGAGCCCGATGGCACCCGAGTGCATCTGCGCCAGTGTCCGCTATGTGAATGCATGTGTGGTCTCGAAGTGCACCTCGATGACGACGACCATGTAAAGGTCATCCGTCCCGACCATGACGATGTGTGGTCAAAGGGATTCATCTGCCCCAAGGGCACGACACTCGGCCGATTGCACGAAGACCCCGATCGCATTCGTGTGCCCATGATACGCGAGGGTGAAACCTGGCGAGAGGTTTCGTGGGACGAAGCGTTCGCAAAGTGCGAGGAACTCCTTCATGGCGTCCTCAATGAACATGGCATCGAAGCGATGACCGCATTCATTGGTAACCCCGCTGGCCATTCATTCAGCATCAGTCGTTACGGCGCGCTGCTCATGGGCCAGGCCAACTTCCCGATGATCTATTCCGCCGGCACTGTCGA
>WLMU01000177.1 GCA_009700115.1 Actinomycetota bacterium
GCCGAACCCGCCGACATCGTGGCTGCAATCGAACAAGCACTGTCAGCGAATGACGATCTAGCGGGCGTGCGGGTGCTGGTGACCGCAGGTGGAACTCGCGAAGCAATCGATCCGGTACGAGTGATTACGAATCGCTCGTCAGGTAAGCAAGGTTATGCCATCGCTGCAGAAGCGTTGTCACGCGGAGCGAAGGTCACACTTGTGACCACTGCGAGTTTGCCCGCTCCAGTAGGCGTTGATGTTGTTGAAGTGGTGAGCGCTGCCGATATGGAAGCCGCCGTGATGCCCCGAGCCGATGCGCACGATGTCATTGTGATGGCGGCAGCGGTTGCTGACTTCCGTCCGGCCTCGATAGCGGCACACAAGATCAAAAAAGATGAACTTAGCGCTGAAGGCGAGCCTCGAATCGTTCTTGAACCGACACATGATTTCCTTGTTGATCTCGGGCAGCGCAAAGCACCCGGCCAGGTCATCGTGGGCTTTGCCGCCGAAACGACAAACGTCGTGGAGAACGCGCGCGGCAAACTCAAGCGAAAGAACCTCGATCTGATCGTGGCCAACGACGTCAGTGCCGATGGCGTGGGATTCGAACACGACACCAACGCGGTGACGATTCTCTCGGCCACTGCCGACGACATCAGCATTGGGCTTACCGACAAGAGAGCGGTTGCCAAGGCGGTCCTCGATGCTGTCGTGGCGTTGAGGTCCGACCGCTAAGGGCCTCAGCCCGACTAGGTTTCTCCCCGAACCAACCACACAGGAGCTTCCCGTGAGTAGCTGGACTTTCACTTCAGAATCGGTCACCGAGGGTCATCCCGACAAGATGGCTGATCAGATCTCCGATGCCATTCTCGATGCCATGCTGGCCAACGACCCAATGAGTCGTGTCGCATGTGAGACCCTCGTGACCACAGGCTTGGCCATCATCGCCGGCGAAGTCACAACTACGGGTTATGTCGATATCCCGAGCATTGTGCGCGACACGATCAAGGGAATTGGTTACGACCGCGAGTCCTACGGCTATGACGGCGAGACCGTGGGCGTCATGGTCAGCCTCGATGCTCAGTCTTCCGATATCGCCCAAGGCGTTGACGACTCCGAAGAGGTTCGTACCGGTACGTCGGGCGAAGACATTCTCAATAAGCAGGGCGCGGGCGACCAAGGAATGATGTTCGGTTACGCGTGCAACGAAACCGACGTGCTTATGCCGCTTCCGATTCACGTTGCTCATCGCATGGCCGAGCGTCTTGCCGATGTCCGCAAGGCCGGAACCGTTCCGTATCTCCGTCCCGATGGCAAAACACAGGTCACATTCGACTACGAAAATGGCAAGCCCGTGCGTCTGCGCACCGTCTTGATCTCAACGCAGCACGATGAAGGCATCGATCGCGAAGACGCAATTCGCCCTGACCTCATCGAACACGTCATTCGACCAGTCATCCCCGCGCAGTTCGCCAATGACGACTACCAGGTACTCGTGAATCCGACTGGCCGATTCGTCATCGGCGGTCCTGTTGGCGACGCCGGGCTCACCGGTCGCAAAATCATTGTCGACACCTACGGCGGCATGGCTCGTCATGGTGGTGGGGCATTCTCAGGCAAGGATCCTTCAAAGGTCGATCGTTCCGCTGCTTACGCCGCTCGGTGGGTTGCCAAGAACGTGGTGGCAGCCGGTGCTGCCGATCGTTGTGAAGTTCAGGTTGCTTACGCCATTGGTGTTGCGCATCCGGTTTCGATCATGGTCGAAACCTTCGGCACCAACACGGTTGACGAAGAGAAGATCGCCGCAGCAGTGCGCAGTGTCTTCGACCTCCGTCCTGCAGCGATTGCCCGCGACCTCGACCTTCGTAAGCCCCGTTACAAGCAGACCGCGGCCTATGGCCACTTCGGTCGCACAGGCGATGCGTTCACTTGGGAACGTACCGATCGCGTCGACGCTCTCAAGTCGGAACTCGGTCTCTGATCCTCTTGGGTCACTCGGAGCGGCGCTGAAATGGTCGCCGATCCGCAACAACCTTCGCTGTCTTTCGATCCGCCACAGCCGGTGGGCTCAAACGAGCCTGACATTGAGATCACGATTGCTCCCGACGGAACCGTTGCGGACATCGATCAGTCCGATCAACACGTTGTGCGCGTGCGTCCCGATGTGCCGGCGATCGACAAAACGTTTGACTATCTCGTTCCGCCGTTGATGTCTGAGCAGATACGCGTTGGCACGATCGTGCGAATTGCACTTCACGGGCGTCGCGTCGGTGGATGGGTCGTCGAAGACCGAGTCGAACCGCCGAAGGGCGTAACGCTCCAATCGTTGGCCAAAGTCTCCGGATGGGGACCGCCTCCAGAACTTTTTGATCTCGCCGACTGGGCGTCGTGGCGATGGGCTGGTCGACCAGCGGCACTGCTGAATACTGCATCACCATCGTCGGTTGTTCGTGGGTTGCCTCGTGCGCCGGTGAGAACTCCGCCGCCAGCGCCGATCGGATCCGATGAGATTCATGGTCTCGCCCAAGAGGCACTTGCTGGTGGCGTTACGACCCTTCGCCTTGCGCCTGCGGTCGACCCGTATCCGTTACTTCTTGCCGCCGCCGCCCTTGGCCCGATCCTTGTTGCTGCTCCGGTTGCGTCGATGGCGCGACATCTTGGAGTTCGGCTGCGCAGAGCAGGCGTACCTGTTGCTTTGTTGCCCGACGACTGGTCTCTCGCTCGAGCCGGATGGGCGAATGTTTTTGGCTCGCGTTCGGCCGCATTCGCCCCAATCGCTTCACCGGCGGCAATCGTTGTTCTCGACGAACACGATGAATCGTTTCAGCAAGAACAAGCACCCACGTGGAATGCGCGAGATGTGTTGATTGAACGAGCACGACGAGCGGGGATCCCGTGTGTATTGGTTAGTCCAACGCCGTCTCTCGAGGCTCTCGATGCTGGACGATTGATTACGCAGTCGCGGAGTGCCGAACGAGCGGGTTGGCCGCTCGTCGATCTCGTTGACAGGCGTGACGAACCACCGGGTTCAGGCTTATTTAGTGAACGCTTAGTCGATGCGTTGCGTAGTGATGGCCGAGTGGTGTGCATCTTGAATCGCAAAGGACGTTCGCGGCTCTCGTCGTGTGCTGCATGCGGTGAGGTCGCAGCCTGCGAGAAGTGCTCAGCAGCAGTGGTGCAAGGAGATGACGGAGCGCTTGTGTGTCTCCGCTGCGACAC
>WLMU01000178.1 GCA_009700115.1 Actinomycetota bacterium
ACCCGTGCGGGCAAGCCGGCTTCCGGGGCGAGCGACCCCTTGGGGCTTCTGAATGGCGGCCTGGATCCTGTGGAGGAGTCCACGACGACCACCACAACCAGCAAGACCACCACTACGACTAAGGCCTCGTCGACGACCACGAGACCGTCTACGTCGACCTCGTCAACCTCGTCGACGACGACGACGAGTACTACGACGAGTACGACGACGAGTACCACTACGGGCTAGCCGCTCACCCTGTCGATCCCGAACTGATCGATGAGGCAGCAGCGGCCCGAACGCGTAAGGCTGGGGGCCATGACAGATCTTGAGCGGCTCCTTGAGTTGCAGGCCAACGACACCGCCACCGATCAATTGCGGCACCGGCGCTCGACATTGCCCGAGCGGGCAGCGCTGGTGGAACTCGATCTCAAAGAAAAGAAGTTGCGGGCCGACGTTGCCGAACCTCAGAACGAACGTGACGGCCTCGCTCGTGATCAGAAGCGACTTGAAGATGAAATCGCATCGGTCGAGGGTAAGGCAGTGCGCGTCGACAAGCAGCTCTATGACGGATCGATGACCTCACCAAAAGAGGCACAAGCACTGCAGGCGGATCTTGAATCGTTAAAGCGGCGTCAGTCAACGCTCGAAGATGAAGTTATTGCACTGATGGAACAGATAGAGCCGCTCGACGAAATGCTTTCGGGTTCGAAGATTGTGTTGGCGGCACTCGATGATGAACGATCCGCAACGATCGCTTCGCTCGCTGCCGCCGAAACGGCCATCGATCAAGAACTCGTGGCGACACTCGCAGCACGGCAGGTGCTTGTCGATGCCGTCCCTGCCTCGCTTGTGGCGGAATATGAACGTATCCGTGGGGGAGCCGGTGGCACCGGAGTCGCGCGCTTACAAGGTGCAACCTGCCTCGGTTGCCACATCTCAATGGCCGCGGCGGAAGTCGATGTAATAAAACGGCTTCCCGCCGAAGAACTTGCGTACTGTCCTGATTGCGGGAGATTGCTGGTCCGATGATCCTCTGGTTCGCCGGAGTCAGTTTCGTTTTCGTGTGGTGGGTGTTTCGAAGCCCAGCACTCGACTATCGACTCGTGATGCTCGGCTCAGTACTCCCGGTCGGTGAGGTTGTCTTCGGAGGGCCGCGTGTTCTGCACGCGCTTCTTGCACCGGTTGCGTTGCTGGGCATTCTGATGTTGGCAACGCAGAAGCGTCGTCTCGTCAGGCGAAGGTGGATCGGTATTCCGATCGGCATGATGATGCATCTTGTGCTCGACGGCATTTGGGCTCGTCCGAAAGCCTTCTGGTGGCCATTTTTCGGCGCTGACTTTGGAGCCGGGGGACTCCCCGAATTCGGTCACTCGGTCACACTCACGGTGATCTTCGAACTCGTTGGCTTCGCGTGCTTTGTATGGGCATGGAAAGCGTTTGATTTTTCGAATCCCAAAACCCGCGAGCAGTTTGTTCGTACAGGCCACCTCTCGCGTGAATCCACTCAACCACCGCCCACCTGTTAGGTCTTGAAATGCTTCATATCGTTCGTCATGGTCGCACGGAACACAACGCATCTGGACTCCTTCTTGGTCGCATTAATCCACCCCTCGATGATCTTGGTCGGGATCAGGCGGCCGCTCTCGCTGCCGCAATTGGTCCTGTCGATCGGGTGATCACGAGTCCGCTGCTTCGAACGCGTGAGACCGCTGAGGCATTTGGCGTCGAACCGGTTGTTGATGAGCGATGGATCGAACTCGACTACGGGGACTTCGATGGAGTGCCGCTTGCTTCGGTCGAGCCCGAGATTTGGAAAGCGTGGCGCACCAATGCGGACTTCATGCCGCCCGGAGGTGAGTCGCTTCGCCAGCTGGGTGAGCGGGTCTCATCGGCGCTTGAGGACCTTTCCGCAGCCGAGGATCCCGAACTTGTCACCGTTGTCGTTACGCATGTCTCGCCGATTAAGGCGGCAGTGTGCTGGGCGCTGGGTGTCGATGATCTTGTGTCTTGGCGACTGTGGGTGGCAACGGCCTCGATTACGTCGGTCGCCGTCGGTGGCGGTCTCCGAGCACTGCACGGGTTCAATGACATTGCTCATCTTCGGGCAGCGGGGTTGGCCGACCGCTAGCGTCTCCATCACTTCTCGTCGTTGAAAGGAACTGTTATGACCATCGTTATCCGAGGAACGCTTCCCGTCCGTGCCGACAAACGTGAAGAAGCGATTGCGGCGTTCATTGCTGTCTCTGAAGGCTCAGAGTCCGAGGCAGGCTGCAAGACCTACCGGTTCTCCGAAGACGTGCGTGAGCCAAACACCTTCATCATCACCGAGCATTGGGATGACGAAGCGGCGCTCGGTGGGCACTTTCAGACTCCCCATATGGCGGCGTTCACTGCAGTGGTGGGCGATCTTCTCGCTGGGGCGCCCGATGTCGTGAAATACGAGGTCAGCAGTTTCGGACCGCTCCACGGTTAATCGATGACCGATCCAGAGTTTCCTGGCGCGCCGGACCAAAGTACGAGCCACAGCCCTCTCGAATGCACTGCATGTCAGGCGATCGACGCGTTTGATGGAACCGTCGATGGCGTGTTGTTCGGCGGAGGCAAGTACCACGTTCCGAACGAAAAGTCTGCGTGGCAGATCGTTCGTCGCAAACAGGATGAAGTCGCCGATCACGTTACGAACTTCGCTGGATCACTGAAGTTTGTCTATCTGCATTCCGTTTGGTTTTTCATCTGGGTCTTACTAAACGTCGGCCTCGTCGGTTCGGCATTGAAGTTTGATCCATTCCCATTCGGGTTGTTGACGATGATTGTCAGCCTTGAGGCGATCTTCCTTTCGACATTTGTCATGGTGAGTCAGAACCGACAAGCAGCTAGGTCAGATTTGCGGGCACAACTCGATTTCGAAACGAATCTGCGTGCCGAAATTTGGGCAATTCATATCGGCGCAAAATTGGGAATCGATCACGAACATGTCGAGGACATCGTCCGGCAGGCGATCGAGTCTTCCGATGGCACAAGCGCGCCGAAGGGCCTGTGACCAGACGTCGTCTGAGGTTCGGATTGGTCGGAGTGGCACTTCTTGGGCTGCTCGGCCCGGTGGGCTGTGGCTCGGGTACACGCCAAGACGCGAACCCATCGGGTGGATCGGGCGGCGAGGTCGCCGAGTCGACCACTGCTGCACCTACGACAACAACGACAAT
>WLMU01000179.1 GCA_009700115.1 Actinomycetota bacterium
CGTCAATCCACAAAGATCAAGGACGACGCCACCAAACAGGGGAATAGAACCACCGACCACACCGCTACGACCTGCGGCAGCGGTGACCGGGATGTGGTTGTCGTTGCACAGTCGCAAAATTGCCGCGACTTGCTCGGTCGTGGTGGGTGAGACGACTACCGAAGCGATCTGGCCGACTTCAGCACTGCTAGCGCGAGTCATGATGAGAGGCCACCAGTCGCGGCTGGCCTCAACGAGAGTTGGGTGATCGAGCGAGAGCATCGCTCCCGTTGCACGTAACTGTGCGATCACGTCTTCTGAAACATCGATGCGATTGGTGGCGAAATGGGCCTGACCATTAGCGGCATCAAGAGCAATGGGCGGTGTGGGATGAGCTGGCATCAGGCGACGATCGCTGCGAGTTCTTCGTCGATGCGGGCCCGATAATCGGCGATCTGTCGAGCTTGTTCTGCTTCGTCCCATCTGAGTTCGGGGGCAAGAAGTGCCGCGACCGCAAATGCGGCTTCGGCCGAGGCGTCGCGCA
Organism: Actinomycetota bacterium; assembly: GCA_009700115.1. GTDB lineage: Bacteria > Actinomycetota > Acidimicrobiia > Acidimicrobiales > Acidimicrobilacustridaceae > Acidimicrobilacustris. The sequence continues at coordinate 524 of WLMU01000179.1, forward strand.
GTTCCAGTCGGGCTCGTGTGCGGCGACTGAGGACGTCATCGACCGTCGTGGCCATTTCGTAACGAACCGCAAAGATGGCTTCGGCGCGCAAGTAGGGCAGACCGGGCACAAGAAGTTCAGCCATAGAGGGGTCGGACTCAGCAATTGCGAGCACGGTGGTTGCATCTGATCCGTACCGATTGGCGAGACGGCGAACTGCGTCGCCACCGAGGGGTGAGAGCGAGTCGGCTGAGGCCATCAACTCTTCGTAGCCATTCGCTCCATGAATCTTGAGATGTTTGGTCTTGCTGCGGAGGCGCAGTTGAGCGAAGCGATCGGTCTTGAGCACCTCGGTCAGCACTTCCTCGATCGTGTCGGCGGCCATCTCGCGATACGTGGTCAACTTGCCGCCGGTAATGGTGACGACACCTGAATCAGAACGACGCACTTTGTGGCGGCGAGAAAGATCAGCGGTGCGGCCAGAGACCTCGGGGTCGGCAACAAGTGGACGAAGCCCAGCCCATGTTCCGAGAATGTCGTCGGTGGTGACGGTTTCGGTAATTGCACCGTTGAGAGCACGCAACAAATACTCAACGTCTTCCTCGTTGCACTGCGGATCATCGACCGGGCCGGTGTAATCGGTGTCGGTCGTACCAACGAACGTGAACTGTCCCCACGGAACGACAAAGACGGAACGCTTGTCTCCGGGCACAGGTATGACCGCAGCGACCGTATTGCGAACCTTCGACCATGCAACGGTGATGTGCACGCCCTTGGCCGGCCGAATCGAATGAGGATGTTCGGCCTCATCGAGCGCGCGTACATCGTCTGACCACACGCCCGCCGCATTCACGACAGCCTTGGTGGCAACGGTGAAGGTGCGTCCGTCGGCATTGACGACTACGCCGTTTACTTTCCCGTTTCCGTCTTTATGGAGGCTGATGACCTCGGTTCGGTTCACGATCGTTGCCCCAAATCGAAGTGCTGCGGTGCGAGCGACGCTCACGACCAGGCGAGCGTCGTCGGCTTCCGCGTCGTAATAGAGATAGGACGGCATCAACTTGTCGGCGGGAAGAGTCGGGAACAACTCAAGTGCCCGCTTCTTTGAAACCCGCTTGTGCATCTTGCCGATGCGAAGACCGCCAGTGAGGTCGTACATCCACATGGCGCTACCCATCGCCCGTGCGAGTTTGCGATTGACAACACCCTTCGATGACAAAATCGGAATGAGGAATGGCAGTACCTTCACGAGGTGAGGCGCATTTCGCCGAAGGATCTGGCGTTCGGCAAGGGCTTCGTACACCAGTCGAATATCGCCCTGTTGGAGATAACGGATTCCGCCATGAACCAGCTTTGAAGACTTCGATGACGTTCCGCTGGCAAAATCATCGCGCTCTACCAATGCAACGCGAAGACCGCGTGATGCTGCATCAAGAGCACACCCAACCCCAGTGATGCCGCCTCCGATGACGACAACGTCGAAGTCAGTGCTTTCCAAGCGCTGTAAGGCGTCGGAGCGATTGAAGGCGGCGGAGTACATGTGGTTGAGCCTAGAACGCGGCGGTCTGGAGCACCTGATCGCCTGACCTGCGGAAACGCTCATTTCATGGAGACGCGTATTCGGTTTGTGTCGCCGGGGTGGGGGAGTCAATACTCCTCTTTCCCCATTCGCCCGCTCCGCAGGAGCCGTTCTGTTCCAATGACTAACATTTGGCACTCCCTGGCCGCCTGCATGGGAATCGATCCCGAGATCTTCTTTCCCGACCCCGAAGACGATTCCGATGCCCTTCCGGCAAAACTCGTATGTGCGGAATGCGATGTGCGTGAGGCCTGTCTCGAGCATGCTCTTGCTGTGCGAGAGAAGGATGGCATCTGGGGCGGGGCGACTGAGCGGGAACGGCGACGAATGATTCGTCAACGCCGTCGGACGGCCTGACATGGATTGGCCGGCTCTGCTCTCGACGCTTGTCGCCGGCTCTGATCTGACATCGGAGCAAGCGGGCGATGCGCTGCGCGAGATTCTCGCGGGTGCTGCTACTGACGCGCAGATCGCCGCGTTCCTTATTGCACTTCGAATGAAGGGCGAGACGATCGGGGAAGTCTCGGCGATGGTCGATGCCATGCTCGAATCAGCGGCGCCAATCGAACTCCCGGCGGGACCAGACGCCATTGACATTGTGGGCACTGGCGGGGCACCGAGTCGACGCGCTCATGCCTTGAATGTTTCGACAATGGCTAGTTTCGTGGCAGCGGGCGCAGGTGCTCGAGTAGTGAAACACGGAAATCGCAAAGCTTCCTCGACCTCGGGTTCGTTTGATCTCCTCGAAGCACTTGGCATCCCACTCGAACTCGATGGTCCAGGTATCGCCCATTGTGTTTCTGAAGCAGGTATTGCGTTCTGTTTCGCTCGATCGTTTCATCCGGCAATGCGTCATGCCGGACCAGTTCGCACGCAACTTGGCGTGCCCACGGTTTTTAACTTCCTTGGACCGCTTTCGCACCCCGCTCGTGTGCAACGTCAAGTCATTGGGGTGAGCGATCTCCGCATTGCTCCGATTGTGGTCGGGGTATTGCAACAGCGTGGAGCTCCACGTGCCCTTGTTGTTTCGGGTGACGATGGCATGGACGAATTCACAAC
>WLMU01000018.1 GCA_009700115.1 Actinomycetota bacterium
AACCGCGCAATGTTGTTCTCGTCGTCTCCGATGGCGTTATTGGTGCTGGTAGCGAAGTGACTGCTGGAAGTGGGATCGCGCTGTGGTCACTCTGGCTCGACGAACAATCACTCAAAGAATCGGTCTCCATTTTTTCCATAGATGGCAATGTGCTCGCCCACGATCGCGAATTCAGCGAGGCGATGAGCACTGCATCAGAAGTCGTGCTGCTGGGCAATCCAGATGAGCCCTGCGTAACCGACTGGATTGATCACATCTGCCAACTCAGAAACGGCCGCTCGGTCTCTGGCGCCCTGCTCGCTTCTTCACGGGGCAGCCTGCTCCGCGACTACACCAATGACTCATTATCTGGCTTGATCGCGCTCTCACTCAGTGGCATTGAATCGTCCGTGACACTGGCTCACGGAACGTCAGCCCTAACGAGTCCTTTTGTGGTTACGAAAGCAGTGGGTTCAATGCTGTGCACCATCGGTGGCGACAGCGCGCTCGACGTCGTCACAAAGGTCCTTTCGTCGGTCGACATGGATCGGCGAGCGGCGACTGCGGAAGATCTCGCAGTAGCGCTCCTCGAACCGGAAACTGATCGCGTGATGGACGTTTATCGAGTTCTCGGAGCGGATCGCACCACTGGTTCCATCGCCCTCTCTCACCCGGTGATTACTGACGATCGCATTGCGTTCCACCGTCAAGATCGCAATGGACCGCCCGCCGACCTCGAGGAATCTCTTGGAGGAACAAGGAGCCACGGTGCGCTGGTCTTCTCGTGCGGAGCTCTCAATCCGGACTCGGAGTTGGTCGGCGCTGGGGAGGTCGGGTTGCTTGGTGAAGCACTCGGCACCTCCGCCTACGCGGGAATCCATGCTGCGTCAGTAATTGGTCCGGCCACGGGGACCTCCGGGCTTTGTTCCGCCCCGTTCTCAGCCGTCATCTTCGGCCGCTCCCACCACTAAGGTGCGGCCGTGACCGACAGCAGAATCGAAGCCCGTACCGTTGACGTAGTCCGCGGTTTTTCAATGGATGCCCCGCAAAAAGCCAACTCGGGGCACCCTGGAACCGCGATGGCTCTTGCCCCTCTGGCCTATGCCCTCTTCGCACGGGTCATGCGCTATGACGCAAGTTGCCCAGAGTGGCCCAATCGTGACCGCTTCGTCTTATCTGGCGGGCATGCGTCGATCCTTGAATATTCGATGCTTTATCTCACCGGCTTTGGGTTGACGCTCGATGACATCAAGAATTTCCGCCAGTTTGGCTCCCCTGCCGCCGGTCACCCCGAGCGAGGTCACACTCCAGGCATCGAAGTAACAACCGGGCCACTTGGTCAGGGTCTCGCGAATGCCATAGGCATGGCGCTAGCTGAACACGCCCTGCGTGCTCAGTTCGGACCGCAACTTTTCGATCACCACACCTACGTCTTGTGCGGAGACGGCGACCTCGAAGAAGGCATCTCCCATGAAGCCGCCTCACTCGCAGGTCACCTCGGTCTCGACAAGCTCGTTGCGATCTACGACGACAACCACATCTCGATCGATGGACCGACAGAACTCGCTCTTTCTGACGATGCGGCGGAACGCTTTCGGTCCTATGGATGGCACGTTGAGAATGTCGGCGAGATTGGCGAAGATATCGACGCTCTTGAGGCGGCGGTCAACCGGGCGAAGGCAATCGACGGTAAACCATCACTTATCGTCCTGCGCAGTCATATCGGTTTTCCCTCTGCCAAATTCACCGACACTGCTCATGCCCATGGCAATCCCTTTGGTGTTGAGGAAATAGCCGCTACGAAAGCACTAATGGGTACGCCCGATGAAGCTTTCTGGTGTCCCGAAGATGTTTTGGAGCACATGCGAGCTGCGGGAGAACGCAATCGTCCAGCACGCGAAGCTTGGTATTCGATGTACGAAAACTGGACGGAGAACAAGCCAGTTCTCGACGCGGTGCTCGAGGGACGGGGCCTCGAGGGCTGGAAGGACGCCTTGCCAACATGGGAACCAGGTGAGTCGGTTGCTACACGCGCTGCAGGCAAGAAAGTTCTCAATGCATTAGCACCGGTCGTTCCTGGTCTCATGGGCGGTGGAGCCGATCTCACCGGCAACTGCGGCGTCGAACTCGACGGTGCGGTCCCGTTCTCTCGGTTGAACCGCGACGGACGCCAGATTCACTTCGGAATTCGCGAACACGCAATGGGTTCTGTGATGAATGGCATGGCTGCGCACGGAGGAATCATTCCTTTTGGAGGCACATTCTTTGTTTTCGCCGACTACATGCGGCCCCCGGTACGTCTCGCTGCCCTCTCCGACCTTCACGTTATCTATTCATGGACACACGATTCGATCGGCGTCGGCGAAGACGGTCCGACTCACCAACCGATTGAGCACCTCGCTTCACTGCGAGCGATGCCGAAGCTCCGAGTGATCCGCCCAGCGGACGCGAACGAGACTGCGCAGGCATGGCGCATTGCTATTGAAATGGGCGGCCCGACTGCACTTGTTCTGAGCCGGCAGAATCTCCCTGTACTCGAGAACACCGCCGGCAACACCGATGTTGAACGTGGTGCCTACATCCTCCGGTCGACAAAGGCCGATCCCGATGTCGTGCTTATCGGTACGGGTTCCGAAGTGTCGCTGTGCATCGCAACCGCCGATCAACTTGCAACCGAGGGAATCCACGCTCGCGTGGTCTCGATGCCATGTTGGGAACTTTTCATGGATCAGGACGACGACTATCAACGAGCAATTCTTGGCGAGGGAATCCCTCGTGTTTCTGTGGAAGCAGGCTCCACTTTCGGTTGGGCACTCTGGGCCGACGCATGCGTTGGCATCGACCACTACGGAGCTAGTGCCCCAGCTTCGGAGTTAATGGAACTCTTTGGTATGACCGTAGAAAACGTCATCGAACACGTACGTATTGTCCTCAACTGACTCGGAGAATCCTGATGTCTCGTCTCACCGATTTGTACGCAACTGAAGGTCAAAGTCCTTGGCTGGACAACGTCCGCCGAGACTGGATCGAGAACGGCGAGATGCAACGCTGGGTCGATCGAGGTGTTCGCGGAGTTACGTCCAATCCGACGATCTTCCAGAAGGCCATATCTGGAGGCGATGCCTACGACGTGCAGTTCCGCGAGCTCCTTTCAAACGGAACGTCAGTAACAGATGCTTACTGGGAGCTTGTTGTTACCGACATCAACAATGTTCTTGGTCTCTTGCGTCCCGTCTACGACACAAGCAACGGCATAGACGGTTACGTGTCGATCGAGGTCTCTCCGCTTCTCGCTCGTGACACCGAAGGCACGGCCGCTGCTGCCCGACATCTTCACGCCCTCATCAAGAAGCCAAACCTCTACATCAAGATCCCTGGAACCAAAGAAGGTCTCCCGGCAATCAAGTCGATGATCGCCGAGGGCGTGAGTGTCAACGTCACCCTTCTGTTCTCGCTCGATCGTTACCGCGAGGTGATGGAGGCTTACATCTCCGGCCTCGAACAGCGCGATGGTGACCTTTCAAACGTTTCCTCCGTTGCATCGTTCTTCATTAGTCGAGTCGACTCTGAAGCTGACAAGCGTCTGGACGCGATTAACTCGGCCGATGCCACCGCCCTCAAAGGAAAAATCGCTGTAGCGAACGCTCAGGTTGCCTACGAGGCCTTTCTCGAAACCTTCAGCGGGCCACGTTGGGATGCGTTGGCCGCTCGCGGCGCCCGTCCTCAGCGTCCGCTTTGGGCATCGACTTCTACGAAGAACCCTGATTACCCCGACACGCTCTACGTTGATCAGCTCATCGGTCCAAATACCGTCAACACCATCCCCGAAAAAACCCTTGATGACTTCGACGATCATGGGACAGTGAATCGAACTGTCGACGCAGATCTTGCGGGTGCCCATGCGGTACTGGCGAAATTTGCGGAACTCGGTATCTCACTCGCCGACGTGACAAGGCAACTCGAGGATGAGGGAGTTGCCTCGTTCTCAAAGTCGTTCGATGATCTTCTCGAGACGCTCGAGGAAAAGGCTAAGACTCTGAAGTGAATGGTTCTCTCGTCGTCGTTGATGACGTGGCAAAGGCCTTCGCTCAACTCGTCGTTGACGCGATGCAGTCAAAGAGATCCGCATCGTTCTCTCTAGCGTTTTCTGGCGGTTCCACCGCTCGAGACTGTTATCAGGAATTATCTCGAGCCGATTCCACCGATATCGACTGGGCCACTGTCACGGCATGGTGGGGCGACGAGCGATGCGTTCCACTTACCGATCCCGATTCAAATTTCCGATTAGTTCAGGAAGCATTGCTCGCACGAGTTGGCAGACTCGAAGCGGTCAATCCGATGAAGTCCGACGGTGAAGATCCGGCGGGCGCCTACGAACAACTTCTTCGGGCCTCGCCACCAATCGATCTCATTCATTTAGGGCTTGGGCCTGACGGTCATACAGCGTCCCTCTTTCCAGGATCAGTCGCCCTCGATTCTCCAGATGGTCGTCTTGTGGTGTCGAATCACGATCCATTCTCAAACAATCCACACCAACGGCTGACCTTTACCTTTGAGGCCATTGCTCAATGCAGACAGATCGTTGTGACCGTCGCAGGTTCCGGTAAGAGCGACGCCTTGCATCGGGTGCTTGACGGTGACCTAAGCGCGCCAGCTACTCACATCTCAGGGGCCGAGGTCACCTGGCTCGTGGACAACGCTGCAATGGGTACACGAACCCCCCGATAGGGTTCACAACATGCTGCGGCTCGATGCTCCGCTCGATGAACTCATGGCGCGAGCCAGGTCTATTCGCGACGACTCGTTTGGCGTCAGAGTCACCTATTCGCCAAAGGTATTCATTCCGCTGACGATGCTGTGTCGTGACCGATGCGGCTATTGCACCTTTGCCCAACCGCCCGCTCGTCTCGAGTCCCCGTACCTCTCGCCCTCTCAAGTCCGTGCTCTTGCAGTCGCTGGCGCTCGCGTTGGTTGCCACGAAGCACTCTTCACACTTGGCGAGGCTCCCGAGGACCGCTATCCGATCGCGGCGCAGTGGCTCGCCGACAACGGCTACTCGTCGACGATTGATTACGTCGCTGCGATGGCTCAACTTGTTCTCGATGAAACAGGGCTTCTCCCCCACGCCAACGCCGGTGCACTGCCGGCCGATCAACTGGCACAGTTGCGCAAGGTTTCTCCCTCTCAAGGCGCGATGGTTGAATCGCTTCGAGCCGACTTGGAGTGCCACCGTGGCGCGCCTGACAAAACTCCCGAACGCAGGTTGGCGACGCTCGAATCGGCCGGTGAGCTCGCCATACCATTCACCACAGGGATCCTCGTTGGTATAGGCGAGAACCGCTCAGATCGCATCGAAGCGCTCGAGGCCATCGCTGCCTCGCACCTTCGACATGGACACGTTCAAGAAGTCATCGTCCAGAACTTCCTTCCTAAAGAGGGAACCGCGATGCATTCCGCTCCGGCCTGTCCGAGTGACGTGTACCTCGATGCCATAGCTCTGGCGCGACTTATTCTCCCGCCGGATATTCACCTCCAGGCGCCACCAAATCTTTCTGATGATTTCGGCGTGCTTCTCGATGCGGGCATCGACGACTGGGGCGGCGTCTCCCCGGTCACCGCTGACCATGTCAATCCCGAACGCCCATGGCCGGACCTCGACCGACTCCGCACAGTTACCGAAGCAAAGGGCTTTGAACTTGCTCCTCGCCTGACTGTGCATCCTGAATTTGTGCGGAACGATACGAAGTGGATCGATGAAGGTCTGCGCTTTTCGGTGATGGATCGATCAGACGCCGATGGTCTTGCTCGAGATGATCCCGGCGCCGTCTTCGTCCAGTCACTCAAGCCAGCAGCGCCTGAACAGGTTGACGATGGTGTTGAAGTCCTACAAATCGGGCCGCGATCGACAATCTGGAGTGCTGGTTCTCGTATCAGCCCACCTGCTCTCGTTCCTGCAGAGGGACGCGCAACAGGCGCAGTGGCCGAGGTCATCGCTGGTGTGCGCTTAGGGCAAGAGCCCGGACTCGACGAGATCGTCACGCTTTTCGGAGCTCGCGGACCCAACTTCGCCGCTGTCACACAATTGGCCGATGAACTTCGACAGGAAGCTGTAGGTGACACCGTCACGTGGGTTCACAACCGGAACATCAATTACACAAACGTCTGCACGTTCAAGTGCAAATTCTGCGGATTCAGTAAAGGCCCGCTTTCGCTGAATCTTCGCGGCACTCCGTATCTCCTTACGCTTGACGACATCGCAACCAGAAGCCGCGAAGCAGCTGATCTAGGGGCAACTGAAGTGTGTCTGCAGGGCGGCATTCATCCCGACTTCGACGGCAACTATTACATCGATGTGGCTCGCGCCGTTTCCGAAGCTGTGCCCGAAATCCACATACACGGATTCACCGCGCTTGAAGTTACCGAAGGCGCTCGACGCCTCGACGAGCCGCTCGACTCTTACCTTCGTCGTCTCAAAGACGCCGGACTTAAGACGCTCCCCGGCACCGCTGCGGAGATTCTCGATGACGAGATTCGTGCGATCATCTGCTCGGACAAAATCACTACTGAAGAATGGCTCGAAGCCCACCGCACGGCCCATAGCGTCGGGCTTCGCTCAAACATCACGATCATGTTTGGTTCCGTCGAGCGACCCATCCATTGGGCGCGCCACATTGTTCGAACACGGGATCTTCAAAAGGAAACCGGCGGATTCACAGAATTCGTGCCACTCCCCTTTGTACACATGGCGACCCCGTTGTATCTCCAGAAGAAGGCCCGTCGAGGTCCTACATTCCGCGAAACGATGCTCATGCACGCGATCCCGCGCATTGCCTATCGGGGGCTCATCGACAACATCCAGGCCTCATGGGTGAAGCTCGGAGCGCATGGATCTCGGCAGGCGTTGCAGGCTGGCGCCAATGATCTTGGTGGAACGCTGATGGATGAAAACATCAGCCGCGCCGCTGGAGCCGATCATGGCCAGGGCATGGAGCCTACGGATTTTGCAGAACTCGTGGCCCCAATCGGCCGCACTGCTGTGCAGCGAACGACGCTCTACGGGCGCCTTGCCGGCGTCTGACTCAATCCAGAGAATCGTCAGGCTCACTCAGAAGCACGATGGCTTTTTCGACAGCGCGTCGAGCCCGCGTCAGTCGCTTCTCATCAACCGGCAACTCGTGTCCACCAGCATCGATCGATTCGCGCAGCCGAATGATCGCGAGGTCGGCGAGTTCTTCGGCAATCGTTTCGAGTCGACCTCGTAGTTCCTCAAATTCTCCGGACATCTCCGTATCCTTACTCACCGGTTGAGACAGAGCCAGCAACTAGTGTTTCGCTCGTCCTCTTTACCCGATAGTGAACGGATGGTTCGATGGCTGGGCAGCGAAGCGAGATCACCGATGACGACACACACGAGTGGATCTCATTCGACCTCGATGGAGAGACCTACACCTTCGATGTCACCTGGCTTACAAGTAACTGGAAGTGCATCTACGGCGACGGATGTCTAGGAATCGAAGAAGAGGCTGCACCTGAAAAGATGTTCGGGTGCTGCTCTCATGGGGCCCACTTCGCCGACAAAGAAGATCGCAAACGCGTCGCCGAAGTCTTCCCCCGCTTACGTGATGACGAATGGCAATTCAAGGCTGTCGCTGCCGAGCTCGGGGGGCCCATCCATAAAGACCATGGTGAGTGGGTCACGCGACGTCACGAAGGCGCCTGCATCTTTCTTAATCGTCCGGGATTTGAGGGCGGAGCCGGATGCGCGTTCCATACGGCGGCCCAGTCTCGCGGCGAAAACTTCATCGATTGGAAGCCAGAAGTCTGCTGGCAGGTCCCCGTCCGCCTCGATTTCCATATTGACGACAATGAATGGGAAACGAACATTCTCCGCGAATGGAAGCGCCGTGACTGGGGTGAAGGTGGAGACGACTTCCACTGGTGGTGCACCGAAGACCCACGCGCCTTTGTCGGCGAGGTTCCGGTTTATGTTTCCAGCAAGGACGAAATCGTTGCACTCGTTGGCCAAGGCGCCTACGACCACGTCGTAGAACTCATTGAACGCCGCGGAACCGAAGTGTTCCTTCCGCATCCATCAATGAAACGCACTGCTGCCAGCGACGACTAAGTAGCTATCGTGGCGCTTACTTCTTGTTGGTGCGTCGCCGCTCTGCTTCTTTGAGAATGCGCTTACGGAGTCGAAGCGACTGCGGCGTGATCTCGACGAGTTCGTCGTCGCCGATGAACTCGATGGCGTTTTCAAGAGTGACTTCACGGGGTGGGACCAGTTTGATTGCTTCGTCGGCTGAATGTGTACGAATGTTGGTCTTCTGCTTTTCACGGATGATGTTGATCATCATGTCGTCGCTGCGTGAATTCTCGCCGACGATCATCCCCTCGTAGACCGCCTCGCCTGCACCGATGAACATTTCGCCACGTTCTTGAAGGTTGCCGATCGCGTAACCAGTCGACGTTCCGTCGCGGTCAGAAATCATGGCACCGCCCTTACGCGTGGGCAGATCGCCGACCCATGACACCCATCCAGCGTTGTGCTGATGCATCAGGGCAGTGCCGCGTGTAGCGGTGAGCAACCCTGAGCGGAACCCAATAAGACCACGAGCGGGGGCCTCGACGGTCACAATCGTTCGGCCTGTGTCGCCTGGTCGAAGGTCGGTGACGCGTCCCTTACGGGGAGCGAGAGCCTGTGTGACAGTTCCGACGTGCTCGTCAGGAACGTCGATGACTGCTCGCTCGAGCGGTTCATGTTTGGTGCCATCGATCAGTTTGACGATGACTTCAGGTCGGCTGACCTGAAGCTCGTAGCCCTCTCGGCGCATGGTCTCGATCAATACAGCAAGTTGGAGCTCGCCTCGACCTGAGACCTCGATGATGTCTGGAGATTCGGTGGGTTCGACCTTGATCGAAACGTTGCCGAGAATCTCTCGATCGAGCCGATCACGAAGATGCCGAGACGTCAGGAATTGCCCTTCCTTGCCAGCGAGGGGCGAGGTGTTGACGCCAAACGTCATTCGAAGCACTGGCTCATCGACTGTGAGACGAGGCAACGCAACAGGGCTTACTGAGTCAGCAAGCGTGTCGCCGATCTCGACTTCAGGGAAACCGGCCACAATGAAAAGGTCTCCAGCTCTGACCGAATCAACCTCGAGGCGGCCGATGCCAGAGAACGCCATGAGTTGGGTCAGCTTTCGCCGAAGCGGGTTCTGTCCTTCGTCCTCTTCACAGAGTGCAACTTGTTCGCCTCGACGGAGCGTTCCCTGCATCACGCGACCAATGGCGAGACGGCCAAGATATTCAGACGCATCGAGGTTGGTGACAATCGCCTGCACCGGAGCGTCGGGATCACCGGTCGGAGCGGGGATCGCGTCGACTATGGCCTGGAACAGCGGAGTGAGATCATCATCTTCGCCCGGCATTCCTATTCCGGAGACCGCTTTCCCGTCTCGGGCAATAGCGGAGATAACGGGGAACTCGATGGCATGTTCATCGGCATCAAGGTCGAGGAACAATTGGTAGATCTCGTCGAGAACCTCTTCAGGCCGAGCATCCTGGCGATCGACCTTGTTGATAACAACAACAGTCGGCAGCGACAGAGCGAGAGCCTTTGAGAGCACGTAACGGGTCTGAGGCAAGGGGCCTTCAGCAGCATCAACGAGAAGAATGACGCCGTCGACCATCGAAAGGGCACGTTCAACCTCGCCACCGAAATCGGAGTGGCCTGGGGTGTCGACGAGGTTGATCTGGATGTCGTTCCATGTGACCGAAGCGGCCTTGGCGAGGATCGTGTTGCCGCGTTCGCGTTCCTGATCGTTCGAATCCATGATTCGGTCGACGACAGCGGCATGATCACTGAACGTGCCGGTCGCACGAAGCAACGCATCGACGAGGGTGGTCTTGCCATGATCAACGTGGGCGACGAGCGCGACGCTACGCAACGGGAGAGAAGAGGTGGGGGGCACGAGTGTCTTTCAGTTCGGTCCACCGGCACTGGACCGATGGGAGTTCAGGAAGGCCAGGCGCTTTCGTCGCGATCGGCCTCGGCGTCGTACATACACCACGACGAATGGTCATGGCCCGGATCGGCCCCACACTCGGGGCACGGTTCGGCATCGCGAGCATCGAGGATCGCGTCAAGATTTTCGTTGGTGCGCTTGAGGGCTCTCGCTTCCTCAAAACGCCGATGTCGACCCTTTTTCAACGGCCAACTCCCGTCGGTGAGATTGCCGGATGAGTGTATCTGCACCGGAGGCAGTGCAGTGTCATCTCCACGGAAGATTTCCTCATGACAGGGGTTTCCGGGATCGTTCTTCGATCACGAGCTCCCCATTTCCGGCAAAGGCAACGGCTGCTCCCCCTTCGAGGAGGCTCCGAACGGGCTGTCCCGCCAGCTCATCGCGCCATCCGGTCGCTAGGCGGGCATTGTCATCGCCCCTCAAAAGTGCCTCGATGTCGCCCCTGGTGGCCAGAATCGACGCATCGAGCTCGAGATCCCGAGCCAACTGAGCGATCCAAGCAGAGATCAGAGCAATTGCAGGCCTGAGGTCGCGCTCGACTCCACCTGGGACTACCTCATCCATCACAGGGCTTGTATCGGCCAGTCCGGATCGGACGGCGCCAAGAATCTCCCCCACGACATCTTCTCGGGTCCCTCGATCGAACCCTCGGATCTTCTCGAGGTCCCGACGATCCTTCGGGGGTCGCTGAGCAATGCCGGTGAGAGCGATATCAGAAAGGACGTAGCGCACCGGGATGTCGAGAGCGGCCGCACGACGTTCTCTCCACGCTGCGAGGGCTCGGGCGACGGTGCGGGCCGAACCACGCAATTGTCGAGCTTCTTTGATGCGACGCCAAGCCTCATCGGGGTTTCGCTGACCTCGTAAACGGACGCGCTGGATCTCACATTCGTCGAGCGCCCAACTCAATCGACCGCGTGACTCAAGTTGCTCGACAATCCTGTCCTTGGTTTCCAACAAGCGAGCTACGTCGTTCGCGGCGTAGACGAGCTGTCCTTCTGTCAACGGTCGCTGCAGCCAATCAGTGAGACGGTCGCCTTTCCCAACGCGAAAATCTACGAACCGCTCATAAATCGTCGTGAGTGAAGGCGTGCTCAAACCAAGGAATCCAGCAGCGATCTGTGTGTCGAACAAAACACGCGGGACGGTGCCGCAGACCAGTTCGAGTATTTCGAGATCCTGATCGGCAGCGTGAAGGACAGCGATGGAGTCGCTCTCAAGGATTTCGGCAAACGGCCTCAGATCAACAGCCAGTGGGTCTACCAATACGAGGTCGCCTGGCCAGGCAATTTGCACAAGAGCAAGTTTCGGAAAATACGTCCGCTCTCGATGGAACTCGGTATCAAGCGCGTAACAAGGTTGATCGCGCAGCAGTTCTATAACCCGAGCGAATTCGCTCTCGGTATCGACAATTCGAAAGTCAGGGTCAGTCACGTGACAACATCAGACTGGCGATGTCCCGCGAACGACGGGACGTCCCCCGTCGATCCAGCCATTTGTCCCGCCGGCCACGTTGATCGCATCGATCCCCTGTGCCCGAAGATATTCCGCAGCTTTGCCACTGCGCCCTCCCACAGCACAGATGACATACACCGGTCCTTCAGAAGGGAACTCGGTGAGACGATCGGGCACAGTCGAAAGCGCGATGTGGACAGCGCCGGAGACATGGCCGTCGGTGTATTCATCGTCTTCTCGAACATCGACCAGTGCAATCGGCTCGGTGAGAAGCGTCTCTAGAGTTGAAAGATCGATTTCTGGAACTGCACTCAACGGGAGTCCTCGTTCGGAGTCGGAAGCTGAAAGTACTCCGAAGCGTAGCGTCGAAGATCCGCTGGCCGATCGACGTCGTCGACGGCAGAGGCAGGAACTTCGGTGACAGCTAGAGCCTGAAGACCAGTGAAGACTTTCCGAGGCGCCCGCTCTCCTGCAGCAAAAGCTTCGGAGACGAATTCCCAAGAGCAACTAATCCGCCAGGCAGCTGTGAGCGGTTGTGCGCGACCGTCAACCTCAGCGAAGGCCACACCTGCTGAGGGTTCGCAAAGCAATGCCTCGATCAACGCCGCGGGCGTTGCCGAAGTGATCGCAGGCGTATCGCATGCAAGTACGACGATCAGATCGTCGACCGAGTAGCGCATAGCGGTCAAGATTCCAGCAAGTGGTCCTTCTCCAGGGTTGTCGTCGGGCAACGATCGAGTGACTCCAGTCAAGGAAGAAAGAGTGGCGACGTCTCCGCCCACGCTCAAAACCTCGCGTGCGCCAGCTTTATGAAGAGCGGTGGCAACGATCGAGGTCAGTTCAACCCCATCGATCTCGATCAATGCTTTGTCTTGGCCCATTCGGGTTGACGCACCACCCGTGAGTACAGCGCCGGTGAAGTGCACGAGCGCCAACGATCAACTCGTGAAGTCGGCGGGTGGCCAAGAAGGATCGCATTGACGAAGAAAGAGTTCGCAGCGCTCGGCTTCATCGAGCTCGCCAATGAGCCCGGCACAGCGAGCAAGTCCCGCTAGGCAGGACAAGAATCCCCGATTCGAGGCATTGGACCAGCGGACATAGCCAGATCCGCGCCATCCGTTCGCTCGCAACGCGTCGAGCCCTCGGTGGTAGCCGACTCGAAAATAGGCATAGGCCTCAATCGTTGAAGTGGCGTTCTCGCCCATCGCCGCCCAGACGCTGCTCGACCGAGGGGCACGACCTGCGATATCTCCGAGGAGCCCTAAGCGATTCTCATCGCTGCTGCGAGCTTGTTCGAGTGCGTGGCGAAGCGCCGCCGGTTCTTCAGGAAGTACGGCCTCGGGTGGACCCGAGGTTGAAAGGTTGATCGGTCTGGAATCAGTCACGGGTTCACGCTACGAGGTCTCATGCCTGTTCACACGCGTTCGATCTGAGGATGCACTGAGGAAGAGCAACCTTGCTGGGGTTACGGAACTTCGATCACGCGAACCGTGTCGGTGACTCGACCCTTCGAGAAGCGGGAACCGCCGACAACAACCACAAGGTCACCGGTGTGAATCTCGCCCTTCAACCGTGCGAGGGCGATCGCCTCGTCGGTCAGGTCGTCTGCGCTGCCCGTGGCTTCGAGGTGGTACGGAGTGGTTCCCCAACTCAATGTGAGTTGCGAGATGGTTCGCGGATCGGAAGAGAAACCGAGGATCTTTGCCTTCGGTCGAAAGCGAGCGACAGAGCGAACCGTGAATCCACTTTGTGAGATACACAAAATCGCCGCAGCTCCGATTTCGCTCGCAGCCCGCTGGGCAGCCGATGTGACGGCGTTCGTAACTCGAGATTCGGCGCTGTCCCCTGTGGCCAATTGCAAAGACGCAAGAAGCGTCGGCCATCCGGCGTAGTCGAACTTCTCATCTGCCCGAGCGGCGATCCGCGCCATGACATCGACAACATGTTCGGGGTCGTCGCCAATTGCGGTCTCTCCGGAAAGCATGACAGCAGACGAACCATCGAACACCGCGTTCGCGACATCCGATGCTTCTGCTCGGGTCGGACTCGGCGAGTGAATCATCGACTCAAGCATCTGAGTGGCTGTGATTACCGGCCTGCCAGCAGCGATACAACGTCGAATAATTTCCTTTTGAAGATGGGGTAATTCTTCGATCGGGAACTCTGAACCAAGATCGCCACGAGCGACCATGACCGCATCGGCCACTTCAACGATCGAGGCCAAGTTTTGCACTGCAGCGCGTGTCTCGATCTTTGCGACAACCATTGGTCCTCGCGGTGCCGGCTCAACACCAACGCGGCGGACATCGTGAGCGGAGCGAACGAAGGAAAGCGCAACCATGTCGACTCCGACCTCGACAAAGGCATCGAGAAAACGAAGATCTTCGGGAGTCGGGGTCGCGATACGCAAACGGTCGGAAGGAATATGAATACCGGGCCTTCCGGTGAGATGTCCGCCGTGATTCACGCGGACCCGAAGATGGTCGCCTTGTCGACCCAGAGCGAGCACTTGCACCGCTCCATCGCCGAATACCAAGTGGTCGCCTTCTTGGATGTCGGTCAGTAGATCCTCGTAATCGACTTGAAAGACCTCAGCGGTGCTCGATCCCGTGCCAGGAGTGACTAGGAACTCCTGCCCGTCGACAAGGAGTACGCCGTCGCCCGGAAGTTTCCCGAGACGAACTTTGGGTCCCGGGAGGTCGGCGAGGATGCCGATTGGGCGACCGATATCGGCAGCTACGGCTCGGATCCGGTGGTAGCGCTCGAGAGCGAGTTCTAGTGATTCGTGAGAAAGATTGATTCGGGCGATATCCATTCCGGACTGCATCAGGCCCTTGAGCACTCGCGGATCGTCTGAGGCGGGGCCTATGGAAGCGATGATCTTTGTGCGACGGGTCATGTCCACACGCTACCGGCGCGCAGGATCATCTCCGAATCATTTGATTTGAGGAGCACTCAGTTCAGACGAGCGCGCAGTCCGGCAGCAGCAAACCGCAATCCGGTCGCCTCGTCGGGTGGCGCCTCGGCGGCGACTGCCTCGAGGACACAAGAGGCCTTTTCGAAATCGCCAGATGCTTCGTAGGCACGAGCTAGTTCAGCGCGCTCCCAGATCGACGCGTCGGGAAGCAAGCTACGAAGACGAGTCGCAACAACTCTCGATCGATGATCGTTCTCGAGGCTTGCTACTTGAGCGAGATTGTTGAGCATGCGTCGAATGATTCCCCGAGGACCAATTGGCGCCAACATCGACTGATGCCATGGCGCGTCTGGACCATGCAATTGTTTAAACAATTGCTGACAGGCCAATTCGTCGAGCAACGCTCCCCTGTCGAACGCGTCGACATACATTCCCGTCGTGGCGTCTTGTGTGAGGAAATGTCCTGGCATTCCAATGCCATGAAATGTCCGACCAACTCGACGGCCAATAGCCATCACAACGATCGACAGTGTGATTGGAATGCCCAAGCGTTCCTCAATGACAAAATCGAGGCATGAATTGTTTTGGTCGTAGTAACCGCATGAGTTTCCATTGAACTGCAACTCATCGAAGATCCGGGTTCGGATCTCTTCGAGAGAAGTTCCGCAGCCTGCGGCCAAACGATCGAGGCGAGCCATGCCATCTTCAACGATCAGGTCTTCATGGAAATGCGAAGCCAAAACGAAGGCGGCTTCGTCGACGTTGATCAAACTCTCGTCGCCAGACATCAGGATGGTGAAGCGATCAGTTCTAGCCACGGGCTGAGGGTATCGGCGCTCCCCCTCTTCCTGACTTCTGTCGGTCTACGGTGCGGGAATGACGCATCCGAAGCACCAGTATCTGGACCACGAGGGCCCAATTCCCTTTGCCCACAGAGGCGGCGCTGGAGATTGGCCAGAGAATTCGATGGAAGCCTTTTCTCAGGCCGTCGATCTCGGGTATCGCTATGTCGAGACCGACGCACATGTGACCGCCGATGGTGTCGTCATTGCATTCCACGATGACCACCTCGATCGAGTCACCGACCGGACTGGCCTCATCGCTGAACTGCCATGGTCCGAGGTCTCGCTTGCTCGTATCGATGGGGTTGCCCCAATCCCTCTGCTTCAAGATCTGCTGCAGACCTGGCCAGACCTCCGCATCAACATCGACCCAAAGCACGACGAAGTGGTTGAGCCGTTAGGCGATCTCCTCCAGAAGCTCTCCGCCCTAGACCGTGTCTGCATCGGCTCGTTCTCTGATCGAAGAATTGAACAATTCCGTGAGCGCTTTGGAAGGGCTGTTTGCACGTCCATGGGTCCTAGATCTGTGGCCAAGTTACGAGCATCAAGTTTTGGGCTCGGCCGATCACGACCAGCCGATAACTGTGTCCAGGTTCCCACCCATGCAGGGAAAGTTCCACTTGTCGATGGGCGTTTCGTGCGAAGAGCGCATCGGTTGGGCCTCCCGGTGCATGTCTGGACAATTGACGACCCCGAGGAAATGAGCCGACTCCTCGATCTTGGCGTCGACGGGATCATGACCGACCGCCCGGAGGTCCTCAAGCAGGTTCTCGAGGCGCGAGCGCAATGGTGACATACGACGAGGTGGTCGGTTCAACCGCCCACCTCCTTCTCATCGAACCCGGAACCCTTGGTTCAGCGAGTCAACTAGTCTTGGAGTAGTTGACAGGTCGGAGGGCGGTGCCTAGTTTCCGGTCTGTGGCCTAAGTCACACGGGGGCGGTTTGCTCTCGAGAGTTCGTTCCGAAACCCGCTCCACACACTCTTGAGGCTTCACGATGAGATTCGTACGCAGGAAGCTGGCGCAACTCATTGTTGTGTTGCTGTGCGTGACCTTCTTATCGTTCCTCCTTCTTGAACTGCTGCCCGGCGATACTGCGACTCGGCTTTGTGCGGGAGCCGGCGGCCAAGAGTGCGTTGATCAAAAACGCGTTGAATTTCATCTGAACGACCCGATGCCTGTTCGGTATGTCCGCTGGCTTGGTAACGCCGTGACTGGTGATCTCGGCTCTTCCGCCCGTAACGCGCAGCCTGTGTCAGAGGCACTCGCTGAACGAATGCCAGTAACGATCGAGTTACTTCTGTACTCACAGTTTCTGGCACTACTGGTCTCAATACCTTTGGCGTTCGCTGCAGCGAAACGGTCCGGAGGGGTTCTTGATCGATTCTCGAGCGGAACATTGTTCATGCTCTTAGCGATACCCAACTTCGTCATGGCGATGTTGCTGATTTGGATCTTCCCGGTCACCTTGGGCATAGGCAACGCAACTGGATACACCGCGTTCAGTGATGATCCACTCGCTAGCCTCGCATCTCTCACCATTCCGGCGATCTGCCTCGCAGTCGCCGAAATGGCGGTGTACATGCGCTTGCTGCGCACCGATCTCATCGCCACGATGCAAGAGGACTACATCGCCATGGCCCGAGCCAAAGGGATGTCTCCTCGCCGAGTTCTCTATGGGCACGCGTTCAAACCATCGACGTTCTCGCTCATTACCGTGATCGGACTCAACTTCGGGCGACTTGTAGGCGGCACGATCATTCTTGAGGTTATTTTCGGCCTGAACGGACTGGGCGGCTACACCTACGCTGCCATTCAGGGTCAGGACTACGTTCCCGTCCAGGGCGCAGTCGTCGTCATCGCCTGCGCCTATGTGCTTCTTAATTTCCTTGTAGATCTGCTCTATGCCGCCCTCGACCCCAGGATTCGTCATGCCCGCGCCCTCGCCTGACGACGCCGGTCGTCCCGCCAAAGATTCGGTCTTTGCGGCAAGTGGCGACCTCGCCACCGAAGTCACACGTATCGCCGATGGCGACTCTCAGAATCTTGCTTCCCTCCACGCTCTTGATCCGGACCAAGTCGATGGAGCTCGTCCGAAGAAGCGTTTGGGCTGGTTTTTTTGGATCGCTGCTGGATTCTTCATTCTGGTCGTCGTGCTCGCCATCACCGCACCGTGGCTACCGATCAAGAATCCCGCAAAGATCGTTGCACGACCGCGTATCGCTCCTTGCCCCCAGTTCTGGTTCGGCACAGATGCGCTTGGTCGCGACATTTTCTGCCGCGTCATCTGGGGAGCGCGAGCATCACTGGCGGTTGGATTCCTCTCAATCCTCTTTGGCGGCGTTGTTGGCACAGCCGTCGGAGTTGCTGCGGGATATCTACGCGGCAAAACCGAAACCGTATTGATGGTGGCAATGGACGTGTTGCTTTCGTTCCCTGCATTGCTCCTTGCGCTGGCCATTGTGAACTTCACCAATTCCAAGACCATCCTCACCGTTTCGATCGCGCTCGGAATCGTTGCTGTCGCCCCGACTGCCCGACTCGTCCGCGCCAATGCCCTCATCTACGGTCAGCGAGAATTTGTCACCGCTGCCCGTTCTCTAGGTGCAAGCCATATGCGCATACTCCGACGAGAGATTCTTCCCAACATCATCCCGCCGCTTCTTTCTTTTTCAATCATCGCAATAGCCGTCGCGATGGTTGCTGAAGGTGGATTGTCCTTCCTCGGTCTTTCAATCGATGCCGCATCAACAGCAACATGGGGAAACATGATCGTGAGTGGCAAGCCCGCACTCGAAAACGGCGCTCCTTGGATCTCTCTCATTCCGAGCGCCGTCCTGTTTCTCACCGTTCTCGCTCTCAACTTTTCGGGCGATCGCATTCGCGAGTACACCGACGTGAAGGAAGGCTGACCATGTCTGACGCCTCTCCACACGCGCAGAACTCTCCCTTGCTCGAGGTGAAGAATCTCTCGACATCGTTCCGCACCGAACATGGAGTGGTGCATGCAGTTGACGATGTCTCCTTCGTTCTGGAACGAGGGAAGACACTCGGCGTCGTCGGCGAATCCGGATCGGGCAAAACCGTTCTCTCGCGCTCGGTGATGGGACTTCTGCCGAAACGAAATGTGATTCGCGAAGGGCATGTGCTCTACGAAGGCACAGATGTCATCGGCTACGACGAAAAGCAGATGAGCCACGTATGGGGCGCTGAAATGGCGATGGTGTTTCAAGACCCCATGACTTCCCTCAATCCCGTCATGAAGATCGGCAAGCAAATCACCGAGTCGCTCCGTCATCATCTAGGCGTTGATAAAGACGAGGCCACAGCTACGGCAACTGCGCTCCTTCGTCAGGTCGGAATCCCCGAACCCGAACGTCGCCTGAGCGAATACCCACATCAACTTTCAGGCGGAATGCGTCAACGCGTCACCATCGCGATCGCACTCGCTTGCGGACCCAAGATTCTCTTCGCCGATGAGCCAACCACAGCGCTCGATGTCACCGTCCAAGCGCAAATACTCGATTTGCTCGACGATCTTCAACGCGATCGTCACATGGCCATGATTCTTGTGAGTCATGACCTCGGCGTCGTTGCCAGTCGTACCGACGAAATCATGGTGATGTACGGCGGCAAGGTTGTAGAGCAGGCGGCAACTTCGGAACTTTTCCGTAATGTGCGAATGCCCTACACCGAAGCTCTCTTGCGTTCGATTCCGCGAATTGACAGCCCAAGCCACACTCGTCTTGAGGCCATTCCAGGTCGCCCTCCAAATCTCCTTTCTCCGCCAAGCGGGTGCAATTTCGCCCCGCGTTGTCGTTACGTTCAGGAACGTTGCTTGGTTGAAGAACCACCGCTTGAGATCGAGAACGGCCACGCTTGGCGCTGTTGGTATCCGGTGGGCTCAGACGCGAATCGCGAAGCCCTTTCCCGCAATCTCGCGGCAGGCGTTCCCGTCGGAATTCCTGCGCCGGGATCAATGTCGTCTGCAGGTGATCGCTAATGGCCGGATCAGGAACAGCGCATCTTCGTGACGCGTCGGCGACAATTCTTCGTGCCGAAAACTTGGTGGTGGAGTTCCCCATCGGCTCGACGGGGTTGAAAGTCCATGCCGTAAGCGACGTCAGCCTTGATCTGCTCCCGGGTGAGACCCTTGGCCTGGTCGGTGAATCGGGTTCGGGGAAATCAACAACTGGGCGCGCTCTCATGCAGATGCCTTCTCCAACTTCTGGCTCCGTTTTTCTTAATCAGACCAACCTCACCGCATTATCCGGTTCAGATCTTCGAGAACTCCGGCCAGATATGCAGATGATCTTCCAGGATCCAATTTCGTCTCTCAATCCTCGTCGCAAAGTGACCGACATCGTCGCTGAGCCCTTGAAGATTTGGAAGCGGGGAACAACCGCCGAGCAATATGAACTCGTTGCACAAACCCTAGAATCGGTCGGCATCGACCCAGAAGGGGCCCGATCACGACGTCCATCAGAATTCTCAGGCGGGCAATGCCAAAGAATCTGTATTGCTCGTTCGCTCATGCTCGAGCCGAAAATCCTTATCTGTGATGAACCTGTTTCAGCTCTCGACGTATCAGTGCAAGCTCAAATTCTCAATCTTCTACAAGACCTGAAAGAACAGCATGGGCTCACGATGCTCTTCATCGCTCACGACCTTGCTGTAGTCAAAAACGTGAGCGATCGGGTTGCCGTCATGTACCTGGGCAAACTGTGCGAAGTCGGCAACCCCGATGCGCTGTATTCGACACCGGCTCATCCGTACACGAAGACGCTTCTGGACTCAATCCCCCATCCCGACCCGGATGCTCCGAAGGGCGACTTCGCAGGGTTGTCAGGCGAAATCCCATCACCCGTCGCTCCTCCGACCGGATGCCGTTTCCGCACAAGATGTCCGAACGCACAAGAGTTGTGTGCACAGGTCGAACCGGTCATGACTGCAGTGGGTGAAGATCACTACGTGGCCTGTCACTTCCCGCTGCAGGGCACGCCGGTGACGATCTGAGGCTCGCTAGCGATACTCGGGATCATCAGCGGCCGCCCAGCAATACCAAGCTGCGACACTCCGGTACGGGGCGAACCGATCACCAAGGGGTTCAAGCTCACGAGCCGTCGGCATAACGCCGCCATTGAATGCTCGGCCGTAACCATTTCGCACGCCGTAGTCGCCAGTCGGCCACACATCGAGTCGCCGGAGAGAGAACATCAAAAACATCTGTGCGGTCCACGGCCCGATGCCGCGTACAGCCACGAGGTGCTCGATCACCTCATCATTTGGTAAGCGCCCGATACGTTCTAATCGCACCCGTCCGTCGGAGACCTGTTCAGCGAGGTCAAGTATCGACGCACATTTGGAACCCGAAAGCCCGGCTCCGCGAAGCTGCGTGATGGGCAGCGCCAGAATTGCATCGGCGGTGAATGCACCCTCGACCAAGGCCTTCACACGAGCCCAAATAGACGCCGCAGCTCGCCCGTTGAGTTGCTGTGAGGCAATCGCATTTGCAAGGGTCTCGAATCGCTTCGAAGCTGGAGGCGCCGCACCGATTTTCATCAATCCATGACGGGCGACAAGTCCTTCCATGACCGTGTCGCGGCGAGCAAGCTCATGGGAGGCGGCTTGATGCGTGACCGGCATGGATTTGAGCCTAGGGGGCCGCTGGCTGTGCCACGATACGGGCATGGCATCCGCACCTGAATTCACAATCGACACGTCAACCATCTACCGCGTCACGATCGCGACCCCTAAGGGTGAGATCGTTATGGATCTCGATCCGCGCATCGCACCAAATACGGTGAACAATTTCGTTACCCTCGCACGTGCTGGCTTCTACGACGGACTCACATTCCACCGAGTCGTCGCCGGTTTCGTTATCCAAGGTGGATGTCCTACAGGCAATGGCACCGGTGGTCCGGGTTACAAGTTTGCCGATGAGCCCGTGCAGGGGAACTACAGAGACGGCGCCGTCGCCATGGCGAACTCAGGTCCCGACACCAACGGTTCCCAGTTCTTCATTTGCCTCGGTGATCAACCGGGTCTTCCGAAGCAGTACAGCCTGTTCGGCCACACCATTGCCGGACTCGACGTCGTTAAGACCATTGCAGTCGGCGACGTTATGACGACAGTGACGATCGAAGAAGTAGCGATCGAAGACTGATTCCCTTCGTTGTCTCTTTAATCCTTTGAAGCGACAGCATTAGGAACAACATTCATCTTTGGCTCGTAGGCCGCGGTCTCCATCTCTCGAGGTGCTGACCCAAGCGTTGCGCGCATCGCCGCACGACAATCGTCGCAAGGTCCGTAGAAGCGCGCGCTCGTGGCTAATGCACAACGGGGACACACAAAATCGAGCGGAGCGGTGTCGAAGAGGTCAGTGCCCATACCCACATCCTCGCGCAGCAATAACCGCTGCGCGTCGACAGTCAGGGAACGTAGGCACCGGTCCAGGCGAGCGCGCTAAGAGCGACCACGCCGCCGGCAAGGATTGTGGTGACCACACGTTCTGACCGTTGGTGCTTTGTTGCAACTGCCAATGTGAGAGCGAGCGGAAACGCATTGACTCCATAACGCTCAAGAGAATTGAGATTCTCCGCGCCCAAAGCGGCGCACAGGATGATCAAAGCGAAAACTCCATAGGACGCTGGCCACCAGCGGAATGTCAGCATGAGCAACGCAACGAAAGCGATGGCAAATGGGATGTGGAGACCATCAGACAAGCGCTGCGATCCAAGCATCTGAGACATCCCTTCCCAGATCCGACTTAAGGGGTCGGCCGGTGTGCCCCTCAACGTGTTTTGCACCGAGAACGGGAGCCAAAAATCGCCGAACACACGGTTCACCCAGAGTAGGTAGGCGCCAGTAGCGACGAACGGCGAAACAACTGCAGCCACACCGACGGCTCGTTCGTTGCTTTTTGACTGTCGCCACACGCGGAGCAACTCAATCGCTGCAGGAGCAGCGAAGGCGATACCGAGAGGTCTCGAGAATCCGAGAACGAGACCAGCGACGATTGCCCAACCCCATCGACGAGTTCGAATCGCCCAGAAACCAGCAACAGCGGCCAGTAGCCACAAGGATTCGGCGTATCCCCAGGCAAGGACAAAAGCGCCGGGGAAGAGGCAAACCATCCAAACAGTTCGGTTTGCGAGTTCTTTGGAACCTCGCTCGAAAATCACCAGACGACGAATAGCCACGGCCAAAAGAAGCGACGCCACATTCGCAACGAGGATCAACGCAACGTCGGTTCTGCCGAGCGTGAGTAGTGATACTGCCCTACCAAGTAACGGGAAGAGTGGAAAGAAGCGGAGCCCGTCGGGGGCTACAACGTTGTATCCGTGCGCAGCGATCTCGCGATACCAGGTGCCATCCCAAGCGATCAGTCCCTCGGTTAGGGCATTGGGTTTGTTGGCTGGGACGAGGTGTTCAGACGCGGCGTATGCGGTGATGAAGCCAGCCGCTATCAACACGCGCGTCGTCAACCAAGGAACAGCGACTTCCCTGAGGTCCGCACTGAGCTTCCGAAATCCCGAGGAAACCGAAGCGGTCACGATGACGGCGCGAATCGCAGAAGTGAAGCGTGCTCGAAGTACCGTCCACCATTCTCAGCCATCAGCAGTTGTGGCGGTCGTACCGCAGAGAGTGCGTCGATAAGCCCTGTGCATTTTCCTTCAAACGTCTTGTAGGAATCGCTCCAAACAACGAAGACTGTGCGGGTGGACCCGGCGTCTTTGAGAACTCGTCCCGCAAAGGCTGCGGGGTCGGAGGCTTGATTGCGATCGGTGTAGTCGACCCAATCGACGAACTGCCCGCTTCCGTAATTCGGGTACGAGATGTAGGTGAGCCCTGCTGGCATGACACGAAGTCCCGCAGGACCCAACTGGTCTGGACAAAAAACGACGATGTCACCTGGCGTCGCAGAGAGAGCGGTGGCATCGCCTAAAGCCTTCAGCTGAGTTCGGTTGTAGACCACATTCCAGAAAGCACCGACCGAGAGGAAAAGACAAACCGTCGCAACTACGCCAAAACGAATCCATCTCGACGCAAAGCAGGAAATCCCGGCGGCGACAATGACGGCGAGAAGCGGGAAAATGACCGCCGTATAGCGGCCAGCGAAGGCGCTGTGAGAGACAAACGAGACTGAGCATCCGATAAGAAAAGTGAATGCAGCGATCCACGCCGCTCCCCTGAATTCTCGTCGTGTGCGGAGGTCAAGAGCTGTAGTTCTTCGATCGACTGCGTAGCCGAAGACGCCCAACACGAGTGCCAGCGCGATCAGTACAGCTCCCAAACCTTGTTCGCCGTAGTTGCCGCCGCCGTTGTCAGCCAGCATCCATGTAAGCGCAGTAGTCGGACGTGTGGCGGGCGCCCATGGCGTTCCGGTGTGAGCTGCCTGGAAAAGCATGGTTGGTAGCCAAGGTGCAAAGACCAGCCCTGCGGCTACGAGAGCGACCGCCAGACCAACCCATGGACGCCGAGCAACCCGATCTTTCGTGCGCCACATTTTCCAAAGGCATGTGAGGCCCAAGGCCCCAAGCAGCCAGAGGCTCCAGTAGTGGGTGTAAAGCAGCATGGCGGCGATGATCGAAACGGCTATGAAACGCGCGGTTGATGACTTTCCTCTATCGGTCACGTCGTCGACCAAAAGCCAGCCGATGACAACAAGCAGGATTACGAGGGAATACATCCTCGCTTCATCGGAGTAGCGAACCGCAAAGGGTGAAACCGCTACAACTGCGACCGCCACCCAGCCAAGCGTCGATCCTCCCTTGCGACGAGCGATTACCCAGATAAGTGGAAGCGCAACGACCCCGAAGATCCCCGAAAGGGCGCGAACAGCGAGGTCGCCGGTGCCGAACACCCCCATCCAACCGTGCAGGAGGAAGTAATAGAGAGGTGGGTGACCATCGTGTTTCAGATTCTCCACGATCTGGCCGAGAGGTGCGTTGGCGATGTTTACGGTCAGCGCCTCATCAAGCCAAAGGGATGATCGAGTGACGAATCTCGTGACGAGGCCGATAACTAATGCAACTATGGCGAGAGCCACGATCTCTGGGCGAGCAGTCTCATCGGCCTTCGCGGTTGTCTCGCCTGAATGAGTATCGCCCATGGACCTGCAGAGTACCGCTGCTCCCCCTTCCAAAGGTCCACCCGGGTCATACCCACCAGAGGATGGCTTCACTACACTCAGTCCGTCCCTCATTGCGAAAGTGGCCCGATGACGCCTCCCCCCGAAACCAGCAACGGAAACCAGCCATCAGTGGTCATCATCGGAGCCGGTCCTGCTGGACTCACCGCCGCTTTTGAACTGTCGAAAGCAGGTCGAACGAGCACCGTGCTCGAGGCGACTGACATGGTCGGCGGCATCTCCAGAACTGTCGAACGTGACGGTTGGAGATTCGATCTCGGGGGCCACCGGTTCTTCACCAAAGTGCAACCCGTCGAAGACCTCTGGCATGAAATTCTTCCCGACGAAGATTTCCTCATGCGTCCACGAATGAGCCGCATCTTTTACGACGGCAAGTACTTCGACTATCCGCTTAAAGCGTCGAACGCCCTCAAGAACCTCGGAATCCTCGAAGCCGTGCGTTGCGTCGCGTCGTACTTCTGGGCCCGGGCGAAGGTAAGCCTCTCCAAGCTCATCGGTCGCCATAAACCAGAGACAAGTCTCCAGGACTGGATCACGAACCGCTTCGGGAAACGCCTGTTCGACCACTTCTTCAAGACCTACAACGAAAAGGTGTGGGGAGTTCCGGCGAGCGCCCTGCAGGCCGACTGGGCTGCGCAGCGCATCAAGAATATGTCGCTCTGGAACGCCGGGATCAACGCCATCCTCGAAACGATCCCCAGTTGGGTCCCATTCGTACACGCTGGAAAATCCACCGACATCACCTCACTGATCGAAGAGTTTCAATACCCCAAATACGGCCCGGGAATGATGTGGGAAGCGGCGCGAGACAAGGTCGTCGCCTCCGGATCAACTGTTCTGATGGAGCAGAAAGTCACCCGCATCGAACATCGCGAGGGTCGAGCCGTTTCAGTCACCACGGCAAGCGCGAGCGGAACGTCAACCTTCGACTGCGATGAGGTCATCTCTTCGATGCCGATGTCGTCACTCCTAAAAGCCATGGACCCACCACCGCCTGCAGACGTGCTGTTCGCTGCGGACGATCTCCGATACCGAGACTTTCTTACCGTTGCTCTCGTGGTGCCGGAGAGCGCTGGTTTCCCTGACAACTGGATCTACATCCACTCACCAGCAGTCATCGTCGGTCGCATTCAGAACTTCGGTTCCTGGTCTCCGTACATGGTGAAAGAAGGCCGCACCTGTCTTGGCCTTGAGTATTTTGTTTTTGAAGGCGACACAACGTGGAACACCTCGGACGAGGACCTGATTGCACTGGCGACTCGCGAACTCGAAGCAATCGGACTGATTGAAGCGGGCCGAGTTGAAGCGGGTTACGTCGTTCGCGTCCCCAAGGCCTATCCGTTCTACGACGAGCGCTACAAAGCGAACGTTCAGCGGCTCCGAGAATGGCTCAACGATTGCGCACCGAACGTCCATCCTGTTGGCCGTAATGGTATGCATCGATACAACAACCAAGACCATTCGATGTACACCGCAATGCTCACGGTAGAGAACATCGTCAATGGCTCCAAATATGATGTTTGGGAAGTCAACGTCGACGAGGAGTACCACGAAGAGAAGACCCCTGGTGCCAGTGGAGGCACCGGCCGAGATGCCCCAGTTATCGAGCGGGATGCATTCGAACCTGGTCACCCCGTCCATCAACCTCCGACCTGAGCAACTGATGAGCGTCGCACCTTCGATCAACGACATCACTCCCCCCGCAGAAGACGCCCTTCGAGGTCACAAGGGGCATGCATAGTGTCCCCACCAGTCGTTCTTGTGCCTGGCTTCGCTACGTCGGCATCGAGAACTTGGGGTGACAATGGATGGATCGATTTACTCGCGGACATCGGCCGCACCGCCATAGCCCTCGACGTTCTTGGTTCAGGCTCCTGTGAGAAGCCCCACGATCCTGCGGCGTATGCAACATTTGAACAACACCTGCTCGACCGTTTCCCCTCTGACCCAGTCGACGCGATCGGATTCTCGCTTGGTGCTCGGACGCTCCTGACTCTGGCAGCCCTGCATCCCGATCGATTCAACTCACTCATTGTCGCCGGCGTAGGCCGGAACCTCTTCGAACGCGATGCGACAGGCGAATCGATCGCGTCAGCCATCGACGGGACCGGCGACAGTGACGACCCGACTGTTCGCTATTTCATACAACTGGCAGGGGCCCCCGACCAAGATCCCTTGGCCCTCGCTGCGTTCATGCGCCGGCCTTCCGCCGTCGCGATCACACCCGAACTGCTCGGTGCGATCACCTGTCCTGTTCTTGTCGTATTGGGCGATAAAGACTTCGCTGGGCCTGCCGATCCACTCATGGCGGCACTACCGCACTCTCGTCTCGTCACACTCCGGAACGTCGACCACTTTGCTACTCCCAAAGATTTCGGTTTCATAGATGCCGCTCTCGGCTTCCTCTCGGGGTCCGACTGATCGCATCGATCTCAGCGAAACGCTCAGGGCCCCAAGGCCGCAAAGGGAGAAGCGTCCTACTCTTGTAAATTCGCGAAATCAGCAGAAATCCGAACTAACTTGGTAGGGCGAAGATGAATCTTCGCAAGCACGGGAACTTCTACCCGGGCTCACCCAACACAAGGAGCGTCCATGAGCGACACATCCCAGGGTCCGGGCTGGTGGCAAGCCTCGGACGGTAAGTGGTATCCGCCGGAGCAAGCGCCCGGCGCTGCACCGCAGCCTTCTGCCGCCAGGCTCGACATCGGAGCAGCTCTCTCCTACGGATGGGAGAAGTTCGTTGCGAATCTGGGGACGATGATTCTTATTGTCGCCATATTCTTCGGCGTTCAATTGGTCTTCAACATCGTCGTGCAGTTCCTGCGGCCTAACGGTCTGATTACAGGCCTGCTCGTCACGGGCGTCATCATCGCAATTGCAGTGTTCGTCGGATTCATGATCGAGGCCGGACTCATTCGTGCGGCACTTGCGATCACTGAAGGACGCCCTCCGGAAGCCAACATGATGTTTTCTACCGAGCGACTTGTTCCGTTTGCCATCGGTGCAGTGATTGTTGCTCTTTTGTCCTTCGTTGGCATTCTTGTCTGCTGTATTGGTTATGTCGTGGTTCGACTGTTCCTCCTCTTCTGGGGTTTCTACATTCTCGATCCGAAGCGCAACAACGAACCAGTTGATGCAATCAAAAACTCATTCAACCTCGTAAGCAAGAACGCCGGCGATGTTCTTGTCTTTGCCATCGTTGTTGTCGTCATCAATATCGTTACGTGCGGCCTCGCAATCGGTGTTACCGAAATTGCCACTGGCTATGCGTACAAGCAGCTGAATGGCGATCCGATCGCTGCGTAATTCTTCGCAACACAGCAAGAGGCCCCTGTCGCTGACAGGGGCCTCTTCGCGTTCACGTCTCGGCCACGGTTACCGCAGAGGGGCGGCGAACGTGTCGATGGGAGAAGGCAACGTGGTGCTTCCAGTCAGCCACGTGTCGACTGACGCAGCAACGGAACGCCCTTCAGCAATTGCCCAGACGATGAGGCTCTGCCCCCTACCCATATCGCCAGCGACAAATACCCCGTCAACATTGGTCGCCCATGCCTCATCGCGTGCCACATTGCCACGTTCATCAATGGTGACACCGAGCTGGTCGAGCAGACCGCCCTGTTCAGCTCCGACGAAGCCCATGGCCAAAAACACCAGCTCACAAGGAAGCTCGAACTCGGACCCTTC
>WLMU01000180.1 GCA_009700115.1 Actinomycetota bacterium
GTGATTTCCGCAGGGCAACGAGATCGTGTTGAAGCAATGGTGAGTCGAGCGGCGTCTGGTGGCGCTCGAGTTGTTGTTGGCGGAGCAGCTCTCGATCGACCGGGTTTTTTCTATGCGCCAACTATTGTTGCGAACCCGGCGCAGGATTCGGAATTAGTGCAACGCGAAGTATTTGGTCCCGTTATCAGCGTGCAGAAATTCTCCGATGAAGCACAGGCGTTGGCTTGGGCCAACGATGTCGATTACGGACTTGCGGCATCGGTGTGGACACGGGATGTTGGTCGTGCCATGCGGATGTCCCGTTCGATGATGTTTGGAACGGTGTGGGTCAATGACCACATTCCGATTGTTTCGGAATTCCCCCACGGCGGATTTAAGAGCAGTGGCTATGGCAAAGACATGTCGAAGTACGCCCTTGAGCACTACACCGAGCTCAAGCACGTGATGATCAAGCACTAATCGCTGAAGTCCCTACGATCATTGGTGTGTGTTCACTGACATACGCCCATTGAGGAGAACAAGATGTCTGAAACTGTGAAGACCGAAGTTCGTGGCCGCGTTCTTGTCGTTCGGCTTGAGCGCGAAGAAAAGCGCAACGCGATTGATGTCGATATGGCCGAAGGAATTGATGCAGCGCTCAATCGCCTTGAGGACGAAGACGATCTTTGGGCTGGAGTGATCACTGGAACGAATTCGGTGTTCTGTGCCGGAACGGACATGCGCGCTGGTGTTCACTCCACCGAGCGCGGAGGCCAGTACGGAATTATTCGTCGCTATCGCACGAAGCCGCTCATTGCCGCCGTTGAAGGTGCAGCGCTCGGTGGCGGATTTGAAGTGGTGTTGTCATGCGATCTTGTTGTCGCTTCGAAAACTGCAGAGTTTGGTTTGCCGGAAGTAAAGCGCAGCCTGGTCCCAATCTGTGGTGGGTTGTTTCGTGCTCCCAAGGCGTTGCCGCGGAACATCGCTCGTGAGTTGCTGCTCACTGGTGATTCCATCGATGCGAAGCGGGCCTACAAGTTGGGACTGGCCAGCATCCTTTCCAGCGCGGGCCAAGCGGTCGATGATGCGGTTGCACTTGCTGATCGCATCTGCAGCAATGGCCCAGTTGCAGTTCGCGAGACCATGCGATTTTTGGCCTCTCTTGATGCGCCCGACGAGGCCCATGGTTGGGACGAAACCTTGGAATCAGAAGATGTCATCCGCAACGCCGAGGACACCCGAGAAGGCGTCATGGCCTTTTTCGAAAAGCGCCAGCCCAATTGGTCGGGGCGCTGATCCGAGCCGTTGCTGCGGGATTGGATCAGCCGCTCTCGGCTGGCCAAGATGATGGCGTTCGCTGTTTGAGGGGGAAGTATGGATTTCGACGAAACACCAGAAGAAGCGGCATGGCGTGCGGAGTGCAGAGCGTTTCTTGACCAGTACTCAACCGTGAAGGCCGCAGGCGCGCCTCGCAACACGATGAGCACGTTGAGCGACGATGAGCATGCCCATGTGCAGGCGTGTCGTGATTGGCAGCGGACGAAGGCAGAGAACGGCTGGGCCGGTCTCACCTGGCCGGTGGAGTTTGGCGGTCGTGGTCTCACCGGTTTGCAGCAGGGCATCTTCCTCGAAGAGGAGCACAAGTACGACCTCGCTGTTGGGATGTTTGCTCAGGCCATCGGCATGGTTGGTCCGTCGATCGTCGTGCACGGCACCGAAGAGCAGAAGAAGCAGTTTCTTCCGTCGATTCTTCGCGGCGAACAGGTGTGGTGTCAGTTGTTCAGCGAACCGAATGCTGGTTCCGATCTTGCTGCGTTGCGCACGAAGGCAGAACTCGATGGCGACGAATGGGTCGTTACCGGTCAGAAGGTCTGGACCTCGTCGGCACATGTTGCTGACTGGGGCATGTTGCTTGCTCGTACCGATTGGGACGCGCCGAAGCATCGTGGCATCACGTACTTCCTCGTCGACATGCGTTCACCGGGTATCGATGTTCGTCCGCTAGTGCAAGCAACCGGCGGCGCAGAGTTCAACGAGGTATTCCTCGAAGAAGTTCGTATTCCGAAAGAAAACGTGTTGGGCGAAGTAAACGGTGGTTGGGCCGTGGCGATGACCACACTCACCAGCGAGCGCGCCGACATT
The DNA here is from genome assembly GCA_009700115.1 of Actinomycetota bacterium. Lineage (GTDB taxonomy): Bacteria > Actinomycetota > Acidimicrobiia > Acidimicrobiales > Acidimicrobilacustridaceae > Acidimicrobilacustris. The sequence continues at coordinate 2,122 of WLMU01000180.1, forward strand.
GGTGCCGGACACGGCGACGGATTCGCCGGCGTGCTTCGTCTGGCGCAGCAATACGGCCGTGTAAGTGATCCGGTTGTTCGCCAAGAACTCATGAAGCTCTATACGAGTTACCAAATCTCGAAGTACATCGGCTACCGCACACGCACTGCAGCTTCAAAGGGAATCGCTCCTGGGCCCGAAGTTTCAACCATGAAGATCGCGATTTCCGATCGTCTCGCGTTCCAGGGCGATTTGGTTGAATCGCTCATGGGCGCCGACGGAATGCTTTGGGGCTCCGACGCCATCGACGATGGCTACTGGCAGACCATGGTGTTTATGGGCCAGTGGATGGCTCGCATCGGCGGCGGTACTGAAGATGTGCAGCGAAACATCGTGGGCGAGCGTGTGCTCGGTCTGCCTCGCGAACCGAGCAACGATCGCACTACGCCATTCCGCGAATTACCGCACTGACCTTCACGGTTTTGCACGACTCGCTGTAGACATTTGGGATGTTCAATCCCTTCACGCCGGGCTTCGCTGAGAATCCTTACGAGCAGTATCGGATTCAGCGCGAATCCGAGCCGATCCAGCAGACGCCATTCGGTCCGTGGATCGTGTTCAACCACGCAGAATCAGTGCAACTTCTTCGTGACGTCACACTGAGTGTCGATGTCCGTAAGGCCATTGAGATCTTGGGCGAAGATCCGCGCGACCGGGCCAAGATGCGCGCCGAGTTGTTTCCCGACAAGGCGCCAAGAGAAGACACATCAGTTCTCAATATCGATCCGCCTGATCACACGCGATTGCGCAAACTGGTGAGCAGCGTGTTCACACCTCGACGGGTCGCCGACCTTGCCCCGATGATCGAACGCGTGGTCGACGAACACCTCGACGCAGTGGCCGGTGGCGAACAGATGGATCTCATCGCCGACCTTGCGTTTCCACTTCCGTTTGCGGTGATTTCTGAAATGTTGGGAATGCCCGACGGCGACAGCGCGCAATTGCGTGAGTGGTCGCATGCTCTGGTGAAAATCCTCGA
>WLMU01000181.1 GCA_009700115.1 Actinomycetota bacterium
CGTGACACCGGTACCCCAGCTTCGGCACACAAGTTTTCGACGATGCCCATTGACTCGGGTTCAACACAGACAACGACTCGTGATGGACCTTCGGCAAAAAGTTCAGCGGCATTGGCGACTCGAGCTGCGGACACACCGATTCCGGACTTGGCTGCCATTTCTGCAAGGGCAACACCGATTCCGCCACCAGATACATCGTGAACTCCGGCAACGATGTCACCAATGACGAGTTTGCGAACCACTTCCGCAACCTTGAGATGGTGGGCATGGTCAAGAGCTGGGAGCGTTCCACCGCGATGGCCACGAGCGCGGGCCCAACGAGAACCGGAAACCTCTGGCTGGGTAACGCCAATGAGCATCAAACGCCCCTGATCAACCAAGCCAACTCCTGGTGGCCGACGATCGAGCGCATCGATCACACCGAGCATTCCGACCACCGGAGTGGGATCAATATCGGTGCCCTGAGACTCGTTATACAGACTGACGTTTCCACCGATGACCGGCGAGTTAAACGCCACGCAGGCTTCCGACATGCCATCGATGGCCTCAGACAGCTGCCACATGACCTCGGGATGTTCAGGGTTACCGAAGTTCAAACAGTTCACAACAGCCAACGGACGAGCACCTACACACGCAAGATTCAGTAACGACTCGGCAACCGTGAGTGCCGTGCCCTGACGAGGATCGACCGCGCACCAACGGTGATTGCCGTCGGTGGTGAGGGCAATGCCGCGGCCGGTGTCAACGCCGGTTGTCGGGTGCTTGAGGCGAAGCACTGCTGCGTCGCCTCCCGGACCTTCAACGGTATTGAGGAACAACTGATGGTCGTACTGCGAGAACACCCAGCGAGCGTCGGCCAAAAGTTCAAGCAATTCCGCGCCGGGATCAACCGAAACGGGCGCCGGTTCCGAACCCATCGTGCGCGTCTCTGCATTGAATGCAGCTGGTTGCGCGATTGGCCGGTTGTAGAGCGGTGCGTCTTCGTGCAGTGACGCAGCGGGGATATCGCAAAGCACTTCGCCGTCGAAGCCGTCCATGATGCGGAGCCGACCCCCATCGGGGTGACCAGTCGCGGGGCCATCGGTGACGTGACCAATCACTGAAGAACGAACTTCCCAACGAGCACAAATGGAAAGAACCTGATCGAGATCGGCAGGCTCGACGATCGCGAGCATGCGCTCTTGGCTTTCCGAGGTCATGACCTCGAACGGTTCCATACCCGCTTCGCGTCGAGGAATGGCAGTGACGTCGACATCCATGCCCATTCCGCCGCGGCTCGCGGTTTCGCTAGTTGCGCACGCAAGGCCCGCTCCACCGAGATCTTGAATGCCAACAACGAGTCCGGCGTCAAGAAGTTCGAGACAGGCTTCGATCAGACGCTTTTCTTCGTAAGGATCGCCAACCTGCACCGAGGGGCGCTTTTCGGCATCGGTTTCTTCATCCGAAAAACCCGCAGAAGCGAGAACACTCACACCACCAATACCGTCACGACCGGTGCTTGAACCAAGCAGTACGGCCAGGTTGCCCACTCCAGTGGCCTGACCAAGAACGAGTCGCTCGGTGGGCAGGACACCAAGGCACAGAACATTGACGAGTGGATTGCCCATATAGGTGGCATCAAAGACGGTTTCGCCGCCGACGGTCGGAACGCCTACGGAATTGCCGTAGCCCGAGACGCCACTGATGACGCCTTCGGCAATCCAGCGACTCCGAGGGTCATCGAGCGGGCCAAAGCGCAATGGATCCATAAGCGCAATCGGACGCGCGCCCATCGTGAAGATGTCTCGCAGAATGCCGCCAACACCAGTTGCCGCGCCTTGATAGGGCTCAATGGCAGAGGGGTGATTATGCGACTCGATGCGAATGGCAGCGGCAATACCGTCGCCGACATCAACCACACCGGCATTTTCGCCAGGACCGACGAGCACCCAGGGGGCTTCGGTCGGAAGTCGCTTGAGATGAACGCGAGACGACTTGTAGGAGCAGTGCTCAGACCACATCACCGCAAACATCGCCAACTCGAGGTGGTTGGGGTCGCGGTTGAGGATCTTGCGGATGTCTTCGTATTCGGAGTCAGTTAGTCCGAGTGCACGGTGAATCGCGTCATCCATTAGGTGCAGGCTAGTGCGCCGGAACACCACAAATCGCCGGGTTTCAACGTGACCGTTGTCGGTTTCGCAGTCGTGTGATGGACTCAACGCTTATGAGTGACCTCACCTCCGAACCTTCTGGGGAGAAGCCCCGTATCGGACTTCCTCCCGGCACGATGACCGAGAGCCACAGACTCGCGCTCAAAGAAGGCCGCGAGCGCGGACAGATCGTGCGTCATTACCTGCAGGCCATCGAGTCAACAAAGCCCAGACGAGGTCGACCAATCACACCCGAAGGTCTGCGCAAAAGCATCGAAAAGATCGATGCAGATCTTGCCGCCGAGAAAGATCCTTTACGCAAGCTCGATTTGGTGCAGTCAAAAATCAAGAAGCAAAAAGACCTTGAGGAACTCGAATCACCGATTGACTTGGTCGCGCTTGAGACGGAATTCATCCGAGTCGCCAAGAGCTACAACGATTCAAAAGAACTCAGTCCCGAGGCATGGTTGGAACTGGGTGTTCCCCGCGAGGTCTTACGCCGCGCCGGAATTCTTGAACATCGTTAATTCGTTCAGACAGAAAGCAACGAACGAAGCAGCGGTAACCCGTCAGTGCTTCCGAGAAGTTCACTTGTCGAACGTTCGGGGTGAGGCATGAGTCCAACAACGTTGCGACCTTCGTTGCACACACCAGCAATGTCGTCAACTGAACCATTTGGGTTCACGACATAGCGGAGCACGACGCGATCTTCATCGCGAAGTTGTGCAAGCGTTTCCGCATCGCAGGTGTAATTGCCTTCGAAATGATTGATCGGAATGCTCAGCACAGCGCCTTTGTCGGCGGCACGAGTGAGCACCGAGTTCGTGGTCTCGACGCGCAACTGAGCAGGTGCGCAGACAAACTTCAGGCCTGCATTCTTCTGCAATGCACCGGGAAGAAGCCCGGCTTCGGTAAGCACCTGAAAACCGTTACAAATGCCGACAACTGGGCCACCCGCTGCAGCAA
>WLMU01000182.1 GCA_009700115.1 Actinomycetota bacterium
ATCGCTGCTCTCCAGTCACTTCACGGATTGCGCACCATCGTGCCGCTAGGTGCACGACTACCACTCTCTGCAGGATCAGCAGCGCGTGTCTTGACGAGCGTCGATCAAGCGCCGGGAGGCTGGGTCGAGAGTGTGGGCGAGCGCGAGGCGGGGGTGGCGTCTGTTTCAGCTCCGGTGCGTGACGCGTCGGGTCGAGTGATCGCCGCCGTGAGTGTGTCTGGACCAATCGAGAGAACCTCTCGACAGCCAGGCAAGCGGTACGGTTCCTTTGTGGTCCATGCAGCGAAAGAGATCGAATCAGAAGCTGGTTTGCGGGGCGTCGACGCGTGACCGAACGGCCACTCGCAGCCATCGATATCGGTACCAACTCGTTCCACATGGTCATTGCGCGAGTGGGCGAAGTTTCTGTCGCGGGCGAGTTCACTGGCCCCGCATTTGAAGTGATTGCGCGAGAGAAGGAAATGGTTCGCCTGGGCTCGAGCTCAGGGGACATGAAGGAACTCTCTGACGACGCAATAGAGCGCGGCGTGTTAGCACTTCGGCGTCTGGTCAAGATTGCTGCCATTCACGACGCCGATGTCGTAGCAGTAGCAACAAGCGCAGTTCGCGAAGCCGAGAACGCTGACGTGTTCATCGAACGGTCGCTCAACGAAGCTGGAGTCGTTGTCGATGTCATTGCCGGCGTGGAAGAGGCCCGGCTCATTCACATCGGAGTTCTCCAAGCGGTGCCGGTTTTCGACCAACGCTTGGTGGTCATCGATATTGGTGGTGGCAGTACCGAGATCCTTGTAGGCGAGCAAGGCGAGACCCTCGTTGCCGGCAGTTTGAAACTTGGCGCAATTCGATTAACTCGTCGTTTCTTCCGGGGAGAACGGCTTCATCCCGGAGCGGTGGAATCTTGCCGGCGTCATGTCCGTTCGCTGCTTTCGCCGATGGTGCGCGAAGTCGAGCGCTTCGGATTCGGTGTCGCCATCGCGTCGTCGGGAACAGCGGAAACGGTTGCGTCGCTCGTGAATTCTCAGAGAGGCAGTGCGACTCCCCGAACATTCAACAACTTCACGATGAGTCGCGAAGAGATAAAGACCGCGGTGCGAGCTCTCATCGCCGCAAGTTCTGTTGACGAGCGAAAAGCACTCTCTGGAATGGACCCCAGTCGGGCGGACATCATCCTGGCGGGAGCAATCATCCTTGAGCAGGCCGTCGAGGAGCTCGGAATCGATGAAATCGTGATCTCCGATAACGCGCTTCGGGAAGGCGTGCTGCTTGACGCTCTTTCGAGGCGCCGAGGCGGCACCTTGCATCATCTTCGGGATTTGCGTCGTCGGAGCGTTCTGCACCTCGCCGAATCCATGGATGACGACGTTGCCCATTCGATTCGTGCGGCTGGCTTCGCTCTCGATCTTTTTGATGCAACAGCGTCGTTGCATGGCCTCGGCGACGACTCGCGAGAATTACTCGAGGCGGGTGCCCTACTTGCCAACGTGGGTCTCTCGATCTCACACTCTGAACATCACAAGCACAGCTATTACGTGATCCGTCATTCTGATTGTTTGGCTGGATTCACCGACCATGAGATCGAATTGATCGCGCAAATTGCCCGGTATCACCGCAAGAGCGCCCCAAAGGCGAAGCACACGGAGTTTGCGCGTTTGCATATAGAAGATCAAGACCGAGTTCGGATTCTCGCCGGTGTCCTCCGCGTGGCCATCGCTCTTGACCGTTCGCATAAAGGGCGAGTGGAACGAATTGTGGTTTCTCTAGGAAATGGCGAAGAGCCAGTTTCAATCCTCGTGGAGCATCTTGATGGGGTTGATGTTGATCTCGAGATTCAGACAGCTGAAGATCGCAAAGGACTCCTTGAAGTCGTGCTTGATCGACGCGTGACCTTTTCTGTGTAAACCAGAGGAACGTGCTCTCGCTTCTCTGATGAACGGTGTTTGCCATCAATCAGGAAGTAGACGGCCCGGTTGATCTGACTTGTGACGAAACATCGCTGCATGCGGCGAGAAGCGCATCGCTGAATCGTTCCGGCCTGGTGGCACAGATGTCATGACGGCCGTTCACCTCAATAACGCTGCTCCCGGTGATTGCTTCGGCGAGTTGTCGTTGCCGATGCGGTAAGACCGTTTCGTCACGGGTGGTCAGAACGACAGCGGTCGGGACGTTGATCGAACTGATCCAGTTGGTTGCATCGTAGGAAGCAACATCGTGCCCTGCTTCGAGCATGGTCCGCAGGTCGTTGAGACGAGCTTGCTCGCGAGCCCAGTTGCCCAGAGGTGTCGTGTCGTATTTGGATACCAGTACTCGTTCGGAGACACGTCGGTTGACCGAGGGGGGGACAAGTCGGGTGGCGAGCGAGAGACCAGAAACAACACCATTGAGTACGCGTTCGCCGCGTCGTTCGCTAAATCGCGCCGCTGTTGCACAGAGCACGAGACCTTCGACCATCTTGGGGTGTCGACGCCACAACAACTGAGCGATTGGACCTCCCATTGAATAGCCAACCGCAATTGCGCGTTCAATATTCAGTGTTTCGAGGAGTGCAGCAGCGTCGTCGGCGCAGTCTTCGAGTCGGAACCGACGGTGGCTGCGAATGCCCTTGCCGTGACCTCGATGGTCAATGGCGACGACGTTGAATTGTTGTTGGAGCGACTCGTACGCGCTGAACCAATTCAGAGCGGAGTTCGCTGTCCAGCCGTGAAGAAGGAGAAGCGTTGGAGCACCCTGTGGTCCTGGGGCCTCGCGTATCCATGTTGTCCCTCGACCGGGAAGCTCGAGTGCACGACCGTCAGGGAGTCCTGGCGTGAGAAATGGAGCGGAACCTGGGAGCGAGGGCGACATGTTCGATTCTCGTCAGGCTTCGATGCTGACGATCTCAACTTTGAGGACGCCACCGGGAGCTTCAAAGTCGACGACGTCGCCCACCTTGTTTCCCATGAGGGCCTGACCCAAAGGTGAGCCTGGGGTGAGGACTTCAAGTTCCGCGCGTTCCTCCATGGAGCCGACCAGAAGGCGCTCAACCTCGTCATC
>WLMU01000183.1 GCA_009700115.1 Actinomycetota bacterium
GGTTCCGAGCGTCACGAGAACAACATCACCGATTCCCTGTGCAACGCCGACAGATTTTTCGGCAATAAGTGCGCATGTCGCATCGTTGTCGATAGCCACCGAGCAACCCAGTTTTTCAACGAGCAACGACCGCACGGGAACATCGATCATGCATTGCAGATTTGGTGCTGCCCGGAGCACTTCGCCATCAGCAACGAGTCCAGCGAGCCCAATACCGAGATGGTCGTCGAATTCCATTTCGCGAGCGAGATCACACAACGCTTCGACAACTCCCTGTGCTGACGAAGGAGTGGGCCGAACCTGTTGCGCAAGAACCTCGGAGGGACGCGACCGATCAATAGCGACGGCAAGCATCTTCGTACCACCGACATCGATTCCAACCAGTCGTTCACTCACAGGTGAATGATTAGTCCATCCGGAGTCTCAGAAAGCAACCTTCTGACAATCTTCCCTGCTCAGTAGCGAAGAAGCGCCCCGATACGTCCGTGGACATCGAGGTCCGCGTTGGCCTCGCACGTAACGATCTGAGCCCCTTCGAGCAGGGCCGCATCAACTGCATCGCTCACGACGTCGTCTACCCGACTCATTTCTTGGCCATCCACGGGACACTTCGGGCCTTTCATCGCCAACGCTCCACAGGGGCAGCTCCATCCCGACTCCTCAAATCCGTTAGAGAGAAGAAGTGTTGCGACCCGTCGCTCGTTAAGGCGGTCGAGAACGGCTCCGAGTCCCGCCACCGCCTTTGAACCAGCCCCGAGTGCATCGCGCAGTTTCAAAACCATTGACTGCTCGCGTTCGACCTCAACCAAGTGCTCAATGCCAAACGCAGCTTTGGCTATCTCTGTTTCGCTAGCAGCGACCGAAACGTGGATACGCGGAGCCAGCCGTTCTCGAAGATAGGGATGCAAGTGATGTTCGAGTGCTGCATACACATCGTCAGTGGCGCCAATACTCAAGCGCCCGAAACCCTTGTCCTGGAAAAGGCGAAATACTGCCTCCGTCGAATGGCGGAAATGTTGCTGGGCTAATTCGTCGATGTGATGTTGTTCGCGTTCACGTGAGCCGCGACTGGCATCGTCTCGACGGTCGTACTCCCGTGGAAGTGGCTCGAAAAGTTCGGTTCGTTCGACGACCTCGCCGAACTGGAAAATAAACATGCGGGCGCGTTGGCGATCGGCGAGAAGTACGCCCAGGGGTTCGAGTTCGTGGACAATTGCTTCAAGCGGACCAACCACCGGGGACTGATTCGCCGACAGACGATTCGCTACAGAAACAGGGAGTGCAATCACCTTCCAATAGTTCTTTGCCGCGCATGAAAACATCGCGATTCCACGGACTCCGTGCCGGTTGAGTTGGGTTCGAACATGCTCCGACATGAGGGCAAGGTCGACACCGAAGTCTTGATCTTTGTGCGTCACCAACAATTGTTTCTTTAGCGACTCAAGTTCGAGGAGGTATTCCTTTGGCCTGACATGTCTGCGGCCATCGACATCGAGATAACAACTCAGAACAGGTGCGTCTGAGCTCTTAAACCCAGCCAGTTCCTTGATCGACGCTTCGGTGATCACGGTCATGGAGCCTCCTCAATTGTCAGCACTACAACAACGAGCGTAGGCCCCGAGGCGAAGACGCGCTCAGGTCTTTTTATTGGTCCTTGGCGCCCGTTTTGCGATGTCGGTTGCGGCATCGCTCACGACTCGCTGCACCTGCTGCGAGACAACCGACATCATGGCCACAACTCGTTCTGTAGCAGCAGGATCATCAAGAAGGGCTTCGGCGGCATCGAGGAACTTACGACCCGCAGCTATGAGTTCTCGAGCCGCAGCCCGCATCGCGGCTTCATCAGGCGCCATGGACCGGAGTACTCAGTCGTCGTCGCTTGGGCGGGGCGAACCTTCGACCCGGGCCTTCAGCTCGCTCAATGCCGTTTTAATAATGCGGCCCTCGGCGCGACGCTTCACAAAACCTGGGATTGGGTACACCAAGTCGATCGCTAATTCGTAGACGACATCGGTAGCGGTATCGCCACCGGCTTCGGTGAGCACGTAGGCGCCATCGAGTTCCCGAGGCAAATCACCTTCAACCAGTTCCCACCCGAGTCGGTTGGGGGCCGCGGAATAGTCGTAACGAAGTTGGTAGGTCGTGCTTCGACCCATCGCAGCGGCGCGGAATTCAACAACAACGGCGCGATTGTCGGCATCGGTCTCTACGACAGTGACCTCTTTGAGGTCGCCAGCCCATTCCGGATACGAGGCGAAATCAACCAACGTTGCAAAGCAGCGCTCGACCGAAGCGTCGATCCGGATCTGTTCTTTGGCCTGTTCGGACATGAGGTAACCCTACTCCGCCACTACTCAGCGTCGTCTGCAGACTTCTTCGGAGCAGATTGCTTATGGGTTCGTCGCGCTGCCTCTCGACGAGCAGCCAAGGTCGGTTCTGGTGCTCGCTCAGGGAACCAGCCATAGGCCGCGACCCACAGACCGGTGAAGCCCAACGCCCACATCGGAGCAAGCACCCCAAAGGCCAGCGCGGTATAGAGATGCAGCAAGGCCACGAGAATCGAAACCGCCACCTGCACCGTTAACGAAATCATGAGAATCGCCTGAACACGTTTTGGTGCCGAACCTGAAGCAAAAAAGAGTCCGCCGATTCCGATCGATTCGGTACGACTTCGATCAATTGCTCGCAGGAACGCCAGCGCAAACACGGCCATCCCCACAAAGAACTCGAGTAACGAAATCGCCACGTACAAAGAGGTGAGCGAGTCCTGCCAAACAATGGCACCGAGACCAGAGGCCGTGAAGAGCGCCGTGCCGACAACTGTGGTCCGAAGAATTCCGCGACCAGCAGTGGGAGCAGTTCCGAGTGCATCGGGTGCTGGCGGAGTGGGTGTCATACCTGTCGTCATTTCAGTGGGTGAAGTTGTTGGAGCTCATTGTGCAAGAACGCAGCCAAGCGGTCGTAGGTGAACTCCTGTTCCGCGCGCACTCGACCAGCATGGCCCAATCGTTGCGCA
>WLMU01000019.1 GCA_009700115.1 Actinomycetota bacterium
CAGATGCGCGCTGCAGAGTCGACATTCGCGATGCCCATTGCACGCGCTGCTTTACCGGCGACGTAATAGGTCTCGTTGGTGATGCCGCGACTCGTAAGGAACACGCCAACTCGATCGGGGTCGGTCTCGCGCAACCGATCGGAAACAGCATCGATCGCTTCGTCCCACGTGATGCGGGTGAATCCCCGCTCACCTCGCCGACGACGCATTGGATGTGCAAGACGACCCAGCGCGCGCAGTTCTTGCCCTGACTTCAGTCGCAAACTCGCAGCATCGTTGAATACGGAGTCCTTGATTGGATCAGCACAGTTCATTTCAAGAAGTCGAAGGCGAGTGAGACAGAGATGGATGTCGTCCATCGTCCAGTCGTGTAAGCCGGCGACACCAAGCGCGCAACCGTCGCACACACCCTGGGTGAGGAGCTTCCACGCGTATCGACCATGTCGTTTGTTGTTCCATGCCAGTTTCGCCATCTCGACGTAATGGAAGGGCTTCTGCAGCCCAATGCCATTGGGGCGAGGACTCACCCAGAATTTTGGATTAATACGCTTCACCGATCACTCACCTCTGGCTCGCAATAAAGATTGCATGCACCATCTCGTACAAAACCCATCAATGTCATGCCCGCAACGGTTGCAGTTTCAACTGCGAGCGCTGAAGGGGCGGAGACAGCAATCATCGCCTCGAAACCAGCTGCCCACGCCTTCTGCACAATTTCAAATGAAGCCCGACCGCTCACAAATAACGCGTGTCCGGTCGCGGGAAGGCGAGATTCAAGCAATAAGTTTCCGACCACTTTGTCGACAGCATTGTGGCGACCGATATCTTCTCGAAGAACCGAGACGTTTCCTTCACGGTCAAATGCTGCGGCGGCATGCACACCACCGGTGCTTGCGAAGAGTTCTTGATCGGCGCGAACCTGGTCAACGATCCCAAGCATGAGTTCTGTCGACCACGGCGCATAGATCGGCAACGGGGTCAGACGACTAGCAAGTTCGTCGATCTGCGTTGATCCACAAATGCCACAGGACGAGGAAGTCGTCGAAAGGCGAGGCGTCGGTGTCGGCGCCAATCCACCGGTGTCAATACTTACGACGTTGAATTCGGTCTCGACTGCGCTTCCTGTTGCGCAATAGCGACAGGTCTCGATCGCCGCGCCACCCAACAACCCATCGGTGAAGCACAAGCCGGCGGCAAGTTCGAAATCGTGACCTGGCGTGCGCATCGTTGTAGCAACGATCGTTCCGTCGAGACGTACCTCGAGCGGCTCTTCGACAATCAACTCTTCGGGCCGGCGGCCTTCATCGATACGACCGCCATCACGCAAGCGTCGAGCCAGCACGCGTTCGGAACGTCGACGAATCATGGCACCACGGTACCTGCACGCGAAACGGACGCCCCGAAGGACGCCCGTTTTCAGATTGTGCTGCAAGAAGCGATCAGAAATCGCCCATATCGGGCATGCCGCCGCCTGCACCTTCAGGCTTGTCGGCAATGACAGCCTCGGTGGTGAGGAACAGCGCCGCGATCGAGGCTGCATTCTGCAGAGCCGAACGGGTCACCTTGGCGGCGTCGATGATGCCAGCCTTGACGAGGTCTTCGTAGTCGCCCGTTGCGGCATTGAGGCCTTCGGAAGCGCCCTTCATCGAACGCACCTTCTCGACGACAACGCCACCTTCGAGACCAGCATTGATTGCGATCTGCTTAATGGGTTCTTCGAGCGCGTGCGCAACGATGAGAGCACCGGTTGCTTCGTCGGCATCGAGTGTCTTGGCAAGCTCAAGCACCTTGGCCTGGATACGAAGCAGCGTGACGCCACCACCAGCAACGACGCCTTCTTCGATGGCGGCTTTCGTGGTGCTGACCGCGTCTTCGATGCGGTGCTTTTTTTCCTTCAGTTCAACTTCAGTCGCTGCGCCAACCTTGAGCACTGCGACGCCACCGGAAAGCTTGGCCAGACGTTCCTGGAGCTTTTCGCGGTCGTAATCGGAATCGGTGCGATCAATTTCTGCCTTGATCTGCGCAATGCGAGCAGTGATGTCTGCGTCTTCGCCGGCACCTTCGATGACAGTGGTTTCATCCTTGGAGATGACGACTTTGCGAGCCTGACCGAGAAGGTCAACTGTGGCGTTCTCGACCTTGAGGCCGATGTCTTCAGTAATGACCTGTCCACCGGTGAGGATGGCGATGTCCTGCATCATTGCCTTGCGACGGTCGCCGAAGCCCGGAGCCTTCACGGCGACGGAGTTGAAGGTGCCGCGGATCTTGTTCACAACGAGTGTTGCGAGTGCTTCGCCTTCGATGTCTTCCGCAATGATCACAAGCGGACGTGACGACTGCATCACCTTTTCAAGAACCGGAACGAGATCACGAACAGCAGTGATCTTTGAACCCACGAACAGGATGTACGGGTTCTCGAGCACAGCTTCCATGCGATCGGTATCGGTCACGAAGTAGGGCGAGATGTAGCCCTTGTCGAAACGCATGCCTTCGACGAGATCCATTTCCATACCGAAGGTGTTGGACTCTTCAACGGTGATGACGCCGTCTTTGCCGACTTTGTCGATGGCTTCAGCGATCATCGAACCAATTTCGGGATCGGCAGCAGAAATTCCGGCGACCTGCGCGATTTGGCTCTTGTCGTCAACTTCAACTGCAACGGCGTGGATGCCTTCGACAGCAACGGCGACCGCAGCTTCAATGCCCTTTTTGAGTGACATTGGGTTAGCGCCTGCAGCAACGTTGCGCAGACCAGCGCCGACCATCGACCATGCGAGGACGGTGGCGGTGGTGGTGCCATCGCCAGCAACGCTGTCGGTCTTCTTGGCAACCTCTTTGACCAGTTCGGCGCCGATGCGCTCGAAGGGGTCTTCGAGATCGATTTCCTTGGCAATGGAAACGCCGTCGTTCGTGATGGTGGGAGCGCCCCACTTCTTGTCGAGCACCACGTTGCGGCCCTTCGGACCGAGGGTGACGCGAACAGCATCGGCGAGTTGGTTCATGCCGCGTTCGAGGCCACGTCGTGCGGTCTCGTCGAATTCGATGATCTTGGCCATCGTTGATTCCTCTCAAGTTGCTGATGTGGCCCGACGGGATCGGACCCAGGGGGTTTTCTGCCGCAGTACCCGCGCACTGGCGTTAGCACTCTCGGTCAGAGACTGCTAACAGGAAACCACCGTCAGCCCCGAACCGCAACCTGAGAGGCAAAGTCCCCGGTCAGGCCGGGGCAGAACTACGGGAAGGACTCAGGCCCCGCCCGCCACAGCCTGCATGATGGAAACGGTCACACCATCGGGAACGACCGTGTCGAGGCCTTCGAGAAACCGGACATCGTCGTCGTCGACGAACAGGTTGACGTAGCGGACAAGGCTTCCGTCGTCAGACAGAAGCTTGGACGAGAAGCCTGGATAGGCCGCATCGAGACTGGCGAGAACCTGGGCAACCGTGGTGCCCTCGACCGAAACGGTCGACTCACCGGAGGTGAGGGGGCGGAAGACGGGGGGAACTCGGACGGTGACGCTCATGACTCAGACCTCGGAAGTGGATGTCGAACGAGCCTGAATCCTAGCGACAGGTCGCCAAGGCGGTCCCATTGACAGTGATTCTCCATCACGCCTTGCCCCGAGGGCTGGTCTCGCCAACGATGGGGAGGTGTCCACGCCCCGCACCCACCTCGCCAGCGCGTTCGAACTCGATGATCTCGTCGCGGCAAAGGGAACCACAACTGTCTCGGTGTGCATCCCAGCGCGCAACGAGGAAACAACGGTGGGGCAGATAGTCGAACGTATCCGCGCCAAGTTGACCGAGACCTACCCACTCGTTGACGAAATCATTGTTGTTGACGATCACTCGACCGACCGCACGGCCGACGAAGCAAGAAATGCGGGGGCCACCGTCGTTGATGCATCACAGGTCTTAACGGAACATGGGCGCGGCCACGGAAAAGGCGAAGCACTCTGGAAATCATTGTTCGCGTCGACCGGCGACATTGTCGTGTGGTGCGATGCCGACGTGCGTGATTTCAGTACTCGGTTTATCTCGGGACTTCTCGGACCGCTTCTTACCGATCCTTCGATCGGTTTTGTCAAAGGTTTCTACGAGCGACCTGTTGACGGTCACGTACGCGGCGGCGGTCGAGTCACTGAACTTGTTGCACGACCACTTCTCACGATGTGTTTCCCCGAACTCGGTGGCATTGTGCAACCGCTCTCCGGTGAATACGGCGGACGTCGCACGGTGCTCGAGCAACTCCCCTTCGTCGAAGGCTATGGCGTCGACATTGCGATGTTGATTGACATCGCCAACGCATTCGGTGCAGAGACCATCGCTCAGGTTGACCTTGGCGAACGCGTTCATCGCAATCGACCACTCCACGAATTGTCGCCAATGGCTGCGCAGGTATTGCAAGCTGCCATGCGACGCATTCAGCCCGGACTCGTTCCCGATGCATTCACCCTGAGCCCGCCCGATCTCGAAGCGCACGAGATTGCCTACGTCGAACGCCCAGCACTTTCGACAGTTGACTCGTACCGGGATCAGCATCCCCGCCTCAACGACTGATCCTCGCCGTCACTCGCCAAAAAATTGGCGTACGTTTCGCTCATGGATTTCGGAATCATCTTCGCCAACACCGGTGCCTACGCCTCACCCGAGGGCGCAATCACAATCGGTCAATGCGCGGAAGCCAACGGCTTCGAAAGCGTATGGACTGTTGAGCATCCGGCCATCCCAAAGGGTTATGAAAGCGAGTACCCGTATTCACGCGACGGCAAGATGCCCGGCGATGAAACCGCTCCGGTACCCGATCCACTTATGTGGCTCACCTGGGTTGGCGCGCATACGACAACGTTAAAACTGGCAACCGGCGTGATGATCCTTCCGCTGCGTAATCCAGTGGTCTTTGCCAAGGAATGTGCGACGCTCGACATGCTCACCGGCGGTCGATTCATTCTCGGCGTCGGCGTCGGCTGGCTTCACGAAGAATTCGATGCAATCGGAGTGGGCTGGGACGACCGCGGCGCTCACACCGACGATTCCATCCATGCACTCCGCGCGCTCTGGAACAACGAAGTCGCCAGTTACCAAGGAACACACAGCTCGTTCAGTGACATCTATTCGTTTCCAAAGCCCGCAAATGGAACGATCCCTGTCGTCGTTGGTGGACACTCCAAGCCGGCCGCTCGCCGCGCGGGGAAGTTTGGCGATGGCTTCTTCCCTGCCGATCCGCGCAAACTTCCCGAGCTCCTTCCCGTTATGCGCGCGGCAGCTGAGCAAGCAGGTCGTAACCCCGACACCATCGAGATCACCACTGGTGGAGCACCGACTGTGGAGATCATCAAAATGCTTGCTGATCTCGGTGTCACACGAATGCTTGTTCCGCCGTTGGCCATCGATCCAAAGAAACTTCCTGAAGCAATGGGGAAATTCGCCGACGATGTGATCGCGAAGTTCTAAGCGGTTTTCCGCTACTGCTTCACGAACTCAAGAGCGAGTTCAACCGCACAATCAATCGGGTATTCGAATGATCGGTCTTCCCCAAAGCGTTTGGTCATTGAGACAACGGTAAAACCATTCGGCAACGTCGGTAATGGTTCAATGACTTCGCCGACGATTGCCAAACAAGGAACATCGAGTTCGGCGCACAGCGCAGCAACTCCGCCGACAACTTTTCCGTCGAACGATTCGTCGTCAAGAAACCCTTCACCAGTGATGACGAGGTCGGCACCTTCAATCGCTTCATCAAGTCCGAGTTCGTCAGCGACGAATTCGAAGCCGCTAACAAGTTTTGCCCCGATTGTCAGAAGACCCCCGGCAAGACCGCCCGCGGCGCCCGAACCATCGACTTCGGTGACATCAACTCCTGTTTCCATTTTGTAGACCTGCGCGAGCCGCTCAAGTCGTCGCCGTAAGAGTGCAACCTGAGAAAATGTCGCACCTTTCTGAGGCGCAAATACTTCAGCCGCGTCGACAAACCGAGTTCGCACATCGCACGCGACGAACAGGTCGATACCTCGAAACCGTTGTGTCGGATGCATCGCTTTCAACGCGCCGAGACCACCATCGGTCGTTGCCGAACCACCAACACCAAGGACGATGCGTCGCGCTCCAGCTTCAACCGCAGTAACGATTAATTCGCCAACACCGCGCGTGCTCGCTTCGATCGCATCGTTTTCCTCGGGCCCACCGACCAACACCAATCCGGCCGCAGTCGCCATTTCGATCACCGCGGTTCCTTTAGCCAACCGCCACCCCGCTTCAACCGGCTTCCCGAGAGGGCCTGTCACTGTTGTCGTGCGATTGGCGCCACCCAACGCCTCGAGGAATCCCTCGCCGCCGTCGGCCATCGGAAAGACATCAACCTCATGACCGGCGGAAATGAGTGCAGCCCCGATTGCAGATGCAAGCGCAGGCGCACCTGCTGTTCCCTTGAACTTGTCTGGAGCTACGACCACCCGCATTCCCCAAGTGAAGCAGGGTCTCCACCATTTGTAACGATCCCAGCCTGCCTAGCGGTAACCGTTTCATGAAGACCCGGAAATCATTCCTCGCCGCCCTTGCTCTCGCGTTCGTCCTAGTGGCGGGTTGCTCCTTACTGCCGGCACCCGACCCCGCCCCGGTGCCGCCGACGACCACAGCCCCAGTTCCAACCACGACTCGGCCAGTGGTAACGACATCGACCACCAGCACAACGCAAGTCACCCCAACTACCACCGCGCCATCGACCACCACGACAACAACCGGAGTCGGCCCGACTCCCGCTCCGGCAACTATCGGCCTGCTCGCGTTCGGCGACGCGGGATCGGGTGATGCGACACAGATGCAGGTTGCTCAACAAATGCAGAACTGGGCGGGTACACACCGTGTTGACGCTCTCCTCGAAGCGGGCGACATCGTGTATCCCGATGGCTCACCATCACGATTCGCCGCAACCATCGACGCGCCGTATGCAACTCTGCGCACGGCAATGCCTTTCTGGCCCGCTCTCGGCAATCACGACGTGATGTGGAATAACGGCAACGACTTGATGTCGTATACCTCGATGCCTGGACGTTCCTACGAAAAGTTGATTACCAATGGAGATGTCACCATGCAACTCCTCGTTCTCGATTCAAACGATATTTCACCAACACAAACTGCGTGGCTTGAATCGAAACTCTCAAGTGGGACTCCTCGCTGGCGCGTCGTGATGTTCCACCATCCGGTTTGGTCATGCAGCACACACGGCAATACGCAATCGGTCATCAATGCGTGGCTCCCCGTTCTGACTGCACACGACGTTGACCTAGTCATCACTGGACATGACCACAATTACCAACGATTCCAACAAGGCAACACAACATTCGTTGTGACTGGCGGAGGCGGCATGCCGACCTATGCAATCAACGCTTGTGTGGCCACACCAACACTTCTCGCTTCAGCACAACGCCATCACTTCCTAGGAATCGAAGCGACGGCGACAAGTCTCACAGTGACTGCTGTTGCACGAACTGGTGAAACACTCGACCAAACCTCGATGAGCTGATGCCAACTCGCAATGTCGAGCCACTCAGCTCAGGTCGAGACCAGCCATAACGAGGACCGTTGCACCAGCGAGTTCCGCTGGCGGAGGTTCAGGCATCTGCAACGCCTGATCGGCATTCAGTCCAAGAACTTTCACAACTGCCTGCCCGTCGGCTTGAGAACCAGCGACGTAATAGACAGTCGTTCGTTCCTGCGGCTTTGGTGAATCACCGACATTCACCTGCGTGTAGCCACCGGCCTGCAATCGATCACGCGTCTTCGTCGCCAACCCCTGCACGTTGGTTGCGTTCACCACTTTGACTTTGACGCTGGCTGGCGGATTTCCGACCAACGTTGTCGTCGTTGACACCACAACGGCGGTCTTCGAAGGGCTCTGCCCGGGCGCCGAAATCTCTGATTGGCCCGAGCCGTACCCCTTCGCAAGAAGGATCAGCCCAAGAAGTACCGCAACAACCACGATGATGACACCGGTCCGCGTTCCGTGACCGTGATCTTGATCGTCGGGGGCGGGAGTGTCTGTGGTCATTGTCAGGAACCAGGAGGTTCGCTGGCTTGCTGCTGCGCTGTCTCTTGACGAGCCCGACGACGGCGGTCACGGAGACGGCGAAGCCGACGAACGCCGAGTGGGTCGTAGTCGTAGGCCTCGGGGCTTTCAAGAAGCTGGCCGAGAATCTCGTAGTAGCGGCTGGCCGACAATTCGAAGCGCTCTTGAATAAGCGTTTCCTTTGGTCCAGTCTCGTGCCACCAACTGCGCTCGAAATCGAGAATTGCCCGGTCGCGTGTCGTGAGTTCCATCGGCGCTGATGTTCGTCGGGGAATGGCTCCGATGCAAGGACCTTCCCGATGAAATTGCTCGAGAAGGCCGCGCCACGCGTCTGACCGGGCATTTCACCGAACCGATAGGGTCGGAACCGCTCGCAAAAGGGGGAGCTATGGGACCGCTCAACGGCGTCACGATCATTGAACTCGCCGGCCTTGGCGCATTGCCATACGGAACACTGAAGTTGGCGGACATGGGCGCGGACATCATCCGGGTCCATCCGCTCTATGAAGTGCCCGCCGGCGACAAGCCCACCGAACGTCATAGCGAGTTCGACCGCGGCCGTCGATCGATCGCCATCGACCTCAAATCTGCCGATGGTGTGGCGCTCCTCAAGCGTCTTGTCGAGAAGGCTGACGTGTTCTGCGAGGCCTTTCGACCGGGGGTCTGCGAACGACTGGGTATCGGTCCCGATGATCTCTTCGCCTGCAATCCCAAACTCATCTATGGCCGACTCACTGGCTGGGGCCAAGAAGGACCGCTATCTCACACCGCTGGCCATTCGCTGAATTACGAAGCGATGACAGGCGCTATCGGTTCCATCGGTGCCGAAGGAATGCCACCGGTTCCGATGTTGCAGGTCTTTGGGGATTTCGCCGGCGGTGGTCTGCATCTCGCGTTTGGTGTCGTGTGTGCACTCTTTGAAGCGCAGCGATCTGGCAAAGGTCAGGTCATCGACGCCGCAATGGTCGACGGAGTGATGTCGATCTTCCAGGTGTTCTACGGAATGACGCGCACCGGCTTTCACACTGGTCCGGTCGGAACCAATCTTTTCGATGGCGGCGCGCCGTTCTACAACGTCTATGAAACGGGCGACGGCAAGCACGTCACTGTTGCGCCGATCGAAGCAAAGTTCTATGCACAACTCTTAGACAAACTTGGAATCGACCCTGCATCGTTACCTGATCAAAACGACATGAATGGTTGGGCCGAGATTCGCGCAAAGTTCGCCGAAGTATTCCGAACAAAGACCCGAGACGAATGGTCAGCACTTCTTGAAGGAACCGACGTTTGCTACGCGCCCGTGCTTTCGT
This sequence comes from Actinomycetota bacterium, assembly GCA_009700115.1. Taxonomy (GTDB): domain Bacteria; phylum Actinomycetota; class Acidimicrobiia; order Acidimicrobiales; family Acidimicrobilacustridaceae; genus Acidimicrobilacustris. The sequence continues at coordinate 9,376 of WLMU01000019.1, forward strand.
TCGCAGAAGCGGAACAGCACCCACACAACGTGGCCCGCGGCAACTTCGTTCCCGTAGAAGGTTCGGTCCCTCAGCTATTGCCCGCGCCGCGCTTGAGCCGCACTCCAGGCGAGCTACGTCCGACCTACGCATATCCCGGTTGCGACACCGAATCAGTGCTCGCCGAATTTGGCGTGAGCACCGATGAAATCAAACAGTTGGCAGCAACAACCGTTATCGCTTGGTGAGAGCCCGAGGAGGGAATCGAACCCTCGACATCCTGTTTACAAGACAGGTGCTCTGCCGACTGAGCTACCCGGGCGGGAACGTGAAGGTTAGGCGACGCGCCAGTGTCTCTCCACACCGTAAAAATGAACGACGCAGTCCAGCGGGCTGAGGATTTCTTTTCACCAGTTCAAAATGGCGAACGATCCTCTAGCCGAGTTGGGTTGAGATCTCCGCTTCGAGTTCGTGCTTCAACACCTTCCCAGTGGCGTTATAAGGAAGTGAGTCACGGAACAGAATGTGTGTCGGAACTTTGTAACGAGCGAGTTGCTCACCTACCCAGGCTTTGACGCCTTCGGCATCAAGCGTTGAACCGGGTTTGAGCACGATGGCTGCAGCAACTTCCTGACCTAACTGATGGTGCGGCACACCAACGACAGCAGCCTCGGCAACTTCGGGGTGCTCCTCGAGGCGATGTTCGATCTCAATCGGATAGATGTTCTCTCCACCGCGGATGATCATGTCCCGCATACGGCTTTCAAGGAACAGAATGCCGTCGACAATTCGACCGTAGTCGCCGGTGCGATACCACCGCTGCGCATCCAGCGCTTTCGCTGACGCTTCGGGGTTGTCCCAATACCCAAGGAAAACCACTGCACCGCGAATACAAATTTCGCCAACCTCGCCATCGGTAACAACAGAATCGTTCTCGTCACGGATTTCGAGTTCGCACATTGCCTCGACCGTGCCCACCGATGCGGGCCACTCGTCCATCGTGAGTCCGCCCAGACGTGAACCGGAACCGAGCGTTTCACTCATTCCGTAGCCAACACCCAAACGAGCCTGAGGGAGTTTGCGGGCCATAAGTCGGAGCAACTCTGGCGAATACGTTGCGCCGCCGCCACCAACGGTCATAACACTCGAGGTGTCGTACTTTTCGAAGTCGGGGTGTTCAAGCAATCGCCAGAACTGCGTCGGAACCGCGCTCCAACCACCAACCGAATGTTCTTGGGTGAGTTGGAGATGCGTTGTTTCGCTCCACGAACCAACGGGTGGGAACACCAACTTCGAACCTGTGTAATGAGCAGTAATCAACGGCACAACGCCGGAAACGTGAAACAACGGACCAACCATGATGCTTGAAGGTTGTTTCGGGACTGGTGCGCCAGGCGCCGGTGCAGGCTGCGGCGCGAGCACCGCTCCGACTGCACCAGCAAGTGTTGCTGCCGATGGGAAGTGCACGAAGTTTCGATGCGAAAGACAAGCTGCTTTCGGTCGGCCTGTCGTCCCACTCGTAAACAACAACACCGCAGGATCATCTTCATCGATCGCAACATCCGGAAGAGCCGGGTCGTCTGCGCGCGCAGGACCAAGCAGGCGATCGAGTTCGGAAAGATCGTGAACCTCGACATCAGCGGAAAGTCCGGCTTCAAGCAAACGCTTCATCCGCGGACCATCAGCAAAGACAAGGCGAGGCTTCGAAAGCTCTACGCCGTGCAGCAACTCTGCAGGAGTCCACCAGCCATTAAGACTCGAAACGACTGCGCCACTCGCCAGCGTCGCCCACCAGCCGATGACATACGGGGCGACATTCGCCGCCGCGAACGCGACGCGGTCGCCCTTGACGACACCTCGCTCGGCGAACCAGGCCGCGACGCGCGCCGTCGAAGCCTGAACATCGTTGAAACTCAAGGTGATTTCAGGGAATACAAGATTGGGGAGGTCGCCGTGTCGAGCCGTGAATGCGGTCAACACCTCGCGAATGTTGCCCAATCGGTTCTTGAAAACCCTGCAATCGACTCCGAGCACTGGCTCGGTCGTGATCTCAAATGGCGCCCCCGGGGCGAACAAGACATCTGCCCCAGCAGGTGGTTCCCAAATCCAGGTCGTTCCAGCCATTGCTCTCTCCCCCACGCAGTCAGAACTTCTGATGGTGGTCGCCCGGAAGCGTGAGCGCAACTATCACCAACGATGACTCAGGGACCTCGGCCCCGGTAGCGTCCGGGCATGAGCATTCTGGGGAATCGAGTCGTCCGGAAAGAAGATCCGGCCCTTCTCACATCAGGAGGCACCTACGTCGACGACATCATCGTCGACGGGGCCCTTCACGTCGTTTACGTCCGCTCGATGGTTGCCCATGGCGAGATCACGTCGATTGATACCAGCGAGGCCCGCAACGCCCCTGGTGTTGTCGACATCGTCACAAGCGCCGAGCTCACTATCGGCGACATCAAACCGTTCATGATGCTGAACCAGCTCATCACACGACCTGTATTGGCTCGAGAACGCGTCCGATACGTCGGTGATCCGATTGTCGCCGTTGTTGCCGAAACACGAGCGGCTGCAGTTGACGCCGCTGAACTCGTGATTGTTGAAATCGAACCACTTCCAGCAATTATCGACCCGCGCGACGCGCTGGCCGAAGATGCAATTCATCTGTTCCCGCAGATCGGAACAAACATCGCCATGCACTCAGAGCATCACGGTGACCCCATTTCCTTCGATGCCTGCGATGTTGTCATCACACAAACAACAGTGAATCAGCGTCTCGCGCCGGCTCCGATCGAGAATCGGAGCGCAATTGCGTGGTGGGAAGACGGTCGACTCGTACTTGAAATCGGTTGTCAGGGAACTCATCCCATTCGCAATACCATCTCGGAAATTTACGGACTTGAGCAGGATCAGATGCGAGTGATCTGCCCCGATGTAGGCGGCGGATTTGGAGCAAAGGCTCACGCCGCTCCCGAAGCCGTGGTGCTCGGCGAATTGTCACGACGAACTGGAAGACCTGTGCGATGGACAGAAACTCGTTCAGAAAACATGACCGGCATGGGTCATGGTCGCGGACAAATTCAAACAGTCACGCTCGGGGGAACGAAAGACGGCGATCTTCTCGCCTATCGCATTGAAATCATTCAAGACGCAGGCGGCTACCCCAATATGGGAGCAATCCTTCCCTATGCCACGCGCATCATGGCCAGCGGCGTTTACGACATTCCTGCAGTGCAGGTGTCATCCCAGTCAGTTGCCACCAACACCACACCGACCGGCGCGTATCGAGGCGCTGGCCGACCCGAAGCGTCAGCGGCACTTGAACGCGCTGTTGATCTTTTCGCCGATGAAGCAGGCCTCGACCCGGCCGATGTGCGCCGCCGCAACTTCGTTCGACCCGACGCCTTTCCTTTCACCACTCCGACAGGTACGACCTACGACAGCGGCAACTACGAAGGCTCACTTGACCGAGCCCTTGCCGCCGCCGGTTATGAAGACCTGCTTGCTGAACAAGTACAGCGCCGGGCAAACGGCGATCCCCGGCTTTTAGGCATTGGAATCGCGACCTATGTCGAGATCACCGGTGCTGGCGTTGGTAGCGAATACGGCTCGGTCGAAGTACTGGCCGATGGATCAGCCCGCGTAGTCACTGGCTCGAATCCCTATGGCCAGGGCCACGTCACGGCGTGGTCGATGCTGGTCTCCGATCAAACCGGCATTCCGCTCGATCGCATCGAAGTCGTCTACGGCGATACCGATCTCGTTCCCACCGGCGAAACCACAGGTGGATCGCGATCACTGCAAATCGCCGGAAGCGCTGTTTTCGACGCCACCGAGAAACTTGTCGAAATGGCACGTCAACGCGCGAGCGAACTTCTCGAAGCGAACCCCGCCGACATCGTGCTCGACACCGACACCGCTCGCTTCCATGTTGCCGGGACACCAGCGGTGAGCATCGGTTGGGAAGAAATCGGCGCCACGTCAATCGCTGACGGAAACCAGTTGTTCGCACTCTCTGACTTCACCGCAAGCGGACCAACCTTCCCATTTGGCACTCACATTGCAGTGGTCGAGATCGACTCCGAAACCGGCAAGGTTGAACTTCGACGAATCATTGCGTGCGACGACGCTGGCGTCATTCTCAATCCGCTCTTGGTTGATGGCCAGGTGCACGGCGGACTTGCTCAAGGAATTTCTCAAGCGTTGTTTGAAGAAGTTCGCTACGACGAAGTCGGCAACCCACTGAGCACGACGCTTCTTGATTACCTCATGCCGTCAGCCGCAGAGTTCCCACCATTCGAACGAGTCGAGATGGAGACGCCGTCTCCAATCAATCCGCTCGGCGCAAAAGGTATTGGCGAATCGGGAACCATCGGATCGACACCAGCGGTGCAGAACGCCGTCGTCGATGCCGTTTCCCATCTCGGGATTCGACATATCGATATGCCCCTCACGCCAGAGCGTGTATGGCGCGCAATAAACGGACTCTGACATGCGTATCGGTCTCTTCATTTCCGAAACTGGTGTTCACGGTTCCTCGATCGACGATCTCGTTGAACGAGCAACATGGGCAGAAGCAAACGGCATCGACACCGGGTGGGTGCCGCATATCCCGTGGAGCCTCGACGCGCTCACAGCACTCGCAATTGTCGGTCGCGAAACCTCGCGCATCGAGCTCGGCACTGCCGTTGTTCCGACCTGGTCACACCACCCTTACGGAATGGCACAACATGCCCTGACAACGCAGGCCGCCTGTGGTGGTCGTTTGGCGTTTGGTATTGGGCCCTCACATCGCAACGTTGCCGAGAACTGGTACGGAGAGAACTACGACGCCGTTATCGATCATGTTCGCGACTACGTCAGTGTTCTTGATGCGTGCTCTGCCGCTCAGGTCGAAGCAAACGAAACAAACGGCGGGCCCGGAGGAATGGGCGGAACGGTTTCATTTGCGGGCGATCGTTACACCGTTCAGTCGTTGCTTGATGTTCCAGGTGCAACACCGGTTCCGGTCTTCCTCGCTGCACTTGCACCACTTATGTTGAAACTCGCTGGCGAGCGCGCTGCCGGCACCATCACTTGGATGTGCGACGAACACACACACTCCACCCATGTTCTTCCCCGACTTTCCGCCGCGGCAGAAGCCGTCGGTCGGCCTACTCCTCGCGTCATCGCTGGACTTCCTGTAACGGTCTGCGACGACATCGCCAAGGGGAAAGAACTCGCCGAGCAAAAGTTCGGTATGTACCGACATATCCCGAACTACGCGCGCATGCTTGAACTGGGCGAGAGCGGATCGCCGTCTGAAGTCGCGATCATCGGAAACGAAGAACAGGTCACAGAGCGATTGGCGTCCTATGAAGATTCGGGAGTCACTGACCTCGCTGCGATGACGTTTGCGGTCGGCGACGACGTCGACGAACGTTCGGAAAATGCCGAACGAACTCGTCAGTTGCTCGCCAAACTCGCCCGAAAAAATCGGGACTAGTTCGCAGCCTTTGCCGCTAGTCGGCGTCGAGTGACTTCGTAACAGGCAAGCGCACCGGCAGCCGAAACGTTCAGCGACGCGAGTTCGCCGAGCAGTGGGATGCTTACGACGGCATCGCAACGTTCGCGGACCAATCGAGAAAGCCCTTTGCCCTCGGCACCCATAACGAGACACACGGGCTCATCGGCAACCGTCAGGTTGAACAGATCGGTATCGCCACCCATGTCGAGTCCGATCACCCAAACACCTGCAGCGCGAAGTTCGTTGATCGCATTGGGAAGACCACCGACGAGCGCCATCGGCAGATATTCAACAGCGCCTGCTGCCGACTTTGTCACCGTTGGTGTGATGTGAACTGCACGATGCTTCGGTAGAACGATGCCGGTGACGCCAGAGCATTCGGCTGTTCGAAGAAGTGCTCCGAGATTGCCAGGATCGGTAACGCCATCCACGGCCAACAAGAACGGCGGCGCTCCATTTGCGCCTTTCCGCTTCGCCAGATCGAGAAGATCAAAATCATCGATCTCATCGGCTCGAGCGAGAACACCTTGCGGCGATTCAGTGCGAGCAACGCTAAACAACTTTGTACGCGTCACTTCGCGCACCGGAATTTTCATGTCGTTCGCAAGATCAGCAATGTCTTGCAATGTTTCGTTGTTGTCCTGATCTTCAGCAATCATGACTTCGCGAACACGACGCTTACCGGCAAGCAAAAGTTCGCGAACAGCCTGCCGACCCTCGACTTGATCGCCGCCAAGTCCTCGGGGAATGGCCTGCCCACGGGCAATCGGACGATCGCCTTCGCCACGGGCGCGGCGCATTGCACCGGGACGATCAGATTTACGCACTGACGCAGCAGCGTGGCGAGCCTGTTTGGCTTCAACCGCTTTCTTCGCGGCCGATGACATTGGTTTACTTCCCTTAGCAGCGCCTGGCGCGGGAGCCGCCGCCTTCGGAAAAGCTCCACGCTTTGCCGCGGGTGCCCGCTTTGTTCCACCGCGCGGAGCAGCGGCCGCTTTTCGACTGGACTTCGGGCCGGCCGATGGACCGGCTTTGCCGCGAGGCGCGCCCTTTGAGGATTTCGGACCTGCAGACTTCGCGCCCTTTGGCGCCTTGCCGCCGCTTCGACCACCGCGTGCTGGGCTCATCGCTCCACCACCGCAACTGCGAAACAGGCAATACCTTCGCCGCGACCAATCGCTCCGAGACCCTCGGCGCGATTGCCTTTCACCGTGACTGGTGCGCCAACGGCACCCGAAAGCCGTTCAGACATTTCGTCACGTCGTGGCGCCAACTTTGGTCGCTCGCACACGACAACGGCATCGACGTTGCCTGGTTCAAATCCTGATTCGCGCACAAGCCGAGCAACCTCGGTGAGAAGGCCAATGCTGTCAGCACCTGCCCACTTCGGGTCAGTGTCGGGAAAGTGTTCACCGATATCGCCGAGGCCAGCAGCCCCAAGCAATGCATCGGCGCAAGCGTGAGCCACGACATCAGCGTCGCTGTGGCCCACTAATCCGCGTTCACCGTCGAACACCACGCCGCCGAGGACCAGTTTTCGGGCTGGATCATCGGAAAACGCGTGAACATCGAAACCTTGTCCGACTCGTACCGTCATTTCTTCAATCTACCCGAGGGTTTCAAGGAGAATCGCGGCGATGGCCAAATCATTTGGTCCCGTGATCTTGATATTGGTCGATTCGCCATCAACTACCACGACAGTTCCACCCACGGCTTCGACCAATGCCGCATCGTCGGTGGCGCCAGCAGATGTCGCATGGGCCTCCCGAAGAATGTCGGCTCGAAATGCCTGCGGGGTTTGAACAGCGACCAATGTCGAGCGATCGGGGGTTTCGGTCACAATGGATCGACCGGCCTGATCGTGAACAATGTGTTTGATCGTGTCGGTCACCGGAAGAGCAGGAATCGCTGCATCGGCACCGGCGTGCACCGCGCTCACAACTGACTGATGAAGTTCCGCAGAAGCGAGAGGGCGCGCTGCATCGTGGACAACGATGACAGCCGCATCTTCAGCGATCACCGAGAGAGCAGCGCGCACCGAATCTGCTCGTTCCGCGCCACCAATCACAGCAACGTCAGCGGCCCCAGACGCGACAAGATTCTGACCTTCACGTTCCTCGCCAGGAGCGAGCACAACGACAACATGGTCTGCGGCGGCACGGCTCACGGCGAGCGAACGGTCAATTATTCGATCTGCACCGAGCAATTCATACTGCTTTGGCGATGTCCCATAACGACGACCAGCTCCAGCAGCGAGCACGATCGTCCAAACGGGACCATCGGAAGGGACTGCATCATTTGTCGTCATTTTGCTGACCATTTCGCAACCATGACGCAAAGGCTAGGCGCGACACCCCTTTCTCGTTAAGCGAGCAACAGGGCTGCGTCATTGTCCGTGCAGCACCGCTAGAGTCGAAGACGTGACTGATCGCGAACTTCTCACCACCATTGAGTTTTTCAAGGGATTCGAAGGCGAACCCCTCGATGCGGTTGTGGGTGCTGCCGAACAGCGTTCGTTCGCTCGTGGCGGTGTGCTCTTCACCGAAAGCGATGCAGCAACCGAACTCTTCGTCGTCGTCTCTGGTCGAATCGCTATCGCCAACCGCTCAATCGATGGCCGCGAATCAGTCGTCGCTCTTATGGAGCGTGGTGACCTCTTCGGTGAAATGCCACTCTTCGATGGCCTTGCCCGTTCGGCCGAAGCTCGTGCCCTTGAGCCATCAGAAGTCATCGCTATTTCTTACGCCCCACTTCGCGATATTTACCGCGATCAACCGCAGTTACTTTGGAACGTTGTCGAGATGCTGGCCAATCGCCTGCGCAATACCGACGAACAACTCGCCGACTCCGTGTTTCTTGATGTCACGGGTCGCACAGCAAAGCGCCTTCTCGAACTTGCGGGCACGGCCGATGAATTCTCACTGCCGATCACGCAAGAAGAACTTGCAGGCATGGTTGGCGCATCACGAGAACGCGTGAACAAAGCAATCGCAAGTTTCGTGCGGCTGGGCTGGATCGAACAGTCCGAGCGTCGCTATCGCATTACCAATCGCGAACAGCTCGAATTACGCGCTCGCTGAGTTCAGACCTCTGGGAACGTTTCTCCCACGAACTCTTCTGACATCGCCCACAAACGCTTCGCGAGTTCGGGGTCGTTCGCATAATCCGAAGGCGTCGCGAACGTGCGGTCAGCAAGGTAGGAACCTGGTTGCTGAAGTGCTTCCGTGCTCGCACACGCCCAGACCTGTGTTGACGCACCAACATCAACATTAACGAGCGTCGGCATTTTCATGCCTGACTTCTTGGCTCGCGATGCGAGATCTCCGAAGTCGTCCTTCGTGAAACTTCGAGCCAGGTCAGTCATCACCATTCCAGGGTGCACCGCCCACGAATGAACTCCCAGATTGCCGTAACGACGTTCGAGTTCCGTGGTGAACAAGATATTGGCGGTCTTCGACTGACCATAGGCATCCATCTTCGAATACTCGTGGTTTTCAAAGTTCGGGTCGTCCCAAATAATTCCGGATGTGAAATGTCCGGCCGAACTCAGGTTGACGATTCGTGATGGAGCACTTGCCCTCAATAATGGGAGCAAGCGATTCACCAAGACGAAGTGACCAAGATGATTGGTGCCGAACTGCAACTCGAAACCGTCATCGGTCTTTCCGTAGGGAACCGCCATGATGCCGGCGTTGGCAAGAAGCACATCGAGCCGATCGTGTTCGGCGACAAACTTCTCGGCAAACGAACGCACGCTGTCGAGAGAGCCAAGTTCCATCACACCGAACGAAAAGTCGCCGTCGGGAACCAACTCAAGCAACTGAGCAACCGCAGCGCGACCTTTGTCTTCAGAACGCGCTGTGATGACGACAGTGGCACCCGCTGCACCGAGTGCACGAGCGGACTCTTTGCCTAGACCGGTTGTTGCTCCTGTGACCAGAACGACCTTTCCAGAAAGGTCGATGCCACGAAGGACGTCATCGGTGGTGATTGTGAGTTCTTCGTTCATGTGATGTCCCCCGGAGTCGGCCATTCATCGGGCCAGTTATCGTTGACTGTAAGCGACCATTGCGGGTCACGACGCTCGAGAAAGGCCATAACGCCTTCGCGGGCATCGGCTTCGCCCATCAGGTGATGGTGGAGATCGGTTTCTGCTCGATCGACCTGATCGGGGGTCATCGAGAACGTTCCCCACAGGAGTTTCTTACTGACAGCGACTGAGACTGGCGCAGTATTCACGGCCATGTCATGAGCAACTTCAAGTGCATGCGGTAACACGTCATCATTGTCGAGAACCCGCGACGCCACACCAAGTTCGCGGGCTTCATCGCCGGTGAACGTGCGCCCAGTAAGAAGAAGATCAGCGGCATTCGCTAAACCAACAAGTCGCGGAAGCGTCCAGTGACTCATGGCATCGGGCATGACACCGCGACGAACCTGCACAATTCCGTACTTCGCGTCACGCGCCATAAAGCGAAGATCGCAATGCAAGGTGAGTGTGAATCCGACACCAATCGCATGACCGTTCACTGCTGCAATCACGGGCTTTCGAATACGCCACGCAGGAGGGTTCACCGGGTTTGCGCTGAATGCTGGCGCATCAGAACGCTCAAAAACATCGGACCCGCTTGAGAAATCTGCACCTGCACAAAATGCTGGCGGGGTGCCGGTGAGCACGACGACGCGCACAGAATCATCGGTATCAGCCATCCGATAGATGTCACCCAGCGCACGACCCATCGCTCCACTAAATGCATTTCGGGTGTCGGGGCGATTCAGTGTCGCAACCAAAACGCCATCGTCGTGAAGTTCAGCCAATAGATCGTTTGTGCCGGTATCAATCGTTCGTGCCATCACGCCTCACCTGAAGCAAGTTTGATCTCACGAATGGTTTCGGCAATGCATTCATCGCTGATGGGATAGCCAGGGAAGTAGAGACACACCCGATTGGCTTCGTGTCCGAAACGACGAACGATCTCTGCGGCAACTTCTTTCGGCGTACCAACGACAGCAATCGTTCGCAAGACGTCGTCGTCGATCTTCTTTGCCATGCCGGCCCAGTCGCCCTGCTTCGACAACGCATTGAGTTCCGGTTGCAGTTCGCCCCAACCTTCGACGTCAAGCACCGGCTTGTACGAAGGAGTCGAACCATAGAAACCAAGAAGCGTCTTGACGCCGTTCGCTGCTGCGGCAATTTCTTCATCGGTCTGCCCTACGGCACAAATAACTTCCAGAATGATTTCGAAGTCCTCGCGATCACGACCGGCCTTCGCGAACCCGCGCTCGAGTGCGGGCATCGTGCGCTCGGTGAAATGTCGTTCAGAGTTAAACGGCATCACCAAGATTCCGTCGGCAACCTCGGCCGTCATTTCACACATCTTCGGACCAAGTGCACCAACAAGTACGGGAACTTTTCCATTGGGGTTCGGGCCTGGATTGAAGTTCGGAGTCATGAGCGTGTGAGTAGTCCATTGACCTTTGAAATCGAACGGGCCTTCACCAGCGAAGTGATCGAGGATCGACTTGGTCGCACTCACCCATTCGCGCATCTGTGCGACAGGCTTCTCCCACACCGATCCATAGCGCTTCTGGATGTGCGGGCGGATCTGTGAGCCAAGACCTAAACGGAACTTTCCCTCGGTGAGCAACTGGAGGTCGTTCGCCGCATAGGCGAGATGCAGTGGGCTCCGAGGGAAGGCCATGGCCACATTCGTCATCAGGTCGATCTGACACGAGGTGCTCGCCAGCACCAGCGGGAAGAACACGTCATGCGCATTTTCGAAGCTGAAGAGCCCATCAGCACCAAGCGTTTGAAGTTCCGCCGCCCGGGGCACCGACCCAACCGGTCCGGACATGGCGAGTGAAATATCGACCTTCATGGTTCCTCCAAGAACTCAAAAATGATGCTCCCTTGTTCTAGTCCGAAGCCGAGTACTAGAACGTCGTTCCAAATACTGAGACGGGAGGATCTCGAGAACTCCCTGAATACAAACAAAGTTCATTCGAATAAGAGATTGTTTAGGAAAAGAATTTCTTCGTCTAGAATGATGCAATGCCTCAAAAGATACCCAAAGGGTCTTTCGATCAACCCTCAAACGATCGACCCAGGGTTTCGCGAGCGCAGAAAACCCGCGAGGTCCAAACCGCGATCACGAACTCCGCCCTCGAGTTACTCGCTGCCAACGGCGTCGATGGCCTCGCTCTCACGAAGATTGCAACAAATGCTGGGATGTCGAACGGGCCGCTCTACGGACGGTACGACTCTGCCGAAGACGTTGCGCTTGAACTGTGGGATGAGAAGTTACGAGATCAGTTTCAACGACTCGTCCGAGAGTTCGATGACTTCGCTTCGTCACCAGACGCAGAACCCTCCGATTGGTTGCTGAAGGAACTCGAAACCCCTTCTGAACTCACTGATGGCGCTCTCGAGGTCGTCGCCGTCGCTCGGCGCTTCCCTCTACTTGTTGATTCCGTGCGCAACGATGTCGATTCGCTCTTTCATCAACTGTGTGCCGAACATCCGGAGTTACCTCCGTCGATTTGTTCGCTTCGCCTGACGGTCCCTGTCGGGTGCGTACTCACCAGCAGATCCGTTCCGAAATCTCGGCCAGACTGGCGCTCGATTCTCCTGCGGTTTCGCGACAGCGCGCTTGATCCAGCCAATCTGAACCAGCGCGGTCACGCGGTCACGCCCGTGGAGTTTTCAATCCCGCTTCCCGATACGGGAGATGCCGGCCTCGATGAATTTGTCGCCGCCGTCATGGAAGTTGTCGCTCGTGTCGGCTTCGAAAAAACAACTGCACATCGAGTGGCTCGAGCAGCTGGCCATTCATTCAGTTCTGCCTACACGCACGTCGGCACTAAAGACGAACTCATGCATATGGCGATTGGCCAAATGATGGCGCAGATCTGGCAGACAGGCACAGCGTCGTTCCTTGCCCTCGATGCAGAGGGATACAAGAACGCCATCCTCGCCCTACAGCTCGGCCTGTTGACAGAAGCGAACCGACCCATTCGCCAACTCCGCATCGAGACGACCATGGCAATGCGTCACCACAAAGATCTCTCCGATGCCGGGCGGAAACGCACGGCCACATCACTCGCACTCATCACCGATGCTGTCGAGAAAGCCGATCCTGCCGCAAGCGACGAGGCGGCTGCATATTGGTATCTCACCGCCGCCAACGGCATCGGCTCCGTCGCACTGAGTCTGCTTACAACAGAGTTCCATAACCTCGACTGGTCACCAGTCGCGGCCGTTGCCTGCGAATTGGCATTGCAAACAACGCTTGAGCCACTGCGGAAACGCACAAAGGCCTGAATACTTCAGGCTTCTAGGAACGCCACAACTTGACGCCACGCGTCGGCGGCATCGTCGAACCGATGAGCCGGTCGAGATGCATCGTGCACAAAGCCGTGCTCGGCGCCTTCGTAGGAAACAACCACGACGCCGAGTGCTTCGGCATCGGCAACATCTTGTGGTGGCGTGAAGTGATCGGCTGTGCCGATGATGGCGAGGGTCGGACAACGATCTGGCGACGCCAACGCGTCGATCGGTTGTTGCAGGCGCCCGCCGGCCCAGGCTTCAGGAAGGCGAATCATTCCGTAGAACCCTGCTGCCCGTTTGAAGCGACCGGTTGCTGCCGCTTTGAACGCCAACATCCCACCCATACAAAAGCCCGTGGCAACAACTCGCGTACACCCGGTTGCTTCTGCAGCGAGTTCGGCAGTTCTGCGAAGTTCAGCGTCGTCAAAATCGGCCATGGCGCCAAGGCGTTCATCGACCGAAAGGTCTTCACGACCGGGGAATGGTTCTGGTGCGCACACCACCCACCCGTAATCAGCGGCGAGCTGCGCGCACATGTCGTCGAATAAGGGACGCAAGCCCATGATGTCGGGGAACAGAACAACGCCAAGGGTGTTGTCATCTACCGAGGCTGGCATCGCCAGTTCCGCAGGAACATCATTCGCAAGTGTGATGCGCATCAGAACCTTTCAGAATTCAGAGGACGCGTTGTGGCCAATTCCCACAGCAGCCACTGCTTCGGCCAGCGTGCCAACGCGAATGGCTTTCATGCCTTCGGGTGGGTCAGGAGCAAGGCGCGGAACGAGCGCACGAGTGAACCCAAGGCGAGCGGCTTCGGCCAGACGACGTTCACCATGAGCCACCTGACGAAGCTCACCACCCAAACCGATTTCGCCACACACAACGAGGTCTTCAGGAATCGGAGAATTGAAGCGCGATGACGCAAGCGCCAGCGCCACCCCGAGGTCGGCCGCTGGTTCAACAATCTTCACGCCACCAACGGCCAGCGCATACACGTCGCGCTTTTCAAACGTGACACCAGCACGTTCTGACAACACCGCGAGCAATAACGAAAGGCGACCGGAGTCGAGACCTTGCGCGCTTCGTCGAGGTGAGGGAAGTTCCGAATGCGCGACCAACGCCTGCACTTCGACCAGCATCGGTCGATCGCCTTCCATTGTCGGGACAATGACCGAGCCGGACACACCCTTGCGGCGATCGGCCAAGAACAATCGGCTGGGGTCGGGAACGCCGAGCATTCCGTGTTGGGTCATTTCGAACAGACCAAGTTGGTCGGTGGCGCCAAAGCGATGTTTCACCGCGCGCAACATGCGCAACGCGTGATGACGATCGCCTTCGAATGCCAGAACCGTATCGACAATGTGCTCGAGCACTCGAGGACCAGCAAGCCCGCCTTCTTTGGTGACATGGCCAACCAGCACAACCGAAAGACCGCGCTCTTTCGCGGTGGTTACCAAGCGTGCGGCGCTTTCGCGCACCTGAGCAACCGAGCCCGAAGCCGAACTGATGTCGGGCGTGTGCACCGTTTGGATGGAGTCGACCACCAACACCGCAGGATTGATTTCGTCGACCGAAGAAAGAATGTGGGGCACGGCAGTTTCAGAGGCCAGCCACAGATCGGGATGCAGCGCGTTCAATCGTTCAGCGCGCAAACGAACTTGCTGTTTGGATTCCTCGGCCGACACATAGAGAACTTTCGAACCCGACGCAGCGATTGACGCGACCGCTTGCAGTAGCAACGTGGACTTTCCGATGCCGGGCTCGCCACCGACCAACGTGACCGAACCAGGCACAAGCCCGCCGCTGAGCACACGATCGAGTTCGCCGATACCAGTGGGCTTCGGCTGCCATTCGTGCGCGTCGACTTCAGAAATGGGAACAGGCGCATCGCGCTTGCCTAACAACGCCGCAGACGAAACTTTTGAGACGTCGTCGAGTTCTTCAACCAGCGTGTTCCAGCCCTCGCAGCCGGGACAGCGACCTACCCATTTGGGCACGCTCGTGCCGCATTCGGTGCAACGGAACACTGCTCGGAGCTTGGCCACGGCGACACCCTACGCATCAAGCGAGACAGTCATAGCCCCGAAACGAAAAGTGCCGCCCCCGAAGGAGCGGCACCGTTCAAATCTGGAAGCTGGATTGATCAGCCGGTGAAGGCCGGCGCAACTGGATCTCCACCGCTCGAGCCGCCTGATCCCGCAGTTGTTGTCGTTGTCGAGGTAGACGTTGTGGTCGTTGTCGCGTTCGGATCAACGATCACGGCATCTAACTGCGCGGCAATGGCCTGACCTCCCGGTCCGGCCACGATGGTCTTGAGGCAGAAGGTGTAGGAGCCTGCTGCGATCGTCGTGGCGGTAAACCCCTGCAACGTGAACGCTGCTGAACCGAAGGTCAACGAAGCTGGGCTCGCTGCGAGTTGCATCCCCGAGGGAGAGCTGGCATCTGAGGTCAAGTAATAGGTCGCTTGCATCGAAGAGTCATTGATCGTGCAGGTGTGCCCCGACGGCCAGACGAGGAGTTGGACGTTGTCATTCGTGGTCGATCCCGTGTACGTAACGGTGACGCCATTCGAAATAGCGGTGAGTGATCCGGTTGCAGCGCCGGCCGGGGAGGCACCGAATATTGCGAACGAAGACACGACAAGCGCTGCAGCAGCGACGAGGCGGGTGGGGCGGAGCAATCGGGACATCGTGAGCCTTTCGGGGAGTTTCATGGTCAGAAACGGGCTTGGTCGGAACACCCTAACAATCGTAGGTTCACTGATCCAGTCCTCTGCTCTGCCATGTCCCCCGCCCCCGTGGTCGCCTCATCGCCGTCGACGACCTCGTAAGGTCGACCCGTGGTGGATGACAACCGGGCCAGGATCCTCGAGCTTGCCGTCGCGGCCATCGATTCCGGCGGCGAGTCGGCCGTGCGCGTCCACCACATCGTCAACGAGGTGGGCGTCACCCCGCCGGTGCTCTACTACCACTTCGGCAGTCGTGATGGCCTGGTCATTGCCGCCCAGATCGAGCGTTATTCCCGCCAGACCGAAGCCGACATCACTGCAATTGGGCGTGCAGTAGCCCGATGCGAGTCGAGCGACGATCTCCGTGAGGTACTCGTCATCACTTGGACGCGCTCGTTGGCTGAACGTTCCGAAAGTCGCTGGCGACGCACGAATGTTCTTGGCAGCGCGCATGCCCGTCCTGAACTTGAAGCGGCAGTGGCGAAGGCCCAGGACAGGATCGTCGAAGGGCTCGTCGAGATCCTCGAACCATGCCGCAAGAAGGGGTGGCTCCGCTCCGGGATCGATCTGACAAGCGCGGTCGTGTGGCATCACAGCATCATGATCGGGCGCGTGCACATTGAACACGGGGTGAAGTTGGGCGACCCGAACGAGTGGGATCGGCTCACACTTGAGGCCGTGCAACACGCGTTCTTTGGTTCCTAACCACCTTCACAGAACACACAGTTCGCTGCTGTTGAGCGCCCAAACGAAAAGTGCCGCCCCCGAAGGAGCGGCACCGTTCAAATCTGGAAGCTGGATTGATCAGCCGGTGAAGGCCGGAGCGACGGGAGTACCTGCAGCGGTCGTCGTAGTTGACGGCGCAGCGGTCGTCGTAGTCGGTGTCGCCTGACCAATTGTCATCGTCAATTGGGCAAGAGGAGTATTTGGTAGTTGGAGGTCAAATAGACAGAAAAGGTAGGAAGCAGTGGCCACGGTGAACGTCCCTCCTCCTGGAATTGCATACGCAGTGGTACCGACAACGATGGTTGCGGGACTCGCAGCAATCTGAGCAGATTGCGGTGCACCCGAATCATTAGTGAGAACGCCAAGGGTCGTTTGCGGACTCGTGCAGCTTGAACCAGCTGTGTGAATTTCAAGTTGGATCGAATCCTGAGCAGTCGGACTCGAATAGGTCACAACCAAACCGCCGTTTCCATCATTCGCAAGCGATCCAGTTGAAAAGGCATTCGCTGGGCTGGCCGCGAACACCACTGCTGTTGAAACAAAGAGCGCACTGGCAACAACCATGCGAGTCGAACGTGTGAATCGAGACATCTCAGACCTTTCCAGAGGGTGACCGAGTTCAGCCGAACTCAGAGGGCTAACCCTAGTAAGACTATGTCTCAATGTCTAGTGAAACTAAGCAGGCTGCTAGAAGATCTGGTTACGGTCCCTCGCCGTTCCGGCGGCCGTAAGGTCAATGCGTGGCTGATGAAAATCGCACCAAAATTCTTGATCTCGCCATCGCTGCCATCGACGCTGGCGGCGAGGCGGCGGTACGCGTCAACCACATCGTTGAGGAAGCTGGCGTTACGCCTCCGGTCCTGTACTACCACTTCGGCAATCGCGATGGCCTTGTCATCGCTGCACAGATCGAGCGCTACTCCCGCCAAATCCGCCAAGACATCGAGGCTATTGGACAACGAGTTTCGCAGTGCCAGACGCGCGAGGAACTGCAAACCGCTCTCGTTGACGTCTGGGAAAAGACTCTCGTCGGGCGCGAAGAAAGTCGATGGCGTCGCGTAAGTGTGGTCGGCAGCGCGTTTGCACGACCCGAACTTGAAGCCGAAGTGCTTCGTGCGCAGGATGAGATCGTCGCGGGGTTAGTTGCCGTCCTCCAACCTTGCAACGAGCGAGGCTGGCTCCGCGACGGCATCGATCTCCCTAGTGCAGTCGCGTGGCAACACGGATTGCTTTTGAGTCGCGTGTTCATCGAGCGCGGAGCGCAACAAGGTGAAACCGATGAGTGGGATCAACTCACACTTGAATCCTTACAACACGCGTTCTTCGGTTCCTAACCACCTTCACAGAACACACAGTTCGCTGCTGTTGAGCCCCCAAACGAAAAGTGCCGCCCCCGAAGGAGCGGCACCGTTCAACTCTGGAAGCTGGATTGATCAGCCGGTGAAGGCCGGCGCCACCGGATCAGCAGCCGGGGCCGTCGTAGACGTCGTTGCTGATGTTGTTGGAGTCACCGTGCCAAGGGTGACCTGCATCTGCTGAATCACCGTATTGGGCTGCTGCGAGTAAATACGAAGAAGACAGACGTTGTAGACACCGGCAGCAATTGTTGTTGCACCAGGAGGGTTACCTCCGCCGCCCCCGTTGAACACGGCAGTGCCCGAAGTAAATGTCGCTGGACTCGCTGCCATCCGTGCACTGAGTGGGGACGATACGTCGGTTGTCACAAAGAACAATCCACTCGCAGGAGGGATCTGTGAGGAGCACGTCGTACCCGAAGGGAGACCCATGAACACAATGCTGTCGCCCGGCGCTGCACCCGAGTACGTCACGGTCACAGAACCATCGCCGTTATCAACCATCGAGGCTGTCGCCGCCGCACTTGCTGGTGACACGCCAAAGATGGTGAGTGCAGAAATTGCGAGAAGTCCGGCGACTGCGTTTCGTACCGGACGAGAAAATCG
>WLMU01000002.1 GCA_009700115.1 Actinomycetota bacterium
GAAGAAAGCTCCGGCCAAGAAGACGGCCAAGGCGGCTCCGGCCAAGAAGGTCGTGAAGAAGGCGGCCCCAGCGAAGAAGGTCGTGAAGAAGGCGGCTCCGGCGAAGAAAGCCCCAGCGAAGAAGGTCGTGAAGAAGGCGGCTCCGGCGAAGAAAGCCCCAGCGAAGAAGGTCGTGAAGAAGGCGGCTCCGGCCAAGAAAGCCCCGGCCAAGAAGGTCGTAGCGAAGGTGGCTCCGGTGAAGAAGGCCGTCGTCAAAAAAGCTCCGGCACCTCCTGTTCAGCCCCCGCGGCCGAATCGTCTCCCGCCAATCCCCAAGGAGCCGAAGAAGATTAAGTATCCGTTCGACGCAAAGTTCCTCGATGCACAGCGAGCCCATTTGCTTGAAGAGCGCCGTCGTCTTGTGCACGATGCCGAAACCCTCACCGCTGAGGCGAATTCGCTGGCGGAGTTGCGTGAGCCTGGCGATGTGCAATTCGATGAAGAGTCGGGCGAAGGCGACACCCTTGCGGTGGAACGCGAACGCGATCTTGCGCTTTCCGCTCAGTTCCTGGATCAGGTCGACGAAATCGATCGCGCCATGCTCAAGATTGGCCAAGGCACATACGGGATCTGTGAGATCTCCGGACTCGCCATTCCCAAGGAGCGTCTCCGCGCCATTCCTTGGTGTCGTGAACGTGTCGAGTACAAGGTCGGCAATTTCCGACGCTGAAGCGCCACGGATCGGGCAGACCAGCCCCTAGGTTGGAACCCGTGACAAGCACGAACACTCCTGCTACCGGCGCACCGACCCATCGGGTCTTGTTCGGCGCGGTCGCAGTCGGGTGGGTAGTCGCTGATCAATTGTCCAAGTCCTGGGCGGTGTCCTCGCTCGGTAATCGGACCATCGATGTGCTGTGGACGCTCCGCTTTCAGTTGGCCGTAAATCACGGAGCATCGTTCAGCCTCGGTGCCGGATTTGGCACATGGATTGGGCTTCTCGCTTTGGTTCTCGTCGGAGTTCTTGTTTGGAAGGGCGGCTCTGTCCGCAGCCGACTCGGAGCAGTTGCCCTTGGCATGATCGTGGGTGGAGCGCTCGGCAATGTCCTTGATCGAGCATTCCGCGGCGACGCGGGGTTCTTTCATGGTGGCGTTATCGATTTCATCGACTTTCAGTGGTGGCCAGTTTTCAATGTCGCCGATATCGGCGTGGTCTGCGGGGCAGCACTACTCGTGATCTCCACGTTGCGAGATCCTCGACAGAATGATTCGAAAATGGTGAACGGTCGCTCCGACGCCGTGACGCAGTCCGACAATGCGTCTTCGACGCAGATCGAGAGCAACTGATATGGCCTATACCGAGGTCATCCCTTCAGCGTTGGCTGGCGAGCGTATCGATCGTGTTGTGGCGATGATTAGCGGAGCGAGCCGCACGAGAGTCACGGACTGGCTCGATGACGGACTTGTGATGTGTAACGACACGGTGGTGAAAACGCGTTCTCGTCGGGTCGCAGAAGGCGACGTTGTGGTTATCGATGTCGAACCTGATCTTGGCCCCGAACCCCTTCTCGCCGAGCCCGACATCACGGTTCCAATTGTGTATGTCGATGACGACGTCATCGTTATCGATAAGCCCGTCGGCCTCGTTGTTCATCCGGGAGCAGGAAACGCAACGGGCACACTCGTGCAAGCAATGCTTGCGGTGTATCCAGAGATTGCCTCGATCGGTGAACCTGAACGACCGGGCGTTGTGCATCGACTCGACAAGGACACGTCAGGTCTGATGCTCATGGCCCGTTCCGCCGAAGCGCATTCAGAGCTAAGCGCAATGTTGGCCGAGCACGAGGTGGAACGCACCTATCTCACATTGGTCTGGGGAATACCCGAAGCGGGAAGTGGATTAATCGACGCACCCATTGGCCGCTCAACTCGTGAACCAACAAAAATGGTGGTGAGTGCGCAAGGCCGTGACGCTCGCACCCGTTACACCGTTCTCGAAACTTTCCAAGAACCGGTTCCGTGTGCGTTAGTCGAGTGTCGACTTGAAACCGGCCGAACCCATCAGATCCGCGTTCATATGGCGGCTATCGAACATGCCGTGGTTGGCGATGACCGATACCGCGGTGTTCGTCCCGCCATTGAGACGCCGCGTATTTTCTTGCATTCGGCAGCACTCGAATTCGATCATCCGGTTCGACCCGACGAACGACTGGCGTTTGTCTCCGAATTGCCGCCGGATTTGGCTGCAGTGCTCGAGTGGCTCAGGAGCCAGAAGCCCACGGGGGCGTAACCGCAGGTGTGGCTGCGACTTCGGTCGGCCACTTCCCTTGGCCTTGAGCGATGGAAACAATGTCAGCCAAGGTTGCGGCTTCGAGATAGCGGCGCATGTGCTCGCCAACGTCGTCCCAGACGGCAAGCAACACGCACTGTCCTTCGTGGTCGCACGCGCCGTCGGTATGTGGCTGACCAAAGTCGCCGGCCACGATTGGTCCATCGACGGCGCTGACGATGTCGGACAGACGAATTGATTCGGGCGTTCGAGCGAGGACGTAGCCGCCACCGACGCCACGTTTCGATCGAACGAGTCCCGCTCCTTTGAGAGCGAGCAGGATCTGTTCGAGATATGGCTGGGGGAGGCCGGTGCGCTCGGCGATGTCGCGCACAGAGGTGGGTCCGCCATCTTCGGAATGCAGCGCAAGCGACAGCAGTGCCCTGCTTGCATAGTCGCCTCGCGTCGATACCTTCACGCCCGGCATCGTAGGGGGAAGCGGCGGACTCTGGGGCAAGCCGGCCCCGGCACTACCGTGATCTTCGGAGGACCACCGTGGATTCCCAATCGAGACTGACTGCTGCTGCGCCCGATGGGCGTGTCTTGCCCGACTACGACGGGGCCTGTATCTCCAACATCGTTCCGGCGTTGCTTGATCCGTCGATCTCATGGCCGACATGGATTCCTGAGGTCGCAGCCGAGGCCAATCAGGTGGTGGTGCTCGTTCTTGATGGCATCGGATGGAATCAATTGTGCGATCGCCAGCACCTTGCTCCAACGATGTCTGCGATGGCGGGCGGAGCGATCACGAGTGTTGCGCCTTCGACAACAGCCACAGCGCTGACGTCGATTAGCACCGGAGCGCCTCCTGGGCTTCACGGGATTATGGGCTATCGAATGGCGATGGGTCGCGACGTACTCAACGTTTTGCGGTGGTCAGCAAATGGTCGCGATGCACGGAAATCTCTTGAACCTGAATTGGCGCAGACGCTCGACGTGTTCGAAGCGCAACGTCCACCGGTGATTACGCGCGCAGAGTTTCGCGAATCTGGATTCACTCGCGCTCATCTCGATAAGACTCGATTCATAGGTTGGCGAGTGTCTTCAACGCTTGTTACAGAAATCAGTGCAGCACTGAATCGCAACGAACCGTTCGTGTACGCGTATTACGACGGCATCGACAAAATCGCCCATGAGTTTGGTCTCGGAGCGCATTACGACGCCGAGTTGGCGTTTGTTGATCGACTCGTTGCTGACATTTTGAGTGCGCTACCAATTGGCGCCGCGTTGGTTGTCACATCCGACCACGGCCAGGTCGATGTTGGCGACGCTGTCCTGACGCCCGATCCGGCAGTGATGTCGCATGTCGATCTGCAATCAGGCGAAGGAAGATTTCGATGGTTACACGCTCGTCCCGGCCATGCCCGTGTGCTCCTTGACGACGCCAGCGCACTTCATTCCGATCGTTCGTGGGTTGTGAGTCGTGATCAGGTCATTGATGAAGGCTGGTTTGGTTCCACGGTCACCGACGAAGCTCGATCTCGCTTAGGCGACGTCGCACTGGTGGCGCGGGATCCGATCGCTTTTCATGATCCTGCCGATAGCGGGTCGTTTCCTCTGCGAGCCCGGCATGGCTCGTTAACAGCCGACGAAATGTATGTTCCGCTCCTCGTTGGCAATCGCTAAGCATTCTTCGGTAAGACTGTTCTCATGACAGACGCAATGGCCGGAGGCGCTGATCGCGCCGAACTCATGCTTCCAAGTGAAGAAGTCGGTGCTGACGAAGATCAGCGAGAGATGGTGTCAGAGCCAGCGAAGGTGATGCGCGTCGGCTCGATGATCAAGCAATTACTCGACGAGGTTCGTCAGACCGAACTTGATGAACCATCACGAATTCGATTGCGAGCGATCTACGACCGGTCGATCGAAGAACTTGGCTCAGCGTTGTCGCCGGATCTGCGCGATGAATTGAAGCGACTGGCGTTTCCGTTTGCCGATGAAGGAACGCCGACCGAGATTGAGTTGCGGGTGGCCCAAGCGCAGCTTGTTGGCTGGCTCGAAGGCCTCTTTCACGGGATTCAAGCCACTCTGTTTGCTCAACAGATGGCTGCTCGACAACAACTCGAGAACATGCGGGGTGAATTGCTCCCCGGGGCCGGTCACCCAGGTTCGGAATTTCCCGAACCCGAGGACCGCCCCGGGACCTACCTCTAAGTCTCAGTTCGTCTTCAGGAACCAGAAGTGAGCGTGGCCTTGACCTTGCTTAACTGGTAGCCGGAGAACAGGAACAGAAGGCCAAGCAGAGCGAGGCCGATGCCGATCACGATGCCGAGCACATTCGTCGTGGCTTCGGGCCACGCCATGATGATGATGCCGATGGCGATGGTGATGAGACCCTCGATGAGGAGCGCGCCTCGGCCCTCGTTCTTGCCGATCATGAATGAGACGACAATCGCAATGAGTCCGGTGATCACGAAATCGAGACCGACGAGCCAAACGATGACGGTGACGGTTGCTCCAGTCCAGAAGATAAGAGCCAGACCAAAGCCGAAGTTGATGAGGCCACGGATGAGCAGCAAGCCCCAGTAGGAGCCCTTGCGGTGTGTAGTGACGGCCTCGGCGGCCTGGCCGAAGCCGGAGACGACGAAGAGGAATCCGATGATGATCGCAATGATTTGAAGCTCGCGATCGGGCCGGAACAGCAGGACAAGGCCGGCGATGAGGCTGATGAAGCCAATCGAGTAGGCAGTGATTCTGGAGCCTCTTAGGAGGTCCATTGTTGAACGGTCTTCGGCTGCTGCAGTCATTGTGACCTCCGGTTGGAGTGGATGGTGAAAGGTTGCTGAAAGGTTACGGCCGGTCCTTGATGGGCTTAGGGATCCCCGGAGCGCGAGCGGGGGAGTGACGCTACGATCGCCGGGCATCACATCGGTGTAATTCGCCGAGCGGCGGACCCAGTTCAACGACCACAGCACGGAGCCCACAGCGGTGCCCGATTCCTTTACCCATCTGCATTTACATACCGAGTTCTCGATGCTCGACGGCGCTGCGCGCGTGGGCGATGTGGTGGCTGCCGCTGCCGCCGATGGTCAACCCGCTGTCGGCATCACTGACCACGGGAACATGTATGGCGTTCTCGATTTCTACAAAGCAGCGAAAGAAGTCGGGGTTAAGCCGATTATCGGCTCGGAGCTTTACCAGGCCTACGACCACCGAACCGAGCGCCCGACTCGGCGCGGGCGTATGGACGATTCCGGCGGCGAAGCCGAAGGCGGCCGCAAGGCGTATTACCACCTGACGGCATTGGCGGAGAGTTCGGTTGGTTACAAGAACCTCATTCAGCTCTCGAGCCGCGCCTTTCTCGAGGGTTATTACATGAAGCCCAAGGTCGATTGGGAACTTCTCGAAGAACACCACGAAGGTCTCATCGTCACGAGCGGATGCCTTGGAGGCCAAGTACTTCAGGCGCTGATGAATGGCGATGAACGCGGCGCGCTGGAAAAGGCGGCCCGGCTTCAAGACATTTTTGGTCGAGACAATTTCTTCGTCGAGATCCAAGATCACGGCATCCCTGAACAGAAAACCACGAATCCACAATTGCTTGAGATCGCGCGCGCCATCAAGGCTCCGCTAGTAGCGACCAACGACAGTCACTATGTGCACCAGCACGATGCGGTTTCTCACGACGCGTTGTTGTGTGTGCAAACCGGTTCGCTCATGAGCGACCCCGATCGTTTTAAGTTTCATGGCGATCAGCACTATTTAAAATCGGCTGCCGAGATGCGTTGGCTGTTTGACGAAGTGCCTGAAGCTTGCGACAACACGCTCTGGATCGCCGAGCGCTGCAATGTCGAAATCGAATTCGGAAATCCGCAACTTCCCAACTTCCCGCTCCCTGAGGGCTTCACCGATGGTGCGGAGTACTTACGTCATCTCACGTTTGAAGGGGCCAAACAACGTTGGGGCGAGACCGTTCCCGACCACATCGTCGAACGCTTGGTCTACGAACTCCAGGTCATTGCCGATATGGGGTTCTCTTCGTACTTCCTGATCGTTTGGGATCTCATCAAGCACGCTCGAGATAACAACATTCGCGTCGGGCCAGGTCGAGGTTCAGCCGCTGGTTGTGCGGTGGCCTACACGTTGCGAATCACCGACCTCGATCCAATCGAATACGACCTTCTGTTCGAGCGCTTCTTGAACCCAAGCCGTAGTTCGATGCCCGATATCGACATGGACTTCGACTCCCGTTACCGAGACGAAATGATTCGCTACGCGGCTGAGAAATATGGCCGTGACCATGTTGCCCAGATCGTCACGTTCTCGACGATCAAAGCTCGTGCTGCGGTTCGTGATGCCGCCCGAGTGCTGGGCTATCCCTATGCGGTGGGCGACAAAGTGGCCAAGCTCATGCCTCCGTTGGTCATGGGTCGCGACACGCCGCTGTATGCGTGCCTCGAGGAACACCCCAAGTTCACCGATGGCTTCAAGATGGCCTCAGATCTTCGCGACATCTACGCGAATGACAACGATGCCCGTCAGGTCATCGATGTTGCGCGTGGACTTGAAGGACTTCGCCGCCAGGACGGTATTCACGCTGCAGCGGTAGTGATTACGAAGGAACCGCTTACCGAGTACCTGCCAATTCAACGCAAGCCTGAAGCAGGTTCCGATCCCGATCTCGCTCCAGTCGTCACCCAGTACGAAATGCACGGTGTCGAGGAACTTGGCCTTCTCAAGATGGATTTCTTGGGGCTACGAAACCTCGATGTCATCACTGACACCTTGGCGATGCTCGTGATCACTCAAGGGATCGATGTCGATATCGACACGATTCCGCTCGATGACGACCTCACCTTGGCCATGTTGCGCAACGGCGACTCCATTGGCGTGTTCCAGCTTGAAGGTGGCCCGATGCGAGCGCTTATGCGCTCTCTGGCCCCGACCTCATTCGAAGACGTTGCTGCTCTTGTAGCGCTTTACCGACCGGGCCCGATGGCCGCGAATATGCACAACGATTACGCCGATCGCAAGAACGGGCGTAAACCGATCGACTACCTGCACGACGATCTTGCTGAACTTCTTGGCGATACCTACGGACTCATGATTTATCAAGAGTCCGTCATGCGAGTGGCCCAGAAATTCGCTGGGTATTCGCTTGCCGACGCCGATAATCTGCGCAAAGCCTGCGGCAAGAAGGTGCGCGAACTCATTCAGAAAGAGCGCGAGAAGTTTGTCGAAGGTTGCGACGCCGAGGGCTATGGCCGAGAAATTGGTTCAGCGCTTTTCGATGTCATTGAACCGTTTGCCGATTACGCGTTCAATAAGAGCCACAGTTACGGCTACGGCCTCATCGCCTATCAAACTGCCTATCTCAAAGCGCATTATCCGGTTGAGTATCTCGCCGCTCTTCTCACCAGCGTCAAGGCCAATCTCGACAGAGCGGCTATTTATCTGAACGAGTGTCGTCAGATGGGAATCGAAGTGCTGGTTCCCGACGTCAACATTTCGGTGAGCGATTTCATTGCCTTCGATAAACCCGATGGCACGCGCGCAATCGCATTCGGAATGTCTGCGGTCCGCAATGTTGGCGAGGGTCTTGTTGGGCTGATGCTGGCCGAACGCGACGCAAACGGGAAGTTCGAGGACTTCTTCGACTTTTGCGATCGAGTCGACGTCAGCGTTCTCAACAAGAGGACCATCGAGTCGCTCATTAAAGCCGGCGGTTTCGACTCGATGGGCTACTCCCGAAAGGGACTTCTCGGTTACTTCGATCGAATCATCGATGACACCGTTGCCCGTCGGCGCAAAGAAGCCGAAGGTCAGTTCGATCTTTTCTCAATGGCCGACGATGACGACGATGGCGCGCTGGTGGCCGGAACTCGCATTGTTATTCCGGAAGAAGACTTCGATAAGCGACAACGTCTCACCTTCGAAAAGGAAATGCTCGGCCTTTACGTCTCGGACCATCCGCTGATGGGTGCCGAGATGTCATTGCGTCGTCGGACCGAGTCGACAATCGCGGAACTCGAAGGCGTCGAAGACGGAACGATGCGCACCGTTGGTGGCCTTGTCACCTCGCTACAAAAGAAGTGGACTCGAAAAGGTGACCTCATGGCCGTCTTCGTCCTCGAAGATCTCCAGGCAACCGTCGAGGTCATGGTGTTCCCCAAGACCATGCAGAATTACGGGCACCTTCTGGAAGACGACGCCGTGGTGATCCTCCGTGCCCGGGTCGATACTCGTGATGACCAGCCCAAGCTCATGGCGATGGAACTCGAACGATTTGAACCGGTAATCGATGGCAACCCGCCCGTGCACGTCAATCTGAAACCTGCAGCGCTTAGCGACGAACTGCTCGGCGCCCTCAAAGCCCTGCTCTCAGAGCATCCCGGCGAATCTCAGGTCTTCCTCCGCATCGGCGAGCACCAGGTGTTGCTGCTCCCAGAGAATTTCGCGGTCTCGGCCACGGCCGGTCTTCTTGCTGAACTTAGGGAATTGCTTGGCCCAGATGCGGTCGCGAACTGACATCGGGGGCCGAATTGCGTTAGCGGGCGAGCCGGGGTGAACTAGTACTCCGGTTTTGTCTGTTTCAGGGGCTGTTGAACCATGGCTATCAAGGTCGTTACCAAAGATTGCACGCAACTCAGTGATGCTGAGTTGGCAGAGATGGCAGATATCTGCGCGGATGGGCCGAGCCTCTACGAGGTTGGGCAACTTTCCAAGCAGGTAGAAGCGTGGGTCCTTGTTTCGTTGGCACGAGAAGGAAACGGCCTTAAGGGCTTCTCCTTCTGCACACTCGAGCGCATCGGTGGCACGCCAAGCGTGCTGATCGGTCTCGCTTCGGTGAAGCGGACCTCGAAGCGATCCTCGGTTCTGCGAGCCATTCTCGCCGACCAGTTCAAGCGCGCCGTCATGGCTTTCCCAGACGAAGATGTGCTTATGGGCACCCGTTTCGCCACTGCAAGTGGTTTTGAAGCCTTCCGCACACTCGACGACATCATTCCTCGCCCCGACCACAAGGCCACCGGCGAAGAGCGTGCATGGGGGCGTCGTCTCGCAAAGCGATTCAGCATCAGCTCAAGTTCCTACGATGACAAGACGTTCATCGCCACTGGCGACGGTTCGTTCCCGTTGGCACTTGATTACGAATCTCTTGAGGCCGACAGTATCGATCCAGAGATCATCGGGTTGTTCAAGAACGTCGGCGCCAAGCGAGGCGATTCGCTCATTGCCTTTGGCTGGGCGATGGCCGAGGATCTCGCCAAGATCAAGTGATCTCCTGGTCGGCGTGATGCAATTCGCCGACGTTGTCACAAGCAGGCGGATGGTTCGCGCGTTCGAGTCGCGCCCAGTGCCGACCGAGGTACTTGATCGCATCCTCGACCTTGCACGTCATGTCCCAGCAGCAGGGAACACGCAAGGTTTAGATCTCGTCGTTCTCGAAGGAGAGCAGACAGCGAAGTATTGGGATGCGACATTGCCGAGCGAACGTCGCGTCAACTTTCCTTGGCCGCGGTTGCTCGACGCGCCGGTACTGATCATTCCAGTTTCATGGCCTAGTGCGTATGTGGAGCGATACAGCGAGAGCGACAAGCAACGCACCGGACTCGGCGAGGGTGAAGATGCATGGACGGTGCCCTACTGGTATGTCGATACGGCCTTTTCGGCCATGGTCGCGATGCTGGCCGCTGTCGACGAAGGCCTTGGGGCGTTGTTCTTCGGGCAGTTTGAACATGAGAGTGCGGTAAAGACGGCGTTCAATATTCCTGAAGATCGCCGCCCGGTGGGAACGATTGCCCTCGGTTACGCGTTCGACGAGCAGCGACCAAGCGCATCGTCACAGCGACCTCGGCGAGCCTTCGACGAGGTCGTACACCGTGGCAATTGGTGATTAGTTGCCGGTGTTGAGGCGCTCGCGAAGTTCCTCGACGCTGGACGCTGGCGCCGCGCATGCCATCTGGCGACACACATAGGCCCGCCCGTCCATGCCGATTTCTTCGCGGCCTTCCCAAAGTGGAGACGTTCCAGGAGTTCCCCAGGTGAGGACGCTTCGGGGTCGCCACTGCGAGTGAACTTCGGCAACAAGCTCGGGTCGATCTCCTGAGATCAGGATTTCGTCGATGCCCAGAACAGAAAGTTCTGCGCCGAGCAGAAGGTGGCCGAATCCGAGCGGAACCCGTGCGGCTGATTCGGCGATGCGGTCGATGATGGCGGTTGCGAAGTTGCGGTGCGTTTCATTGCCTGTGAGTGCAGACAGTCGGAGAAGACCAACGGCAGCGAGACTATTGGCGCATGCGGTGGCATTGTCCATGAGTTCTTTGGGGCGAGCGACAAGTTGATCGCCGTCGTGGCCATTGGTGAAGACTCCGATATCGGAAGTGTCGGAGAACAAGTCGATGAGCGCGTCGGCGGTGGAGGTTGCTTCATCAAGCCAACGGGGATCGCCGGTTGCTTCGTGCACCCGCACGAAGGCGTCGACGAGAGCGCCGTAGTCAGCGCTGAAAGCGAGGACGCGAGCCTCACCCTGCCATGAGCGCATCCAACGTCCGTTTACCCGCAGGTTGTCGCACAGAAAGTTCGCATTTGTAACCGCGGCATCAAGCCACTTCGAGGTTCCGGTTGCTGCTGCGGCTTCGGCGATCGTGGAAAGCATGAGCGCGTTCCATTCGGTGAGGACTTTGTCGTCGAGCCCAGGGCGAATGCGTTTGGAGCGTGCTTCGAACAGTGCGACGCGACCACGTTCGACTGCATCGGGGCGCTTGAGGTCACCTCGCACAACCCGCTCGAGAATATTGGTGTGTTCCCAGTTGCCCTGTTCGGTAACTCCGTACCAGCCGATGACGGCTTCGGCATCGGCTCCACAAATCGTTCGAACTTCGTCGATTGACCAGACGTAGAACTTTCCTTCGACGCCTTCAGAATCGGCATCTTCGGCCGAATAAAAACCGCCAAGCGGATGACGAAGTTCATTGAGGACGTAGTTGATCGTTTCGTCGAGCGTCTGACGGAATCGCGGTTCGCCGGTGAGTTGCCACGCGTGCAGGTAAGCGCGGGCGAGAAGCGCCTGGTCGTACAGCATCTTCTCGAAGTGCGGAATGAGCCAGCGGCGATCTGTGGCGTAGCGAGCGAACCCTCCACCGAGATGATCGTAAATACCGCCTGCGGCCATGGCGTCGAGTGACAGGAGAGCGGCCTCCAACGCTGCGGGATTATTCGTGCGGGCGTGATGGCGAAGAAGGAAATCGATTGCGAACGTTTGGGGGAACTTCGGTGCTCCACCGAATCCGCCATCGGTTTTGTCAACCTGCCCCAAGAGGGCTGAGGTCGCTGCGACAAAGAGCGAAGTGTCAGGCTCTCGAGTTGGATGGGGGAGCTCCACGCCTTGGTCGATAGCGTCCGTGACGGTTGTTGCTTGTTCGATGAGCTCATCGCGCCGCGTCTGCCAGAGCTCGTTGATGCGGTCGCACAGTTCCGCGAAACCGAGATGACCTCCGCGGGAAGTTTTTGGGAAGTAGGTGCCGGCAAAGAACGGGCGTCCGTCGGGCAGACAGAACACCGTCATTGGCCAACCGCCGTGACCGTTCATCGCTTGCACCGCGTCCATGTACACCGCGTCAACATCGGGGCGTTCTTCGCGATCGACTTTGACGTTCACGAAGAGTCGATTCATGAGCGCGCCGGTGGCTTCGTCCTCAAATGATTCGTGGGCCATCACGTGACACCAGTGGCACGCGGAGTAACCCACGGAAATGAGCACGGGTACATCGCGTCGTTTGGCTTCGGCCAATGCCTCGGGACCCCAGGGCCACCAGTCCACGGGATTATCAGCGTGCTGGCGGAGGTACGGGCTGGTCTCATTCGCAAGGCGGTTTGTCACGGGCGGGAGGGTATCGGTCGCGAGGTCCTACGATGCGATCATGACGACTGTTCCTCGAATCGCATTCAACGACGGCCACTCGATTCCCCAGATTGGTTTCGGAGTTTTCAAGATTCCCGCCGAAGAGGCAGAACAACTTGTGGGCCAAGCGATCGAGGTGGGCTATCGCCATATCGACACCGCGTGGGGCTATTTCAACGAAGAGGGAGTCGGCGCCGCGGTGAATAACTGCGGTCTGGCTCGTGAAGACATCTTCGTCACCACAAAGGTATGGAATAGCTCGCAGGGCCGAGAACTTTCTGCCGAGTCATTCGATCGTTCGCTCGAAACGCTGGGCTTCGACTACCTCGATCTCCTCCTCATTCATTGGCCAGCGCCGGCGAACGATCTCTATGTCGAAACATGGGAGACGTTCATCGAATTGCGTGAAAGCGGCCGGGTGCGTTCGATTGGGGTCTCGAACTTCGAGCCCGAACACCTCCACCGCATCATCGAAGCAACTGGCGTTGTGCCAGCGCTGAATCAGGTTGAACTGCACCCGTTCTTTCAACAGAAACTTCTGCGTGACTTTCATGACCTTCATGGGATTGTGACCGAAGCATGGGGTCCCATCGCCCGTGGTTCGGTTGACGACGACCCGTTGCTCGTGATGTTGGCCAACAACTACGGCAGGACGCCTGCGCAGATTGCTCTGCGCTGGGAGATCCAACACGGAATCGTCACCATTCCGAAATCGGCAACCCTGTCGCGAATTCAGTCCAACTTCGATGTGTTCGACTTCACGATCAGCGAGGACGATATGGCGATGATCGACGCGCTTGATCGCGAAGACGGACGCTTCGGTCCGCTTCCGTCAGAGATGAACTGATGGACTCAGTTACTTGCCTTCAAAGTTCGGCATGCGCTTTTCCGAAAATGCCTTCATGCCTTCCTTGGCATCGGCAGAGCGCATCACCGGAATGACGTGACCTATTTCGATTGGTTGTGCTTCGGACTCAGGTAACCAACCGGTTTCGATGACCGAGGCCTTCGCTGCCTTGACGGCGAGCGGACCATTGGCGCAAATGACTTCGGCGATTTCTCGGGCCTTGGTCATTCCTTCGCCGCTCGGGGCGATGTGGCTCACGAGCCCCCAGCGAAGCGCTTCTTCAGCATCGAGCACCCGGCCAGTGATGAGCATGTCCATTGCAACGGCGTAGGGGATCTGTCGCTTCAAGCGCATCGTGGAGCCGGCCCCAGCAATGAGACCGCGTTTCACTTCGGGAACGCCGAAGGTCGCGTGTGATTCGGCGATTCGGATATCGGTGGACTGCAACATTTCGCAGCCGCCGCCCATGCACTGGCCATTGACCACAGCAATGATCGGCTTCGTGCACCAATGCGTGAGTAGGAGACCTTTGCCGGTGATGCCTGGGTCGGCTTTGAGTCGTTCCTGAATGAGTTTCGCCTCTTCGGTGATTTCTCCCGACATCCAGCCGTCGTTGAGATCGCCGCCTGCGCAATAAGCGATATCGCCGGCACCGGTGAGGATCACGCAACGAATTGAGTCGTCGCTGTCGGCGAGGTCCCATGCGTCGGCGAACCTCACGAGCATGTCGGGCACAAGGGCATTGCGGCGATGCGGACGGTTCATCGTGAGGATGAGCACTGGCCCTTCACGCTCCACGAGGAGAGTTGGTCCTTCAGTTTCGGTCATGGTCTGCTCTTTCGTGCAAGAGGGTTACAGAAGTCGTCGTTCGATTTTTCCGAGTGGAGTGCGCGGCAGTGCGTCACGTAGTTCGATGCGTCGAGGCGCACAGTAGGGGGAAAGCGTCTGCTTCACGTGGTCTCGAAGTTCGTCGAGTGTTGGTGGCTGTGATGTGTCTGTGGCCACGACGATGGCGGTAACGACGTGGCCCCATTCATCATCAGGGCGACCGACGACGGCAACCTCGGCGATTGAACCAAGTTGGGAAAGTGATTCCTCGACGGGAGCGGGCCAGATGTTCTCGCCGCCCGAGATGATGAGGTCGCCGCGCCGTCCGTGAACGATGAGGCGCCCATCAGTCAGTTCGCCAGCGTCGTTGGTGCGGAACCAACCATCGGGCGTGCGGGGATCGATTCCGTCTCGATAGCAGCGCAACATCATGTCGCCGCGAACGTGGATCTCGCCATCGACGATCCGGAGTTCGACGCCTGGGAGAAGTTGGCCATCGAAGACAACGGCGCTGCCGGTTTCGGTCATGCCGTAACTCGCGCGGCAGTTGTCAGGGAGGTTCTCTGGTGCGGCCTGTCCGCCAACGATGATGCGGCGAAACAGCTGCGGATTGATGCGAGCGAGGGCGGTGGGCACCAGTGACGTAAGCGTGGCGCCTTCGCGGGCCGCAGCCTCGACAGTCTCAGCATCAAACCGATCATGGACGACAAGGGGAATTTCGAATGTGCGCGAACGAACCACGATCGCGAGTCCGGCGATATGTGTGAGGGGAAGACAACACAACCAACGATCGATTGATGCCTCGGCGCCGAGAGCGGTTGAGGTTGATCGTGCTGATGCTTCGAGCGAGGCGTGTGTATGCACAACACCCTTCGGCGTGCCCGTGCTTCCAGAGGTGGCAATCACAAGGGCATCGCCGGCTTCGACCTTTCGGCCCTTGAGTCGATGCTCGGTGCCTTCCGCATCAATCAGGAGAGTCGGGGAGAGGGCGGAGAGGAGCGCCTCTCTCGCTGCAACAGGGAGGCGAGGGTCGAGGGGCATAACGGCGTCATCGCGCTCCCAGGCCTGCGAGAGGGTCTCCACAAAGCGCTGTCCGGTCTGGGCGATCGCCACCAATTCCTGCATCGGGGTTGAGGCTAGGCCTCAGATTCGGCGAGTTCGGGCTCCAACGGCCACACTTGCCGCCATGAAGGACTGGATTGCTGGAGCCCGACCCCGAACCCTGCCTGCGGCACTGGTTCCCGTACTCGTCGGAACCGCCGCTGCGGCCGGGATGAACGGTGAGACCAATGCGTTGAAGGGGCTCATCATCTGGCGTTTCGCCGCTGCCCTCGTGGTCTCGCTCGCGCTGCAAATCGGCGTGAACTACGCCAACGATTATTCCGACGGAATTCGCGGCACCGATGCCGATCGGGTCGGACCAATGCGACTTACCGGTTCGGGTCGGAAAAAGCCGAGCGCAGTAAAGCGTGCGGCATTTGCATCATTTGGTGTTGCTGCGATTGCTGGACTTGGCCTTGCCGCGACAACGAGTTGGTGGTTGATTGCTGTCGGAGCGGTCGCAATTGCTGCCGCATGGTTTTATACCGGCGGTCCGCGGCCATACGGCTATGCCGGTCTTGGTGAGGCATTCGTATTCGTTTTCTTTGGAGTTGTCGCTACGACGGGATCGGCGTTCGTTCAAATCGAACGAATCACGCCGCTCACGCTGTTGATCTCCATTCCGGTCGGACTTTTCGCTACGGCGTTGTTAGTCGTCAACAATCTCCGCGATATCCCCGGCGATACCGCCGCAGGAAAGCGCACACTCGCTGTTCGTCTTGGAGACAAATGGACACGAGTTCTCTACATCGTGCTCATCGTGCTCCCGTTCATCACGGTGCCGTTCCTTTGCGGACTTTCGCAACGACCTGCGGGAGCGTTGTCGATGTTCGCGATCCTGCTGGCTCGCAAGCCTGTGCAACGCATCATTGAGGGTGCTCGTGGACCAGCGTTGATTCCAGTCCTTGGAGCAACTGGAAAGATTCAGTTGGCCTTTGGTGTGTTGATTTCTGCTGGATTGTTCTACGGCGGTTGATCAAGAGGTTTTAGACAACCACTCAGCAACCGCTGTCGAGGCTGCTGTTGGGTTTTCTAAGTGAGCGCTGTGTCCGGATTCTGCGATCGCCATAAACGACGCGTTGTTTCCGATCGATGCAACGAGTCGATGGCCAAGTTGAGAGAACTTCTCGTCGTTGGAGCCGGCGAGAACGAGGACGGGCATTGTGAGGTTGTTGAGGCGATCCCATAAGGGCGCCTGAGTTCCGACTCCACACAGTCGAAGGCTTGAAGCCAAGCCGGCTGCGGAGTTGAGGGAGCGTTGTTCGCGCATCGATTGTTGCGCCGTGAGTGATGCAAAGAGAGGTTGTGCAAGCCACTCGTCGAGGAACGTTTCGACTCCAACGCTTTCGAGGTGGTCGGCAAGGGTTTCGTCAGCTGACTGACGTTGTGATCGTTCGATCTCGCTGTCGATGCCTCCGGTGGCACCGATGAGGACGAGTCGTTCGACCAGCTCAGGAAAGGCAAGGGCGAGATGCAGGGCGACGCGGCCGCCGAGCGAGTACCCAATGACGACGCTCGGGGCGATGGCTGATGCGATCATCGTGGCTGTTTGCTTCAGGTCGCCACGGACATCTGTCGAACCGCCATGACCGGGCAGGTCAATTGCCACGATGGGAGTGGCCGCAGCGAGTTGATCTGCGAATGGCCCCCAGCATTTGGCGGTTTGGGTGAACCCGTGAAGCAAAGTGATTGGGGTGGTGTCAGCGGGTGGTCCCGACCGGATGCTGGAAAGAACTTGGAAAGCCACTCCCTCAGCGTAGAGCCCGGGCCAGCGCGGACCGTAGGCTGCTGCCATGACTGACGAGGACAATGGCGTACTCAACGCAACGTTCTGCGCCACCCTCGTCGATGAGTGGGTCCGTAATGGTTTGACCGATGCGGTGGTGTGTCCCGGCTCACGGTCGACTCCCATGGCAGTAGCGCTCGCATCTGATGATCGCGTGAGGGTTCATGTCCATCACGACGAGCGTTCGGGGTCGTTTATGGCGCTCGGCCTTTCGCGTGCAACGGGGCGCGCCACGCTCGTCCTATGTACAAGTGGAACAGCTGCGGTCGAGTTTCATCCGGCTGTTGTCGAGGCCGATCTCGATCGGGTCCCCTTGCTCGTCGTCACCGCCGATCGACCGCCTCGACTGCGTGGCATAGGCGCCCCTCAAACAATCGATCAAGTGGGTCTCTACGGTGGCTCGGTGCGAGCAGAATTTGATGGTCCACTCCCGTCAACTGAGAACACATCTTCTTGGCGCTCACTCGCGAAACGTTCATGGTGGGCCACTGTGGGATCGGACCCCGGGCCGGTTCATTGCAACCTTCCTTTCGATGAACCGCTGCTCGGAGCGCCAGCGCAATTGCCACCGTTGGATGACCTCCAACATGTCGCTGTCGATCCCGGAGATCCGTTTACGGATCCGGGGCCGTTGCCATTACGCGGCGTGATTATCGCTGGAAGCGGAATCGATGATCCCGACGCAGTTTTGCAATTAGCTGAAACGTTGGGATGGCCAATTCTCGCTGACCCACGCAGCGGATGTCGTGGCGAACATCGAAATGTGATCGCACATGCCGACACCCTGATGCGTGGTGATGGCGCGCAGACCTTGGTCGAGATGATTCTTCGGTTTGGTTCACTTCCTGCGTCGAAAGTGGTGGGCGAGTGGATTGGTTCGGTCAACGTGCCGCACGTCCATGTCGATCCCACAGCGGTCGTGAACGATCCCTCTCGTTCTGTCACCCTCCGCGTGCGCCAGTCAGCCTCTGTCTATGTCCGATCAATTCTTCCTCTCGTTGAGCGCGTGTCTGACCCAACATGGAATGAGATTTGGCGCAAAAGCGATGACGCCGCCGAGGCTGCATTCGAAATGGTGTTGAAAAACTTCGATTCGATAACTGAGCCAGGGGTTGCTCGGCAAACTGTCGCTGCAATTGCTGCTGGTGGAACTCTTGTGGTTTCTTCTTCAATGCCAATCCGCGATGTGGAATGGTTCAGTGCCCGACGCGATGGGCTCACCGTGGTGTCGAACCGCGGAGCAAATGGCATCGACGGGGTGGTCTCCACCGCTGCGGGTGTTGCGCTCTCTGGTTGTCCCACCGTGTTGCTTATCGGTGACGTTGCCTTTCTTCACGATACGAACGGGTTGCTTGGGCTCGATGCTCGTGGCGTGGATCTGTGCATCGTCGTTGTCGATAACGATGGCGGTGGAATCTTTTCGTTCCTCCCTCAAGCCGCAGCTCTTGATACAGAGAAGTACGAACAACTCTTCGGCACTCCCCACGGCGTTGATCTGGCGATGATTGCTCACGCCCACGGACTCCCCGTACTCGAAGCCGCCGACGATGGAGCGATCGGGCTAGCTGTCGAAGCCTCGCTCGCTGCCGGTGGCGTGCATATCGTCATGGCGCGGTCGCGTCGAGCTGAGAATGTTGCGGTTCATGATGAACTCCAGCGAGCGGGGCGAGAAGCCGCAGTAAGCGCTGGGTGGCTTACGGCCTGACGATTGCTCCGAGCATCGTCTGAAGTTTGGCTCGGGTCTCAGCAAGTTCGTGCTCGGGTTGCGACTCGGCAACGACGCCAACGCCGGCATAGATCCGAGTGTGAGTTCCGTCAATTTGCGCGGAGCGAATACCGACAGCCCATGTTCCGTTTCCGTTTGCGTCAACCCATCCGACCGGACCAGCGAAACGTCCCCGGTCGAGATCTTCAAGTTCAGCGATGAGTTCGAGTGCAGCGTCTCGCGGCATGCCCCCTACAGCCGGTGTTGGATGCAATGCGGCAACGAGGTCAAGGACTGAAGCAACCGGCTCAGACAATTGACCCTCGAGGCGCGTCGAGAGGTGCTGCACGTTGGCGACGGCCACGATAGATGGCTCAGCTTCTTCATCGAGATACGAACACCAAGGCAACAACGTGTCGTGAACCATGTCGATGGTGTGACGATGTTCGTCGCGAGTATTCGTCGACGCCAGAAGCGATGCGGCGAGACGAGCGTCGGTTTCTGGATCTCCGCTTCGAGGTGCGGTGCCGGCCATTGGGTGGGCTCGAACGCTCTGACCGGAACGTTCGACAAGAAGTTCTGGAGAGGCGCCAACGAACCCATCGACACAGAACAGGTGGCTCGCTGGGAACGACCGACGCAACTGAGACAACACCGCACTTGGGCAAATGGGCCGATCGGTGACGATTTCAATTCCGCGAGCCAGAACGACTTTCTTTGCGCCCCCTGAACGCAGTCGCTCGGTGGCCTCGGACACCGCATCGCACCAGTCCTCGGGGCTGCGGAGGGGATGAAGGTCAAACGACGAAGGCGAGGTACTTGATGTGTGGATGCCAGCGTCGCGAGCAAAACCGTTGCCGACGTGATCGGCTCGTTCGAGGATCTCGGTGAGTTCCGATTCTGAGGGTTCGTCCTCAGGCAACGCAATTGTTGTGATCCATGCCGTTCCGTCGGGACCGCATCCGATGACAATGCGCGGAATGAGAAGTTCTCCGTCGAGTTGGGGGTCGAAGGGGAACGCGCCGATTCCTACTGCGCCGGTTCCTGGTAGCGCGACCGGATCACTGACCGCGATCATTGCCAGTGCGGCGCTGACGGATGCGCCAGCGTTGCGTTGGTCGCCTCGTGGCACGGGTATGCGTGCGGCGATACCGATACCGACGAGTCCCATTCCATTACTCGCGAAGAGTGCATCGGCGTCATCGCAAAGTGACACCAAGTCAGGCGCAGTTTCGAGCGAGCGGGTGCGGGCGACGAGCCCCGCGGTCAGGTTCACTTCGTGTCGCTGCGCCGCGTTGCGGTGATGAGTTGTGAAATTCCGACGGAAAGTAGTTGGCGTTCAACCTGAACGAACCCAGCGTCGGCTAGACGTTGCAGCATCACGCCCGGTTCGGGAAGGTAGGCCACAGATTTCGGGAGGTACTGATAGGCCGATGGATCGGAGAGCAGTCCGCCCACTTTCGGAACAACTGAACCGAAATAGATCGAATGTCCCCAACGCAGGAATCGATTGGGCGGTTCGGCGACTTCGAGCAGAGCGATACGCCCGCCGGGACGAACGGTGCGAGCGAGTTCGGTGAAGAAGCCGTCGAGTTCGACAAGGTTGCGGAGAGCAAACCCGCATGTGATGCCATCGAGCGAACCATCGGGGACAGGTAAGGCCAACGCGTCGGCTTCGGCGAGCGGTGCGGAGGTGCGAGCAGCAGCAAGCATTCCGTAGGAGAGATCGAAACCGATCGGACGGTGCCCATGTTTTTGGAGTTCCCGACAGAAATCGCCAGTTCCGCATGCAAGGTCAGCTACAAGCGAACCATCGGGAAGCCCGAGTTCGCGAACCGTGCGGGTGCGCCATCGAACATCCATCCGAAACGTCATCACTCGATTGACAAGGTCGTAGCGCGGAGCGATCGCGTCGAACATGGAACGAACAGCGCGAACTTTCTCGTCGCCTTGGGGGAGCTGTTGGCTGTCGATTTCCTTCACGTCTCAAGCCTACGGTGCGACTCGGCTCTGAGACGAAGCGGGTTACGGAATTTGAACTGCCGTAGTGGTGGTCGTAGTTGTGGCGACAGTCGTTGTCGTCGTGGTGCTCGATGAAGGGGCTGTCGATCCGGTGGTAGTTGTCGGCGATTGTGGCCCGGTGGTTTGTGGTGGCGTCGTGGTGCGCGGGGCAGACATCGAGAACTTCGACAGATTCGAAACGCTTGGGTGAGCAGCACCTGCTGGACCCTTGGCGAAGGCCCGCAAGATGTTTTCGGTGACCTTCTGGAGTTTGCATATCGGCGTTGATGGCGTTCCGGCGGGACATGCGTCGAGCATGAGGGGTGACCACCCGAAGGTGGCAGCATCGAAAACTCCTGCGCCGCTTGAAGCGGAATACCACGTGGTGTCAGCAAAGGAACTCATTCCCCTGCAGGTCACGGGCGAGTGGGCAAGTATCTGAATATTCGCCGGGGTCGGAACACTGAGGTTCACCCTGTCGTATTCGTTGCCGACCATGTGAGCAATTTTTTCGCCGTTCTTAAAACCGGATCCTTCGAACATCCACATCGAGGTATCACCGACAACCCAATCGGCATCAACGGGGTTGCACTCGTAATAGGACCCTGTGAGTGAACTCTCGGGATTGGGGGCTGGGCTCTCTCGGAACGATGTTGTGACCCGTTCAGGGTCTTTTCCGTTCAGTGGGTCGCGAGATGCATCGCGGTAATTGGTTTCATGCCGATTGAGCCCATTTTGTGTGGGATCAAGTCGGATGCGCCGGTAGACGTTATTGGCGCCGAAGAAACCGATATTTACGCCAGCGTCGCGAGCGGCTTCAAGGTTTTTGCGCATCTCGACGGTGTAGTACTCGTCGTGTCCTGGGATGACGATGCCGCGATGATTCTTGGCCAATTCGCCACGCTGGTGAAGGTCAATGTCGGTCCAATACGAAACGTCAAGGCCGAGGCGCTCTACAAGGGCGATGAACTCGCGCTCACGTCCGAGGAATTCGCCACTTCCATTGCCGGTGTAGGGCCTGTCGAAACTGACCGCATCGGCTCGACCCGTGGTTCCGGTGTAGACGCTGGCGCCACCCCAACCGTTATAGGCCTGCCAGGTGGTCACAGCGCTTTGCATGAGTATGTCTGAGGTGCTCTTGTCGTCGCGGATGACGAGGGGAACATACGAGGCTCCACCGTCAACGCTTTCGAGTTTGAAGAGGTACTGACCAGGTGGCCATGTGGCGTCGGTTTGAATGGCGAGCGACGTTGCCCATGGAGCGCTCCATGCCTTTGGTATGCCCCCCTGTTCGGCCCTGGGCTGGTTCACGCCAACGAGCCTGTCGCTTTTCCAGATCATTCGTCCGCCGGTTCCGCCATACCAGCCGATGCGATACGCGGTCACTTGCCACGTCGGCGCCCGTGTTGATGATCTCAGGATGACCGAACTGCCCAGGTTGATGCTGGTGGCATCAAAAAATCCTTCGATCTTTGCCCATGCTGCCTTGTCGTCGGGCACCGCCCAATCGTGCGTGCCGGGTTTTGCATTCTCTGCGGCTATCCAGCCTGTGGCGCGGTACTGCGCGTACGGGTCAACCGGAGCCGCGCTGGCGGCAGCATCGTCGATGACTATTTGCATCGAGGCACGAGATGACGATGAGTGCCCAAGGAAAAATGCGGTGCCCCCAATGGCGAAAGCGAGAACGCCGAAAACCGCAATGATCAGCCAAGTTCGGAATTGATGAGTGTCATCGCTGCCGGTCATTAACCGGAGACACTAGAGCGAGCCGCGGTCGCGATGGTGGCGCCGGGGAAGCGGCTATTTGTCAGCGTCAGCGACGAGAGAACGAGCCCACCGGTAGTCGGCCTTTCCGGCGGGGGATCGTTCGATCTGTTCAACGATGATCAGATCTTTTGGAAGTTTGTAGCGCGCGATGTGGTCGGCGCAGGTGGCAACCAAGTCTTCGAAACTGGCACTGAACCCCGGGCGAAACTGCACGATGGCAACGACTTCGCTTCCCCAGCGCTCTGATGGACGGCCCGTCACAATCACGTCATACACCGCTGGGTGATGTGCAAGAGCGGCTTCGACCTCTTCAGCAAAAATCTTCTCGCCCCCGGAATTGATCGTGACCGAATCGCGTCCGTGAAGTTCGAGGGTGCCGTCCGCGCTGAGTCGAGCACGGTCACCCGGCACCGAATAGCGAACGCCGTCGATCGTGGGGAAGGTGCGAGCAGTCTTTTCGCCATCACCGAGGTAACCGAGTGGGACCCGTCCAAATTGTGCGAGCCACCCGAGATCTTCGTGGCCCGCATCGAGGCGACGGCCAAGGTCGGCCGAAATGATCGCCATACCTGTTCCTGGTTTGAAAGTTCCTGTAGTCACTGGTGCGCCGGCGCCGACGACTTGGCTTGCCTGTTGCCCGGTCTCTGAAGATCCGAGGCCGTCCATGATTGCCAACGATGGAAGGCGATCGAGAAGAGCGGTCTTCACGGGAGCAGTAAGAGCAGCACCGCCACTAATGAGAAGAACAAGTGACGAGAGGTTGTGCTGTGCGCGATCGAGTTCGTCAAGCAATGGCCGTCCGAAGGCATCACCAACGATGAGCGCGATGTTGACTTTTTCTCGGTCGATGGTTTCGCAAAAGTCTTTGGGGTCAAAGGTGGTGGGGTTGTGTGGGAGCACGATGGTATTCCCGTTCCCTAACGCGTTCATCGCCATCCAGTGCGCAGCGCCGTGCATGAACGGAGCGGAGGGGAGTACTCGCATGCCGCCTTCGAGAGAATTCTCGACGATGGATTCAATCGATTCGTATTCGACGCCGGTCGAGATCTTCCGGCCGCCGAGAGCAGCAGGGTAGATGTCGCCTTGGCGCCACAGCACTCCCTTGGGCATCCCCGTGGTGCCGCCGGTGTAGAGGATGTACAGATCATCGGGTGACGGTGTGGGAAGGGGAAGTAACGGAGCCGATGCGAGAACCTCCTCGTACCACTCGGCTCCTTCGAGGAGAGCGGTGCCACTTCCATCATCAACCTGTAGCAGCAGTTGAAGTTCAGGAAGTTCAGCGCGAATCGCGTCGAGGGTTGCGGCGAACGCAGAATGAAAAATGATGACCCGGGCTTGAGAGTCGGCGAGGAGATATCGCAGTTCTTCGGCGACGTATCGGTAGTTGACGTTGAACGGTGCGAGGCGAGCAGCGTAGGAACCGACCATTCCTTCGATGTATTCCGGGCAGTTGTGTAAATACAGCGCCACGTGGTCTTGCCCGCTTTGCCAATTCTCAAGTGCAGAGCGGTCGGTATGGGAGCCGAGGCCACGAGAAGCAAGAGCGGACGCAAGGCGATCGACTCGCGACATGAACGCGGCGTAGGTCAGCCGGTTGTCGTCGTGCACGAGCGCTTCGCGAGTCGGCACTGCCTTC
This sequence comes from Actinomycetota bacterium, assembly GCA_009700115.1. GTDB lineage: Bacteria > Actinomycetota > Acidimicrobiia > Acidimicrobiales > Acidimicrobilacustridaceae > Acidimicrobilacustris. The sequence continues at coordinate 23,818 of WLMU01000002.1, forward strand.
GCTACCGCTCGAATAACTTCAGCGAGATTGAAGTCCATGGTCGTTCAGGAGAACCAAATCCGCTGGTACTCGCGACTTTGTTGGTGGAGCAAGAGCGCGAATAGCGCGAGGGGCATTACAAGCGACAGCAAGAAACTGAAGCTCAGGGCTGAGCCGATGCCGTTACTGGCGATTGCGAGAATGAATGGGACAAGTCCGATTGCGGCTATGACGACGCCGAGCCAGTAGCCCCAGCGTTTCTCATTGGCAATGCCGAATCCGGCGCCACCTTGACCAATAACCAACACCAATCCGAGTGGACTCATAATGCCGCCGAGGAGTGCGGTGAACACAGCGTTGATGTACAGAAGGAACACGGCGATCTGCAGGGTTTGGGGTTGAGTTGGGTTTGTCCAACGACGGGTCTCCATGGGGTGGGAGTCTGTCAGGGATGGAACCTATTGCCGCACCAGCCCTGAGCATGTCTCGCTCCGACCTTGTTGGTGTGGTGCTCGCTGCGGGTGCCGGAAGCCGGCTTGACCCACTGACACAGTTGCTCCCTAAGGCCCTGTGCCCCGTAGGCAACCGAGCTCTGGTTGACCTCGCGCTCGATCGCCTTGAGCCGACGGTTGGGTCACTCGCAGTGAACGCTCATCATCATGGCGAACAACTCCAGTCCCATCTGCGTGATCAGTGGGCAGGGGCGGTCACCGTTTCACTCGAATCCGATCAACCGTTGGGCACTGCAGGTGGCATTGGTCAACTCCGACCATGGATCGATGGACGTTCGGTGGTCGTCGTGAATGCTGACGGTTGGACGCCGACGCCTCTCGATGCACTTCTCGAAGGTTGGGATGGTCAGACAGTTCGCGTAATGGTGAATGGTGGATCGACCTTTAGTCCTTCGTCGAAGATTGTTGCCAGCACTCTTCCTTGGCGAATTGTCGAACGACTTGATGACCAACCGACCGGTTTGTATGAGGTTGTGTGGCGCGACGCGTTCGCAAATGGCGAACTCGAAGTCGTGAGCCACGACGGTGTGTTTATCGATTGTGGAATGCCGCTTGATTACTTGCGCGCGAATCTTGAGGCAGTTGCATTGGCAGGTGACTCACTTGTCGCAGAAGGCGCACAGATCGATGTCAGCGCAAAAGTTGCCTCAAGCGTTATTGGAACAGGTGCACGCGTTTTCGGCGACGTCGAAGCATCGGTGGTGTGGCCTGGTCAGGTCGTGGAATCTGGAGAGCGCTTAATTCGTTCGATACGGGCCGGCACTTCGGTGACAGTCGGTCCGTTGTGATCTGCTCGAAGTTGACCGCACGCAGCGTCGATGTCATTGCCTCGGTTCGCCCGGACCGTCACATTCACGCCGAGTTCCAGCAGTTCATTAGCGAACTGCTGGACTTTCGCAGGCGATGAACCGGTTGTCGGCCATCCGGGCGTGTCATTGAGCGGGATGAGGTTGACATGCGCGCGCAATCGTTTGGTTGCCGCAGCCAGTTCACGTGCGTCAGATGGTCGATCGTTGACGTCAGCGATCATGGCCCATTCGAACGAAAGACGTCGATTTTTTATCTTCAGATACTCCTCGCACGCGTCGTAAAGATCGGCGAGTGGATAGCGACGGTTGATGGGGACGAGTTCGTCTCGCAGTTCATCGTTTGCGGCATGAAGTGACACGGCAAGGTTGACCGGGAGTGGTTCATCGGCAAGTTTGCGAATGCCAGGAATGATCCCGACCGTGGAGATTGTGAGATGGCGAGCCGAGATGCCGATATCGCCGTGTATGCGATGCACAGCTCCGATCATGCGGTCGTAATTCGCCATGGGTTCACCCATGCCCATGAACACGATGTTGGAGACGCGACGAGGCGTCGGCCCTTCATTTGCTCGTCGAGCAGCGCGCACCACTTGTTCGACGATTTCACCGACCGTGAGGTTCCGCTCGAATCCGCCCTGACCGGTTGCGCAGAATCCGCAGGCCATCGCGCAACCAGCCTGGGTGCTCACGCACACCGTTGAGCGATCGGGGTAATGCATGAGGACGGTTTCGACTGAGGCGCCGTCGGCGAGTTTCCAGAGCCACTTCACGGTCTCGCCATCAGCAGTGGCTGATTCCGTCACCATCTCGAGTGCCGATGGAAGGGTTTCGGCGAGCCGAGCGCGAAGTCCTGCAGGCAGCGATGTGATGTCGCTCGGCTCGGCGAAGTCGACGTAGAGGCCCTTCCAGAGTTGGTCGAGTCGGTACCGCGGTTCTCCGTCGAGGATCTGGGTGAGCGCATCTCGGTCAGCATCGAAGAGCGAAAGGTGTTCCGAGGTCATGACGCGTCGCCATGGGGAAGGGCCCACCAACAGTGAGCGTCGTGATGAGAAAACCCAAGATTTCGGTATAACGAAACTGCAGCGGTGTTGTCTTGCTCGACGTGCAACATGCCGACCGTGACCGACTGCGCCGCGAGATGGGCGAGCCCAGCGAGAGTTAACGCTCGTCCGAGTCCCGACCCGTGGAAGTCGGGGTCCACGGCGATGACGTAAATCTCGCCGAGTTGGGGATCAGTAGCGGTCGCAGGATGAACCTTGGTCCAACAGAACCCTGCGAGTTCGCCGTTGACTTCGTGCAGAAGGAATCCTTGGGGATCGAACCACGGTTCATTCATCCGATCGGCGAGTTGATCCTGTGTCCAGCCTGATTGGTCAGGGTGCCAAGCGAATGCGCGGTTATTGACGCGTAAAAATGCTTCGTCATCCTGGCCAGGCAGAAACGGCCGGGTGATGAGGGGAGTCCCTGATGCTGGGAGGGGAAGAGGGATTCGTAATTGTTCAATACGGCGCGTCAGTTCGAGACCGGCAGCGTTCGCTTCGGTGACGTCTGCCTCGGTGGCGGGTTCGGACTCAAGCCGCACGAGTCGACCAGATCCGTCTCGAAGTTCATTGCGCACGGGCGGACCCTACCGGCGCCGGCGGCAGTAGGGTCCCGTCTCCATGGCAAAGCCCCGATCTCCAAAGGGACGAGCGAAAGAAACCCTCGCCCGCCTCGACCTTGAGTATCCCGATGCGCAGTGCGAACTGGATCACCGCAATCCGTATGAACTTCTGGCAGCGACGATCCTGTCGGCACAGTGCACCGACGTCCGGGTCAATCTGGTGACTCCCGCGTTATTCGATCGATTCCCAAGTCCTGAAGATCTCGCCGTTGCCGATCCTCTCGAGGTCGAAGAGTTAGTTCGAAGTACAGGGTTCTACAAGAACAAAGCTCGTTCTCTTATCGGTATGGCGCAAGCGTTGGTAGAGCGGTTTGGTTGCGCGGTGCCTTCTTCCATGGAAGATCTCGTCACCGTCCCCGGAGTGGGCCGCAAAACGGCAAATGTCGTTCGCAGTGTGGCTATGGATCTGCCTGGACTTCCCGTTGACACGCACGTGGGTCGGCTGTCGCTTCGGTTGGGCCTGACGACCGAAACCGATCCCGTCAAAGTCGAATACGTTCTCGACGACATGATTCCTCCCGCTGACTGGGGAAGATTCAGCCTGTTGTTGATTCTCCACGGCCGCCGAGTGTGTGCGTCGCGCAAAGCCCGATGCGTGGATTGCGTCCTTTCCGACTTCTGCCCGTCGGCATCGATCTGAGTCACGGACCTGATCGAGAGATCTGACGGTCAAATGACCTAGATCATCAGAATCTTTTGAGCACTAAGAGGCGCGAGATCGTCAAATTCTCGCGCTATGTTGAGTCCGTCAGGCTCCCGCCGCCTGACACGGCGACAATCATCTGGGATCCGCCGCCCAGTGTCGCCTGGACGACGCCCCCTTGTGGGGCGTCGTCATCTTTTTGCTCCAGGTTGCGATCGAGGGGCCGGTCGCTGCAGTCGTTATTGAAACTCCGGCCAGTCTGGAAGACTGCGCACGTGCACAGTGAACACGCCCAACTGTCGAGCGCGACCACTTCGCTCGAAGAACTCCTTGACCGGGTGACGTCTACTGCCGAAACGGTCTTAGCTGCGGGCGATGAATCACTGGCCTCGGATTTGTTCGAGGTCGAGCGGTCGTTACGTACTGCTCACCGGCGCTTGGTGGCTGCAGCACGTCGGGCCAACTGAAACCGGTAAACCTCTCCAGTTCAAGGCGGGCCGACCGCTAGCGTCCTATGTCGTGTTGAACCGAATCGATCTCCGCGGAAGGAATGGCGACGAACTCGTTGCTGAACTCCCGCGACCCGATCCGGGCGGAGAAGGTCCCACAGAAGCAGTGCGTGCGATCCTCGCCGAGGTTCGTACCGGTGGCGATGCGGCGATTCGTTCCCTGACGGAAAAATTCGATGGCGTCAACATCGCCGATTCGCGTGTCGGCCGCGAAGCGCTTCTCGAAGCACTCGCTTCGATTCCGTCGGAACTCGCGGATGCACTGACCGAAGCCGCCGAGGCGGTTCGAACCTTTCATGTTGCGCAACTTCGCGACGAACACACCGTTGTTCGCGGAGGTATCAGCGTGACCGGGCGTTCTGTTCCCGTCGATCGGGCTGGTTGCTACGTCCCAGGCGGACGTGGCGTGTACCCATCGTCGGTGCTTATGACCGTTATTCCTGCCCGTGTTGCCGGAGTTCCTGAAATTGTCTTATGCGTGCCTCCCGATCGCGGGACCGGAAAAATCGCTCCTGCGACGCTTGCTGCGGCCGCAATTGCTGGGGCTGATGAAGTCCGAGCGATCGGAGGTGCGCAAGCGATTGCCGCAATGGCCTACGGGACCGAAACGCTCCGTCCGGTCGATGTCATCGCTGGTCCAGGTAATGCCTTCGTCGCTCTCGCAAAGCGCGAGGTTGCGGGGCTTGTTGGCGTACCAATGGCTTTCGCCGGTCCCTCTGAAATCGTCGTGATCGCCGACAAAACTGCTCCCGCTGATTTCGTGGCGATCGACCTCATGGTTCAAGCCGAACATGGCCCCGACGGACTCGCGTGGTTGGTCACATGGGACGAAACTGTGGCCGACGCAGTCGATGCCGCGCTCGTTCGACTTGTTGCCGAGGCCCCCCGACGTTCTGAGATTGAGTCAACATTCGCTTCGGGTGGGTTCTGCGCGCTTGTCGATTCTCCCGAAGCAGCGATTGCTGTCGTCAACCACATCGCTGCTGAACATGTCGAGATCATCACCGACGATGCAGCACGTCTCTCTGCTGGGGTTCGTCATGCCGGAGCGGTATTCCTTGGTCCGCTCGCTCCTGCATCAATTGGTGATTACGTCGCTGGTCCGAGTCACGTGTTGCCCACGTTTGGTACGGCTCGATTCGGCAGTGCCCTTACCGTTGATGACTTCACGAAACAGGTTCATGTTGTTGAAGTGACTCGTGCCGGATTCGACGCGGCCGCTCCGGTGGTTGCGGCAATCGCCGACGCCGAAGGTTTCGCAACGCATGCTGAATCGGTGCGTCTTCGTACTCGCGCGCTCGAGGCCGAATCATGATCACCCCTCGTGACGACGTTGCGCTGATGCAGGGCTACCACTCGCCTCAGGTTGACGTTGCTGTTCGTCTCAACACCAATGAAGCCCCGGATGCTCCGCCCGAGGCCTGGACCAACGCGGTCGCAAACGCTCTTGCAGGCATTGAGTGGAATCGCTATCCCGATCGCGCTGCGACGGAACTGCGCACTGCAATCGGCTCGATTCATGGCGTCGGACCGGAACAGATTTTTGTCGCCAATGGTTCGAACGAAGTGCTGCAAACAGTCATGCTCACCTTCGGGGGGTCTGGGCGCACGGCTGCTGTGTGGGAGCCCACCTACGCGCTACACAGTCACATCTCTCGAATTACCGGCACAGCCGTCGTCGAGGGTGAGCGGGCAGAAGATTTCTCCACTGATCTCGCTGAGGTTCGGCGAGTTATCGATGCGGCGAAACCAGAAGTCAGTTTTCTGTGCTCCCCCAATAATCCAACTGGCGTTGTCGACGATGAATCGACCGTACGATCTGTTCTCGAAATGGTGACCGCCGTCGATGGCCTTCTGGTCATCGACGAGGCCTACGGGCAGTTTGCTCCCTGGTCGGCCGATGGTCTTATTGGCGACGATGTCCCGCTTGTCGTTACCAGAACATTTTCGAAAACGTGGTCGATGGCCGCGTCGCGTTTGGGTTATCTCGTCGGTCCCGAGTGGATCGTGGCGGAACTCGACAAAGTGGTGTTGCCCTATCACCTCGATGCGTTCAAACAGGCTGCGGGCACGTTGGCGCTTGCTCATGTCGATGAAATGAACGAGCGCGTGAGTCGCCTGGTCGAAGAGCGAGGGCGGTTGGTCTCGCGTCTGAGCGAACTCAATGTCGATGTGTGGCCCTCTGGCGCCAACTTCGTGCTGTTCCGACCGCGTTCGGTCGACGGTGGCGAAGTGTGGCAGCAGCTAGTGGATCGTTCTGTGCTTGTCCGTAATTGTTCGTCGTGGCCGCGCCTCGAAGGCTGTTTGCGTGTCACGATCGGTACATCCGGCGAGGACGATCTGTTCCTTTCCGCTCTTGAGGAGGCCCTCCAGTGAGTGCAACACGAACCGACGATGGTCGCCGAGCCGCAACAGTTACTCGCGCGACCTCTGAAACCTCAATCGAGATCGAGATCGATCTCGATGGTCAGGGACGGCACGAGACATCGACTGGTTTGCCGTTCTTCGATCACATGTTGGCGCAGCTTGGTCGTCACAGTGGCTTCGATCTCATTGTGCGCGCTGAAGGCGATCTCCAGATCGATGCGCACCACACCGTCGAGGACGTCGGCATCGCCGTTGGCGAGGCATTCGCTGTCGCGCTCGGAAACAAAGCCGGTATTCGTCGGTTTGCATCGAATCGAGTTCCGCTCGATGAAGCACTCGTTGACGTGGCGCTCGATCTTTCCGGTCGGCCGTTTCTTGTCTACGAGGTTGTGTTTCCTGGCGAAAAGATTCTGAGTGATCCGCCGTTCGATCCGCAACTGATCGAAGAGTTCTGGCGAGCCTTTGCCACTTCAGCGGCGCTCACATTGCATATTTCATTGGTGCGCGGAGTCAACACTCACCACATCATCGAAGCAACGTTCAAGAGCGTTGCTCGGTCACTTCGTGACGCCGTTCGCATCGAAGGTGGGGGAGTTCCCTCCACCAAGGGCGTGTTGTGACGAACGACGATCAACCGCTTGTTGCGGTTCTTGATTACGGCATCGGAAATTTGCGTTCGGCGCAAAAAGCGTTGGAGCGCGTAGGCGCCAACGCCCAACTCACCTCCGATCATGGTTTGATCGCCGACGCCGATGCGGTTGTCCTGCCTGGCGTGGGCGCATTCGGCGCGTGTATGGCCGCGCTTCGAGATCGTGGTCTCGACGAGGTTGCGTCGGCTGCTACTGCCGATGGTCGCCCCTTCCTCGGAGTCTGTGTCGGTATGCAGATGCTGTTTGAAGGATCAGATGAATCTCCGGGCGCAACCGGACTTGGGGTACTCCCCGGGCGACTGCGTCTTCTTCCCGACACTGTCAAGCGGCCGCAAATGCAATGGAACCTTGTCGATATCCGCCGGCCGAGCCGCCTCTTCGCCGCGATCGAAGATCCCGTCTGGATGTATTTCGTCCATTCCTACGCCGCCGATGGCGATGATCCGTCTGTCATTGCGACCTGCGACTACGGCGGTCCGGTGGCTGCAGCTATAGAGCGCGGTTCGCTTTGGGCCACGCAGTTCCATCCGGAGAAGTCGGGGACTGTTGGCCTCGAGGTTTTGCGCGGTTTTGTCGATGCTGCTCGCACAAGAGTTGGAGCATGATGGATCTCTATCCCGCAATCGATCTTCTCGATGGTCGCGCCGTGCGCCTCTACCAGGGTGATTACGCGCGCGAGACCGTTTATAACGACGATCCCATTTCGCAGGCAAAGGAGTTCGCTGCTGCCGGCGCTCAATGGATCCATGTCGTCGATCTTGATGCTGCCCGAACTGGTGCACCACGTAATCGCGATGTCATTGCAGCAATCTGCGACGCGGTTGATGTGCCCATTCAGACTGGTGGCGGTGTTCGTAGCGAGGCAGCGGCCGATGCACTCTTTGATCTCGGTGTGACTCGGGTTGTTCTCGGCACGGCGGCTCTCGAAGATCCAGAACTCGTCCGACTGCTGGCTTCGCGTCACCCTGTTGCGGTTGGTCTCGATGCTCGCGGTCGTGAGGTTGCGGTCCGCGGTTGGGAAGAAGGCTCTGGCCAAGATCTTCTCGATGTCGCGCGCGGATTCGCCGACGCCGGAGTCGAAGCGCTCATCGTCACCGAAATTGGTCGTGATGGGACCCTTGAAGGCCCCGACCTCGACGGACTCGGCGAAGTTCTCGAGGCCACCGAGCTGCCGGTGATTGCATCAGGGGGCGTCGGTTCGTTGGCGGACATCGTCGCTCTTAATGCGCTGCGATCAGCCGGTCGGCGCCTTTCCGGCGCGATCGTGGGACGTGCGCTGTACGAGGGTGCATTCACGTTGAGCGACGCGCTGAAGTCTGTTTCAGCAAAACTCTGACTCTCGTTCTCCGGCGCGGTCCTACACTTCGAACATGGATGCTTCCGATTGGAACGCGCGATACGACACGTCTGAACTCATTTGGAAGGGCGAACCGAATCAGTTCCTTCCCCTCGAAGTGGCTGACTTGACGCCCGGAAGTGCAGTTGACCTTGCTTGCGGTGAAGGTCGCAACGCGGTCTGGCTTGCGAAACAAGGCTGGACCGTCACTGGTGTTGATTTTTCCTCAGTGGGGGTGGAGAAGGGTCGCAAACTGGCGACGGAGAATGGGGTGGAAGCCACATGGGTCGTCGCCGACGCGACTTCATGGGAACCGCCAAGTGCTGGTTTTGATCTGGTCGCAGTGTTTTACCTGCAACTGCCTGCGGTGGAACGCCGAGCATCGATGCATACGGCGGTTCGTTCACTCGCTATTGGTGGAACATTGGTTCTGGTTGGTCACGACCTTCTTAATCTCACCGAAGGCCACGGCGGACCCCAGGACCCGACATTCCTGCTCACTGCTGAAGACATCGTCGACGATCTCACTGCAGCGGAAGTTTCTCTTGACGTCGAACTTGTTATCGAAAAGTCCGAGCGCGTCGATCGTGTCGTCGCGACTGAGGATGGCGAACGCACCGCAATCGACACGCTGGTGCGCGTGCGACGAGTGGCGTGAACCTCGACCCATGAAAACCGCTCGAATAATTCCTTGCCTTGATGTCACCGACGGCCGTGTCGTGAAGGGCGTAAATTTCGTGGACCTGCGCGATGCCGGAGACCCCGTTGAACTTGCCGCTCGCTACGACGCTGATGGCGCCGATGAATTGGTTTTTCTTGATATCACTGCGACCTCGGATGGCCGAGAGACGATGGTCGATGTTGTTCGACGCACTGCTGAACAGGTGTTTATTCCTTTTACGATTGGCGGCGGCATCAGGACAGTTGATGACGCTCGCACCATGTTGCGGGCTGGCGCCGACAAAGTTTCCGTGAATAGCGCCGCTGTGGCTCGGCCTGAACTCATCAGCGAGATCGCCGAAGTGTTTGGCAATCAGTGTGTGGTGTGTGCCATCGATGCGCGTCGTCGAGCAACCGTTGGCTCAGCCGATGAAGGCTGGGAGGTCTACGTCGCTGGTGGCCGGACCCCCACCGGCATCGATGTCATCGAATGGGCGCAACGGGCCGCGTCTCTTGGTGCAGGTGAAATTCTTCTGACCTCGATGGATCGCGACGGAACTCGCGACGGTTTCGATCTCGAACTCACTTCCGCGGTATCAGGTGCGGTGGGCGTTCCTGTTATCGCTTCAGGCGGTGTCGGAACTCTCGATCACCTCGTTGACGGCGTTGTAATTGGTGGCGCAGATGCTGTGTTAGCTGCGTCGATTTTTCATTTCGATGACCATGCAATCAGTGATGCGAAAGCGCACATGATTGCTGCTGGGGTCAATGTTCGCCCGTAGATCGCAGCAACCGCTTACGTCGTTGCCTGAGACGCGATGAAGTCCACAACGAGTTTCGAAACCTTGCTGGTGCGTCCAACAAAGAAATGATCGGCGCCGGCGACCATGACGACGGTCGTGTTGGTCCACGAAGTGGTCGCTTCGATAGCCGCTGCTGGATTTCGGAATTGATCGTGTTCGGGAACGATCAGCAGTTTCGGCCTCGGGTCGTTCCCGGCTGCTGCGGTGAGTTCGTCGAGCGGAAGAATCCGCAAAGGCGGAGCGCACGCGATCCACGCAGCGATCCGGGGATCGACAATGCTCAACGACGTGTCAGCACCAAATGACCAACCCGAAACGAAAATGGGAAGCAGCGGGCACTCAGTGGTGATGGCATCAATTGCAGCGACGATGTCGATTGCTTCTCCGATGCCGAACTCATGACTGCCTTCGGAATTGCCGACTCCACGAAAGTTGAAGCGGAGAACTGCGAGCCCCGACTCGGGCAACGAGCGAAAGAGTTCGCTGGTCACGAGTGAGGCCATGTTGCCGCCCTGTTGCGGGTGGGGGTGGCAAAGCACGACAGCGGCGTGAGCCTGCGGGGGAATGGCGAGCTCGGCCTCGAGCGAAAGCCCATCGGCGGTGGTGAGTGCGAGGGGTCGGGGGGCGAAGTCGTCGGTCACGACTGGAGACGGTACCGTCGTGTCGTGACCTCATCGCAGACCACTGATCGACTCACCGACGGCGTCGGTGTCGACGGAGAGAAACTTCCCATACAGATGCTGAACGATCGCGTTCTCGTGCATCTTGGCGGGCCCGAAGGGGAGCGACGCTCCACCGGCGGCATTCTCATCCCGGCGACCGCTCAGATCGGCAAGCGGCTCGTGTGGGCCGAAGTCATGGCCGTTGGTCCCAATGTCCGGTCAATGGAGCCAGGCGATCAGGTGCTCTTCAGCCCAGAGGATCGCTACGAGGTCGAAGTCCGGGGCGACGACTACATCATCCTGCGTGAACGAGATGTCCACGCTGTTGCCTCCGAACGATTGTCTGAGGGCAGCACCGGGCTCTATCTGTAGCCAAGCGAGTCGGGGAAACTCCGTTCGTGAACGGTGGAACCCACCGCTAGCGTGGCGTCATGCCTGAAAGCATTCCGATCGCAGTTACTGCGGAACAACTTGATGCGGTGACTTATAACGCCGACGGCCTCGTGCCCGCCATCGTGCAAGAAGAAGGCACCGGCAAGGTGTTGATGATGGCGTGGATGAACGCCGATTCATTGCGTCAAACGTTTGAAACTGGTCGCACATGGTTCTGGAGTCGTTCGCGCCAGGAGTATTGGTGCAAAGGCGAAACCTCGGGCGATCGTCAATACGTTCGCGAGGCCTATTACGACTGCGACGGAGACACGTTGCTGTTTGTCGTTGAGCAGGAAGGTAAGGGCGCGTGCCACACCGGCAACTTTTCGTGCTTCTTTACCGCGTTCGGTGAAGGTGACTGATCTTGGATATTTCGCCGTCGCGCGATGACTTTCATGCCCTCGCCGCCGATCACAGTGTCGTTCCGGTATGGCGTGAACTTCTCGCTGACCTGATTACGCCGGTGGCCGCATTCGCGCGTCTGTGTGGCGATGATCGGCCCGGGTTCTTGTTTGAGTCAGTGGAACATGGCGAACGCTGGAGTCGCTTCTCGTTCGTCGGACGTAACCCGATCGCCACTCTCGTCTTGCGAGACGGAATTGTGACGGTCGATGGCGATCTTCCCGCGGCGATGCCGCGAGATCAAGGAATCCTGGCTGCCATCGAATGGTTACTGGCGGCCTATCGGTCCCCATCTCTTGATGCACTCCCGCCCCTGCACGGCGGTGTCGTTGGGTACCTCGGCTACGACGTCGTTCGCGAGGTTGAAGATCTCGCCGAAACGCCTCATGACGCGACCGGATATCCCGATGCGGTGATGGCCGTTATCGGGCAGTTGGCCGCGTTCGACCATTTCCGTCAACGAGTCACGCTTATCGACAATGTGCTCGTTCCCTATGGGGCGACAACTGCTGATCTCGATCGTCTCTACGACGAAGCCGCGGTGCGTCTCGAACAACTTGCCGCCGACGGAGCCAGTCCTCTGGCCGAACCGATGGTCGATCCGCCTTCACCGTCGCCCGAGCTTCCCGAGGTCACTGGATCGATGACCTATGGCCAGTGGGAGAGCGCGGTCGATGTCGCAAAGGAACGCATTCTCGACGGCGACATCTTTCAGGTTGTGTTGTCGCAGCGATTCTCTTTTGAACTTGGTGCTGACCCATTTGATTTCTACCGTGTACTTCGTCAGGTGAACCCCAGCCCGTACATGTATTTCGTTCGGATGCCTGAATTGAGTCTTGCGGGTTCTTCACCGGAACCAATGGTGAAGCTTGTTGACAATCGTGTGATCTCACGTCCGATTGCCGGAACTCGTCGTCGGGGCGCGACCGAAGAAGAAGATCGTCGTCTTGGTGCCGAATTGCGCGAACACCCCAAAGAGATCGCCGAGCACGTGATGCTCATCGATCTCGCTCGTAACGATGTGGGTCGTGTGGTCGAGTTCGGTACCGAACAGGTCGACGAAATGATGGTGCTCGAGCGCTACAGCCATGTGATGCACCTCACCTCTCAAGTTTCCGGCGAACTAGCCCACGGCAAGACTCCAATCGACGTGCTCCGCGCCACGCTTCCTGCGGGCACAGTCTCTGGTGCGCCAAAAATTCGTGCGATGGAGATCATCGACGAACTCGAACCAGTGAAGCGTGGTCCCTACGCAGGCGTCGTTGGCTACATCGATTTTTCGGGAACGATTGATACTGCGCTTGCAATCCGCACGCTCATGGTCGGAGCCGACGGGATCGCTCATGTGCAGGCAGGCGCGGGCATCGTTGCCGACAGCGTGGCCGAGCATGAAGATCTCGAATGCCGCAACAAGGCCCGTGGGCTCTTAAGTGCCGTTCATGGAGCCCGCCGGATGACGGCTCAACGTCGTGGCGAACCCAACAGCTGATCTCGCTGGTGCATGTCGCTGTGCTTAGTGCGACACTCGTGCCGTGAATGATTCATCGGCCGAAGAGATTTCTCGCGACTATCAACTGCTGTGTGGCTCCGGCGGTGACGGAATCGTCGAGCGCGATGTCATTGCCGTGGCGGGGCCGGACTCTGCTCGTTACCTTCAGGGACAGTTGAGCCAAGACGTCGTTGCCATGGCGGGCGACAGTGCGTTGTCATTTCTTTTGGGTCCGAACGGGAAGGTCGATGCTTGGCTTCGCGTGCATCGACTTGATGCCGAGAACTATCTGCTCGAAGTCGATCAGGGTTGGGGCGACGTCGTTGTTACCCGATTGAAGCGGTTCCTGCTTCGCACGAAGGCCACGATCGGTGAACCGCAACGCGCTCAACTTGTGCAGCGTCGCTGGAGTTCTGAAACCATTCGTCTCGGTGCCGATGTGATCGGCGACGAACTCGTCGTAGCGCCGATAGGGCCCAGTGCTGCTGGAGTCGATCTGTTGGTGCTTCATGGTGCCGACACCAATGTTGGGGACCTTGCCGTCGATTCGGTTTCAAGCGAGTCGCTCGAGCGTTACCGAATCGCCCACGGCGTCCCGCAGATGGGTTCAGAACTCACCGCCGACACCATCCCCGGTGAAGCAGGTGAGTGGGTGATCGACGCTTCGGTGAGTTTCACGAAGGGTTGCTATACCGGCCAAGAACTTGTCGCTCGAATCGATAGTCGTGGGAACAACGTTCCGCATCCCATTCGATTGCTCGTGCTCGGTGCCGATGCTGCAGTTGGCGATGAGGTGCTGTTGGACGGGGCAACCGTTGGTGCGCTTACAAGCGTGACTCCCGCGTTGGGCGCTGGACTTCCGGCATTGGCATTGGCTCGGGTTGGACGTTCGGTCGCGGCTGGTGGCGATGTCACGGTGCAAAGCGGATCAGTAGTGGCGCCGGCTTCGGTCGTCGAGCCTGGTTCTGTCCGTTGAGTTCTCGCTATGTCTGAGTCGTTCTATGAACGGTTGGGAGTCTTGCCATCGGCGACCCCTGATCAGATCCGTCGTGCGTATTTGCAACTGGCGCGAGTCCATCATCCTGATTTCCACACCGACGAGGTTGCGCGTCAAGCGAACGAGCGCGAGATGCAGTCGATCAATGAGGCGTGGGCCGTCTTGGGCGATCCGGAACGCAGGCGAGCCCATGACGAAATCATGCGGCTGACGATTGACGATTCAGCGTCTGTTGGTGTCACAACTCCTGGCCGCTATGACTTCGTTCCTTACGATGACGGCGATGACGAAATCGATTTCCGACTGCTAGATGACGTCGGGGTGGAAGGCACGCACGTCGAGCGTTCATTGCAGATGGCCCCGATTCTTTGTCTGCTCGGCGGAATCGTTGGCGTCGTCCTTGGCGTCATCGTGAATCTCCCGTTCCTGATTGCGGTGGGGATTGTGGGGCTCGTTCTGGCCGCTCTTGGATTCCTGGCGGCTCCTTTCGTTGCGCTTTCTCGAAGTCTGCGGGCTGAGCGAGAGCAGTAAACGGTCGCCTAAGGTTTGCGACCATGACTCAGACTTCGCTGTTCGTAAAAATGGTGTTCCAGCCCGGCAAGCGCGACGAAGGTGTGGCTGCTCTCGAGACGATGCTCCCGGTTGTTGCCGGCGAGCCGGGGACGCTCGTGTACTCCTTCCATCGTGATGCTGGCGATGAAAATGCCGTTTGGATCTTCGAGCTGTATTCCGATGGCGACGCACTCGGTGTTCACGGTGGGTCCGATGCCATGAAGGAATTGTTCGGAACTCTCGGCGGGCTTATGGCCGAACCGCCGATGATGGTCATGTCGACGCCGACCGGTAACGCAAAGGGTCTTCCAAACTGACCACCTATCTTGACCGCATTCTTGAGGCGCACCGCGAGGCTGCGTCTCGCGACGATCGCCCGTTCGACGAACTCGTCGAGCGGGCGATGTCCATCGCGCCAGCGCGTGGTTTTCGAGATGCACTCGAAGCGGTTGCTGCTTCGGGCGACCTCGCGGTGATCTCAGAAATCAAACGTCGTTCGCCCTCGAAAGGTGAACTCGCTCCAGGTCTCGATCCAGTAGCGATTGCTCGTCAGTATGAAGCCGGAGGTGCCGCGTGTCTGTCGGTACTTACCGATGTCGATTTCTTTGGTGGATCGGTCGACGACCTTGTTGCCGCTCGCGCTGCGTGCGCACTCCCGGTCTTGCGTAAGGACTTCACCGTCAGTGCCCGCGACGTGTGTGATGCACGAATTATGGGCGCCGATTGCGTGCTGTTAATCGCAGCGGCTCTCGACCAAGCCGAGCTCGAATCATTTCTGAAATTGGCACATGCGATCGGCTTCGATGCGCTCGTCGAGATTCATGACGAAGCCGAGCTTGAACGAGCGATTGTTGCCGGGGCCGACCTCATCGGTGTGAATCAACGAGATCTCGTGACTTTCGCTGTCGATACCGAACGCGCCGTTCGCATGGCTCCGCAGATGCCGGAAGGTGTCGTGAAAGTTGCCGAGTCGGGGATCACGGGCGCTGGCGATGCAGCGTTACTGGCTGCTGCTGGCTACCACGCTGTCCTCGTGGGGGAGCATCTGGTCACATCGGGTGACCCCGAAGCTGGCGTCGCTGCGCTCCGGGGCGCTCGTCGCCTCTAGGCATGCTGTTGTAAATCTCGCTTCAGCCAGGATCTGCGCTGCCGCTAGCGTCAAAGCGTGTTCATCAAGATCTGTGGAACAACCAACGCCAACGATGCACTGCTTGCGGTGTCGCTCGGCGCTGACGCGATTGGGTTCGTCTTCGCTGAGTCGAAGCGTCAGGTCGATGCCGAAACCGTTGCTGCGATCGTTTCGCAGTTGCCTGCTCAAACACTGACGATCGGTGTCTTTCGTAACGAGACGGCAGAACACATTTCCGAGATCGTGAAAGTGACCGGGCTTCAAGGCGTGCAACTGCACGGAACCGAGGGCCCCGAGGTCGCTGAAGCGCTTCGCGCAGTCGTTCCCTTTCTTGTCCAGGTTTTTACCGTTGACGATCCCCGGCTTGAACGGCTCGATGACTACCCAATCGACGTGGTGCTGCTTGACTCCCCGACACCTGGTTCGGGCGAGACCTTCGACTGGTCAAAAGTCACCGATCTCCAAGACCAACGTCGAGTGATCCTCGCTGGCGGATTGAACCCAGCCAATGTGGCCGACGCCATTGAGCGTGTTCGCCCTTGGGGGGTCGACGTTGTCAGCGGAGTCGAGGCCTCCGCGGGTCAGAAAGATCCTGAAGCACTGGCCGCCTTCATCACTGTTGCGCGAGATGCGCTTTCCGAGTTCTCTCACGACCCGGGCCCGGCCTAGCCTCACCGTTATGTCGTTATCCGAACCATCAGCGAGCGGTCGATTCGGAGAGTTCGGGGGCCGATATGTGCCCGAGACTCTGGTGCCGGCCTGTCAGGAACTCGAAGCCGCATTCCGTGACGCATGGGCCGACCAAACCTTTCGTGACGAACTCGATGCATTGCTCGCCGATTACGCCGGGCGGCCATCGCCAATTACCGAGTGTCACCGGTTGTCGGAAGAACTTGGTGTTCGCGTTCTTCTTAAGCGCGAAGACCTGAACCACACCGGATCGCACAAGATCAACAACGTTCTTGGTCAAGCGCTTCTCGCGAAGCGCATGGGGAAGACTCGTTTGGTCGCCGAAACTGGCGCCGGTCAGCACGGTGTTGCCTCGGCAACCGCTGCAGCCCTCATGGGCATGGAATGCAAAGTCTTCATGGGTGAAGTCGACATGGAGCGTCAAGCCCTCAATGTTTTTCGCATGAAACTTCTTGGCGCAGAAGTAGTTCCGGCCATGTCGGGCTCGCGAACGCTGAAAGACGCAGTAAACGAAGCCATGCGCGATTGGGTCGCCACGGTTGAGAACACCCATTACTGCCTTGGTTCTGTAATGGGCCCCCATCCATACCCATGGATGGTGCGTGAATTCCACACCGTGATCGGGAAAGAATCTCGCGAGCAATGCGCGAAGTTGCTCGAGAATGAAATTCCCGATGTCGTCACTGCATGTGTGGGCGGTGGTTCAAATGCCATCGGTATTTTCAGTGGTTTTGCCGACACAACCGCCGAGCTCGTTGGCGTTGAACCGGCAGGCGGCGCAGCAGTTGGGCGCGGTGTGCCCGGAGTTGTTCATGGCATGAAGAGCTACCTCATGCAGGACGAATTCGGACAGGTGCAAGAGGCGCACTCCATTTCCGCTGGTCTCGATTACCCCGGCGTTGGCCCCGAACACTCACACCTGTCATCAATCGGTCGTGCCCGATACGAGCAGGTCACTGATGCTGAAGTCATCGAGGCATTTCAGCTTTTGAGCCGCACCGAAGGAATCATCCCTGCGCTTGAACCAGCGCATGCCCTGGCATGGGTGATCCGTGATCGGGCCAAGCTCGCAGGAAAGACCGTTCTTCTCAACATGTCTGGGCGCGGCGATAAAGACGTTGCCCAGATGATGGAAATTCTCGGATGAGCGCATCGCTGGCCGACGAAGGTCTCGTCATTCCCGACGCGCCTGCGGAACCAGGCGAGTTTGAAAGTGCTCTTCGGGCACTTCGAGGTAGTGGTCGCAAATTGTTGGTTGCTTACGTCACGGGCGGCCTGCACGATGAATGGCCCGATGTCGTGCGTGCCGTTGCTGATGCAGGTGCTGATGCAATCGAAATAGGAATTCCATTCTCCGATCCGGTAATGGACGGCCCGATCATCCAAGAAGCCAGTGAACTGGCATTGCGCGATGGAGCGTCACCGGTCACGGTGCTCGACACCTTGCGCACGGTCGATGCCGGTGTGCCCCTAGCGGTGATGACCTATTACAACCTTGCGTTCCACATGGGTCACGAGCGATTCGCGTCGTCGTTGTACGAAGCTGGCGTGCGCGCGGCGATTCTGCCCGATCTCCCGCTTGAAGAAGTTGGTCCTTGGGCCACCGCCGCCGATCCTGCAGGAATCGAAACGGTGATGCTCGCCGCACCAACGGCACCCGACGAACGTCTTCCGCGAGTCGTCGCACGTTCCCGAGGATTTGTCTACGCCGTTGGACTTCTCGGAGTCACCGGCGAGCGCGATGCGCTTGCCGCGTCTTCGCTCGTGATTGCTCGACGCCTGAAAGCCATCACTGACAAACCCGTTCTGGTTGGTGTCGGTGTCTCGAATGCACAGCAGGCCGCTGAAGTGAGCCAGGTTGCTGACGGGTGTGTGATTGGTTCGGCGCTAATGCGCCGCGTCGTCGCTGGAGAAGGACCTGCAGGCGCTGGTGCCTTCATCGCTGAAGTACGCGCTGCCCTCGACGCGTCATGAGCCAGGACGGCGCCGAGAACGAACGGCGCAGGATTCCGCTCGAACAACCGCTCTACGACCGAGTCGATCCCGAGTTCTTCACCCGACTCGTCGACCGTTTCTACGACGCGGTGCTCGTCGACCCGGTTCTGGCGCCGCTCTATCCGCCCGAAGACCTCGAAGGAGCTCGTGAGCGCTTGCGGTTGTTCCTCACGCAGTTCTGGGGCGGCCCGCAGACCTATAGCGACCAGCGAGGCCACCCTCGCCTTCGTATGCGCCATGCGCCCTTTGTGATTGGCGAGGTCCAGCGTGAGGCCTGGTTTCGTCTCATGTCCAACGCCGTGGGCGCTGAGGTCGAAGCAGGGGCGCTGAGCGAACAGGACGAAGCCGCAATGCTGGCCTATTTCGACCATTCCGCCCGTTTTATGATGAATAGTGAGCAGTGACAACCGTCTCATTTGCGTCTCTGACCTGCACTGATTCAATAGTCTGCATAGTCATGCAACGAATTCCGCGGCCATCCACCATTTTCGGTGGTGGGGCCGCAATGCTTTGTCCCTATCGGGCGGTCCTGCCCGAGTTCGAAGGCAGTCGGGGGCCGACCCGGTTGTCAATCCGTGCCGGGCCGTCAGGCTGGGCCAACAGGAGGAAGTCATGACCAAGAGCGAACTTATCGCCGAGATCTCGAACCGGACGGGCCAGACAAAGGCCGACGTCGAGAAGACAATGAAGTCATTCGAAGAGATTGCCCACGAGGTTGTGGCCAAGGGTGGAGAGAAGCTCACCCTTCCTGGCTTCATCAGCTTCGAACAGACCCACCGCAAGGCTCGTACCGCTCGCAACCCGCAGACCGGTGCAACCATTCAGGTTCCCGCCACCAACGCCGCCAAGGTGTCGGCTGGCGCAAAGCTCAAGGCATCAGCAAAGGCTGGCGTCTGAGTCTTCTGCGACTCAAGAAGTTGAAAGGAGGAGCGCGGAAGCGCTCCTCCTTTTTCGTTTTGCCACAGTGCGGTTCTTGGTCCCAAGCGATGCGCGCCCGCTAGTTTCAACTCATGGCCATCACACAACTCGCTGTCGGTGCGAAAGCACCTGCGTTCACCCTTGCCGACCAGACCGACACCAAGGTGAAGCTTTCTGGTTTCGCTGGCACCAAGGTGCTCGTGTACTTCTACCCAAAGGCTGATACGCCGGGCTGCACGACGCAGAGTTGCGGACTGCGCGACATCGCCAAGAAGATCGGTAACACGGTCGTCATCGGTATCAGCCCCGACCTTCCGGCCAAGCTCGCCAAGTTCGATGACAAATACAAACTCGGCTTTACGTTGTTGTCTGACCCCGAACATGTGGTGGCCGAGAAGTTCGGCGTATGGGGCGAGAAGTCGATGTACGGAAAGAAGTACATGGGCATCGTTCGCTCAGCGTTCCTGATTGACGAGAATGGCAAGATCGAGCAGGCCTGGTACAAGGTCAGTCCGAAAGACACGCCCGCAAATCTCCTCAAGGCGCTCGGCAAGTGAGCTTTCCTGCACCTGCCGATGTGCTTCCGCATCGGCCACCGTTTCTTCTTCTCGACGAAGTCACCGAACTCGAGATCGGTTCTTCGGCAAAGGGCTTGTGGCGCATCACTGGCGACGAATGGTTCTTCCCGGGGCATTTCCCCGGGCGGCCAACGCTGCCGGGCGTGCTTATGCTCGAAGCAATCGCACAGCTCGGTGCTTACGCGGTGTTGAGCGATCCCGCATTCGCCGGCAAGTTGCCGTTGTTCGGTGGCGTTGAGAAGTCGCGATTCCGTCGTCAGGTTGTGCCCGGTGATGTTCTCGAACTCGAAGTCACGCTCGGCCGGATGTCGGCACGTGCCGGCAAAGGTTCGGGTCGGGCCCACGTCGGTGGCGAAACTGCAGCCGAAACCGAACTCCTCTTTGTCTTCGCCGACGCATAAGTCATGGCCAAAGCACTGATCGATACGCCGATCGCCGCACTCACTGTCATTGCCAACGACGTGGGTATTTGTCGCGTGTGGTTTGGCGACCTCGACGAAGACGCCAGCGGAACTGCAGTTGCTGACGCGCATCTGGCAGTGGCGCTTACGCAATTGAGTGAGTACTTCGAAGGTGAGCGCACGGCGTTCAGCGTGCCGATTGATCGAAGCGAGCGCACTGGTTTTCGTGGAGAGGTTTTGGACGCGCTCGAATCGGTGTCGTTCGGGCACACCGTTACCTATGGGGACTTAGCGGCGAGGGCTGGTCGACCAAAAGCAGCGCGTGCCGTTGGAACTGCGATGGCGACGAATCCAATCGCCATCATCGTTCCCTGTCATCGAGTGCTGCCCAGCGGCGGGGGCGTCGGACAGTTCGGTGGGGGCGTGCGCGCCAAAGAATGGTTATTGCGTCGAGAGGGAAGTCTCGACTGAAACGGCTCAGGCCGGCGGTGGGCCAATCACGACGCAGCCGTTGTGGCCACCGAAACCGAAGCTGTTTGAAAGCACCGGAGCGGGAGTCCATTCACGTGCACCGCCCACGACAATATCGATCGGTGCCATTTCGGGGTCGACGTTCTCATAGCCAGCAGTGGGGGGAATTGCGCCCTTCTGCATGCCGAGAACGATGCCAACTGCTTCGAGAGAACCGGCACCACCAAGCGCATGGCCAGTGACGCCCTTGAATGAGGTCACTGCTGGGGGAGTGTCGCCGAAGACTTCAGCGATTGCTGCAGCTTCGGCGGCGTCATTGAGCGGTGTTGATGTGCCATGCGCGTTGACATAGGTGACATCCGCTGGAACGAGTCCAGCATCAGCGATGGCGGTGCGCATGCAGTTGATGGCACCAACGCCACCAGGTGACGGAGCAGTGATGTGATAGGCGTCGGCATTGGAGGCTGCACCCAGGACTTCAGCGAGGATCGTTGCGCCGCGAGCAATGGCCGATTCCATTTCCTCGAGCACGAGGACACCCGATCCTTCGGCGAGCACGAAACCGTTGCGGTCGCGGTCGAAGGGTCGCGACATGTTGTCCGAAGACATCGCGGTCATGTTCGTGAAACCAGCGATGCAGGTGGGGGTCATGACGGCTTCGGAAGAACCGGTAACCATGGCATCGCAGAGGCCGGACACGATGAGTCGGTAGGCGTTACCGATTGACTGTGTGCCCGCGGCACAGGCGGTGCAGGTGTTCTCACACGGACCTTGCCAGCCATATTTCATGGAGATCGCAGCTGATGCGGCGTTCGCCATGAGCATGGGAACCATGAACGGGCTGACGCGACGTGCGCCCTTGTGCTCGTTGACAAGCACCTGTTCTTCCAGGGTTGTTAATCCACCAATACCAGTGCCGATCCACACCCCCTTGCGAGTGGGATCGCCACCGACGTCGCCCGCCATCGTCATTGCTTCATCGGCTGCTGCAAGTGCGAACTGCGCGAAGCGGTCGGTGCGACGCGCTTCTTTCGGGTTGGCGAAGTAGGGCTCTGGATCGAAGTTCTCAATACGGCGAAGCCCTTCGGGCGCAGCCGACAACAATCCCTGCCAGTAGGCCTCGGTGCCGATGCCACATGGGCTGACGACACCGACGCCTGTGATCGCAACCCGACGCTTCGTGCTCACCGCTTCGACATCACCAGTTCGTAGGCTTCGCCAACAGTCGTGATGTTCTCAAGTTCCGACTCGTCAACGGTGACGTCGAACTCTTCTTCAAGCTTCATGACCAGTTCGACAAGGTCGAGGCTGTCGGCATCGAGGTCTTCGGCGAACTTGGCTTCCATCGTCACCTGATCGGCTGAGACGGCGAGGATCTCAACTGCACAGGCCTTGAACTTTTCGAAATCGTCACTCATGAGGGCTCCTTGGTATTCGGTGCGACAAACCTAGTCGGGGGTCGCAGTGGTTTTGGTGCTGCTTCGGCCTTAACCGCCCATACCGAGACCGCCATCGACGGGCAGGACTGCACCCGTGATGTAACCGGCCTCGTTAGATGCGAGGAAGGAAACGGCGGCGGCGATTTCATCGGGTTGACCCATTCGGCCAAGTGGTACGGCGCCGGTTATGGACTCACGCATCGCGTCATCAACGGCAGCGAACATGTCGGTGGCAACGGGGCCAGGGGCAACGACGTTCACCGTGACATTGCGTGAGGCAAATTCGCGGGCCAGTGAACGGGCCAGCCCGACGAGTCCAGCCTTCGAGGCTGCATAGTTGGCCTGACCGGCCTGGCCGATTGAGCCGACGACGGAGCCGACAAAGATGATCCGGCCCCAACGGGCTCGCATCATTTTTGGGACGGCCCGTCGGGCGGCTCTGAATCCGCCAACAAGATTGGCATCGAGGACGTCGGAGAAATCTTCGTCGGTCATGCGCAAGACCAATTTGTCGATGGTCATGCCCGCGTTCGACACGAGAATTTCAACTGGTCCAAGTTTTTCTTCGATGTCGGTGAACGCTGCCTCGATCTGTTCGGTATTGGTGACATCGCACTGCACGCAATAAAGATCGCCGGCATCGGCCGGTGCTTCACCGCGGTAGGTGATAGCGACCTTGTGTCCTGCGGCAGCGAAGGCTCGTGCACATGCAAGACCAATGCCGCGGTTACCGCCAGTTACCAGAACGACTCGACTCATTTGTTTCCTTCCGGAAGGTGGCCCGTCCAACGGATGACGGCGCTGGCCCAGCTCATCCCTGCTCCGAATCCAACAAGGAGAACGTTGTCATAGCGTTGAACGCGTCCATTTTCGAGTGCATCGACGAGTGCGAGAGGGATTGAAGCAGAGGAGGTATTGCCGGTTCGGTGGAGAACCATTGCGACACGATCCATTGGCATCCCGAGTTTCGAACAAGCGGTTTCGATGATGCGGATATTTGCTTGATGAGGGACGATGAGCGCAATGTCGTCTGCAGTGAGATTCGCTGAAGCCATAGAAATCTTGGCGGAGTCGACCATGACAGTGACCGCCTTGCGGAATACCTCTTTGCCGACCATGTTCATGTAGCCACCGATAGGCGCATCGAGCAGCTTGCGGGCCGAACCGTCTGATCCAAGGTCGAACGAGATGAGTTGTCCGTCACCTTCGACGGCTTCAAGCACAACCGCCCCTGCTCCGTTGCCAAAGAGAATTGCCGTATTCCGATCGTTTTGATCGGTCAATCTCGACAACGTCTCGGAGCCGATGAGCAAAATTCGCTTGAGGCCCATGGCGATAAGTCCGTGAGCTTGAACGAGTCCGTAAACGAAACCAGAACACGCCGCATTGACATCGCAGGCCCCGCCGTTGATTCCCAGTTCCTCTTGGACCTGCGAGGCGGTCGAAGGGATCTGATAATCGGGTGTGGTTGTCGCAAGAAGGATGAAGTCGATATCGGCTCCGGTGAGCCCTGCCATTTCCAGCGCATTGCGGCCGGCTTCAACTGCGAGCCCAGCGGTGGTGCCGCCATGGCGCCGTTCATGAATGCCGGTGCGCTCGCTAATCCATTCGTCGGTGGTGTCGAGCCGCGCCTCGAAATCGGCATTGGTGACAACGAGGTCAGGAAGTGCCGTTCCCCATCCGATGATTGTTGCGCCGCGTTGGGTCGAAGTAGTCATCGGATCCTCATGGTGGTGGCGATCACGCGGTGCGCAACCAAGCAATGGGTTGACTTGTTGTCACTCGCTCGCCGTCAACGGCCAGCACGCCCACAAGGATGCCCGCAAATGGTGAACGAACCTCATGATCTCCGACCATGCCCAACACTGTGCCGGGCGTGAGTTCGAAACCTGGTGCAAGTTCGGCGGCAGGAGTGAACACGCCGGCAGCGGGACTCACCACCATGCGTTCGGTAGCGAAGAGATGTTCGCCTTCGTGGACAGCGACGCTTTCCGAAGGGGACGCGAGGGCTGTGAGGAGTTTGTCGAGATCGTCAGGTGTTGAGACCGAAAGGGTGGTGGTGCCCGTGACGGTGCGTTTGGCCATTCCGGTGAGGACGTTGCCGGGTCCAAGTTCGACAAAGACCGTGGCCCCGTTATCGCCCAAGTTGTGCAAGATCTGGCGCCAGCGGACAGGGCTGCACAACTGTGCGTTCAGGAGGTCGGTCCACTCAGTGCCCACGTGCGCTCGGGCGTCGACATTTGCATAGACAGGGAGATCTGCATCGCGAAGATCAGCGGTTCCGATCGCGCTGCGGAGGCGATCGCGAGCTGGAGCCATAAACGGCGTATGGAACGCGCCGCTCACGGCCATTGACATGACCTTCTTGGCGCCGAGTTCTTTGGCAATTTCCGACGCCCGAGAGACGGCGTCGGGATCTCCGGCAATAACAACTTGGCCAGGAGCGTTGTAGTTGGCGACCCAGACATCACCATCGACGCGAGCGCAAGCGGCCTCGACATCGTCGTCGTCGAGACCGAGAACTGCGGCCATCGTGCCAATGCGCGCCGTGGTGGCTTCGAGCATTGCGGCACCACGTTCGGCAACGAGTGTGAGCCCTTCGTCGAAAGCCAGTGCGCCTGATGCGACGAGCGCCGTGTATTCGCCAAGACTGTGTCCAGCCGCCGCAGCTGGTTCTACGCCCAGACGTTCAACGGCATCGAGAACGATCAAGCTTGTGAGGAACGTCGACAACTGTGCATTGTCGGTTCGTGTGAGTTCTTCGGCTTCAGTGTGTAAAAGGAGATGCTCGAGATCGCGACCGAGGACGCTTGATGCTTCGGCGACCAATTCCCACGAGGGGTGGTCGCGCCACGCGTCTCCCATGCCGGGCTTCTGGGATCCCTGGCCGGGGAAAGTGAAGACGATCATCGTGGCGGTGGCGGCTTTCGCTGGTGGGACAGTGCGGTAGTGCTCTGACCCGGAGGCGGTCACTTCGGTTTCATCTTCTCTTGACCAGAGGGGCCGAGAGGGGATCTTGTGCGGCGGGAGGGACTCGAACCCTCAAGCCCCGAAGGGCAGCGGGGTTTGAGCCCGCCCTGTATGCCAATTCCAGCACCGCCGCAGTGGTGCGAGCGCCACGCTACCAACTGTCCGGAGCCCCTTTTCGCGCTCTGTCCTACTGGGCCGCCGTGCCTGCCTGCCGGTCCGGTCCTACACTTCGCCGCCATGACCCGGGCCATGTTGGAGAAGCGGCTCATCGAGATCGGTGCGCAGCTTCGGGACCTCCGAAACGAATTGGCCGTCGTCGATGAACAATTCGCTCATTTCGCCGATGAGGCCGATGATGCCCGGCTTCGATCGCTGGTCTCTGAAACGCCCCTCGCCGAGCGTGAGCATCGAGTCGCCGCTCGTCATGCCAACGCGATGGGTCGCCACCGCAATGAAGTTGTCACCGACATCGGACGCCTTGAGCAGCAGCAGGACGAATTGCTCGACCGGCTCAACGACGTGATCGCCTGAGCCGGTACGATCCCGAGACGGTCCGTACTCGGTCGGACCTCCACTCTCAAGGGGCTGCAACGTTGCCGACCCGTGTCGTTATCGCCGAAGACGAGGCGATCATCCGACTCGACCTCAAAGAAACCCTCGAAGAAGAGGGATACGAGGTCGTTGGCGAAACTGGACGTGGCGACGAAGCCGTTGCGTTGGTTCGCGAGCTCCAACCCGAAATCGCCATCCTCGATATCAAGATGCCAGGCATCGATGGACTCACTGCTGCTCGCCAGATCACCGCAGATCAGTTATGTGCGGTTTTGGTGCTCACCGCATTCAGTCAGCGTGACTTGATTGAGCAAGCCCGTGATTCTGGTGCGCTCGCATATCTGGTGAAACCTTTTCAGCGAAGCGACCTAGTGCCGGCGATTGAACTCGCAGTGGGTCGGTTCCGCGAGCTGCGAGCACTTACGGAGCAAACGAAGTCTCTTGAAGAACAACTCGAGACTCGCAAAGTTGTCGACCGAGCGAAGGGCATCCTTATGGATGCCCATGGTCTGACCGAGGCCGACGCATTTGCATTCGTGCAGAAAACTGCGATGCGAGACCGCACCACAATGCGCGCCGTCGCCGATGGACTCATCGACGGAACACTGAAACCGGAGAATCCATGACCACGCTCATGCTTATCGACGGAAACTCGCTCACATACCGAGCGTTCTTCGCGTTGCCGACCGATATGGCGACCGCATCCGGTCAGGTCACGAATGCGGTGTTTGGGTTCACTTCGATGCTCGTCAACCTTTTGCGCGACCAGAAGCCCGATCACCTTGCTGTGGTGTTCGATCGTTCCGAGCCAACGTTCCGACACGAAGCCCTTTCGACGTACAAGGGCAATCGCGATGCGACACCCGATCTACTTCGTCAGCAGATGGGCATTGTTCGCGAGGTCGTCGAGGTCCTGCATGTCCCTGTGCTCGACCTTGTGGGGTTTGAAGCCGACGACATCATCGCCACGCTGGCGACAGCGGCTGAAGCCCGCGGCGACAATGTCATTATCGTCACCGGCGATCGCGACAGCTATCAACTTGTGCACGATCCGCACATCAAAGTTCTGTATAACAAGCGCGGTGTTTCTGATTACGCGTTGTATGACGAAGCAGGCATTTTCGAGCGCACGGGCGTAAAGCCGACCGATTATGTGCATTACGCCGCGTTGCGCGGCGATCCTTCGGACAATCTCCCTGGCGTTCCCGGCGTGGGCGAGAAGACCGCTGCGAAACTGATCAATCAGTACGGCGGTATCGACGGCATCTATGAACACCTCGACGAGCTCACACCGAAACTTCGGCAGAACTTGGCCGAGAACGAGGACAAGGCTCGAATGAACATCGAGCTCATGAAGTTGCGGCATGACGCACCCGTAACTGCCGATCCCGATGATCTCCAGATTGGCGACTTCGACTTGGCCGAAGTTCGTCAGCTGTTTGACTTTCTTGAGTTCCGTCAGTTATTCGATCGATTGGTGGATGTCCTTGGCGTGGCTTCTGACGCGACCGAAGCGGGTGGGGCGCGGGTCCTCGAAGCGGAACGCACCGACGTCATCAATCAGAAAGAACTCGTCGCTCTTTTCGACGCGCTGGCGAGTTCCACGGAACCGCTGGCTGCTGCCGGGGGATGGCTGGGCGACGAAGGGCGATCCTCGTTTGAAGGTGTGGCGCTTGTTCGTGACGCTTCTTCGGGCGATGTCGTATGGATTCCGGCCGAGGCGTTGAAGGATTCCAATGTTTCTGCTGCTGCTTCAGCATTGTTCTCCGAAGGCGGCCGACCGCTTGTGGCGCACGATGCCAAAGCACTCATGCGTGGCCTCAATGATTGCGGGATCGATCTTCGGTCGCTTTCCCTCGACACGATGATCGCGGCGTATCTCCTTGATCCCGCCGAAACGAAGTATTCGCTCGAACCTTTGCTTGACCGTTACGCCGATGCCCGACTTCCCGAGGACGATGATCAGGGCGAAGGGCAACTCGATTTTGGTGGCGCCGATGTTTCTGTCGTTGCGCAGCGTTCGGCTCGTCGTGCACTTGGCGTTGATGCCCTTGTCGTTCCCGTGCGTGAATCGCTGCAATCCCGGGGGCTTTTAGATCTCAATGCCGACATCGAAGTTCCGTTAGTTCGAGTTCTCGCTCAAATGGAGATACTCGGCGTCGGTGTCGACGAAGGCGAACTCCGACGGTTGCGCGATTCGCTCGTCGAACGCTGCGATGAACTTCGAGCATTGATCTGGACAGATGCTGGCGAGGAGTTCAACGTGAACTCCACGATCAAATTGCGCGAAATCTTGTTCGAGAAACTTGAACTAACTCCGCAAAAGAAAACCAAAACGGGTTTCTCCACTGATGCAGCGACACTCGAGAAACTTCTCGGTGAGCACCCAATCATCGAGCACTTGTTGGCCTATCGCGAGGTCGAGAAGCTGCGGTCAACTTATGGCGAAGGACTTCTCGCTGAGATCGCACCCGATGGTCGAATTCACGCGACGTTTAATCAAACTGTCGCTCGGACCGGTCGCCTTAGTTCTGATGCGCCGAATCTCCACAACATCCCCGTACGTAGTGAACTCGGTCGCGAATTCCGGAAAGCGTTCGTGCCGGCAAAGGGCTACACGTTACTGATCGCTGATTACAACCAGATCGAACTTCGTTGTATCGCCCACCTCGCAGAAGATCCAGGTCTGATCGGGGCATTCGAATCCGGCGAAGATATTCATAACGCCACAGCGGCGCGCGTTTTCGATGTCGACCCCGACTCAGTCACGATCGAACAACGGTCGAAAGCCAAGATGGTTAGTTACGGGCTCGCTTACGGGATGGAAGCCTTTGGTCTCGCGCAACGGTTGAGTGTCCCCATCGGTGAAGCGCAGCAAATCCTCGACGCGTATTTCGTTGCGTTCCCTGCGGTGCACGACTACATGGATAAGACGATCGCCGAAGCGCGCGAGCGCGGTTACACCGAAACGTTGTTTGGGCGTCGCCGCCAGATCCCAGAGCTTGCATCAGACAACTTCCGAATTCGACAAGCTGGCGAGCGCCAAGCGATGAATGCCGGAATCCAAGGCCTCGCCGCTGACATCTTCAAGGTCGCGCTTATTCGACTTGATCAAGCCCTCAATGCGGCGGGTTCAACAAGTCGACTCATCTTGCAGGTGCACGACGAAGTCATCTGTGAAGTTCCGCCCGCTGACCTCGACGCGGTTACAGCGATCGTTCTCGAGGCGATGTCCGGTGCGTTCGATCTTCGAGTTCCTCTCGAAGTCCATCTCTCCCATGGCGACTCTTGGGCAGCAGCGAAAGGCTGATGTGACCGAGTCCGGCGAAGGTCATTGGTTCGAAGGCATCGCCGATCACCTTGGTTCGTCGTATTTGCGTTACTCATTCACGATGGGAACGGCGAATGAAGTCGCGTTCCTTGTCGATGAGCTGGAACTCAAACCCGGAATGCGAGTGCTTGATGTTGGGTGTGGTCCCGGTCGCCATTCCTATGCGCTGGCCGAACTTGGTATTGCCGTGCACGGCGTCGACATCTCGCAGACCTTCATCGACCTCGCGCGTCAGGATTCGCCGGCCCTCGCGACATTTGAGCGACTCGATGCCCGGTCCCTCCCATTCGATGGCGAGTTCGATGCGGTGATTTCGCTGTGTCAGGGAGCATTTGGATTAGCCGGGGGAGCGGCCGCCGCTGGGCCCGACCCCGATGGAGCCGTACTCGATGGCATGGCACGGGCCCTCGCCCCCGGAGGCCGTATTGCCGTGTCCGCCTTTTCTTCCTATTTCCAAGTGAACTGGCTGGAAGACACCGATTCGTTCGATGCCGATGCCGGGGTCAACCACGAGTTGGCGCCCCTGAAGGCCCCCGATGGGACCGAAAGCCTCAAGGACCTGTGGACGACCTGCTTCACCCCGAGAGAACTGCGGTTACTGGCATCGAGGGCCGGATTGCAGACCGATGCCGTGTGGTCAGTGACGCCGGGGGACTATGCCCGTCGCACGCCGGAGATCAACCGACCCGAGTTTTTGCTGGTGGCCACCCGACCGATGGGCTGATGGTCCATTTGCGGGCTGGCGGGGCCTGTGGACAGAGGTCTAGCCTTGCCCTTCTCCCATGCGCCTGCGCGGGAGATTTCCTATCCCCTACTTCCTGTCCATCGAAGAGAGAAACCTGTGTCCGAGCAGTCCACCACCGAAGAGGCCACTCCGGCCGCCGCCGTCGCTGTCGCTGAAGCACCAGCAGGCATGGGAAGTTTCGCCGCTGACGGCACGTACGTTCCGCGTCAGGTAATCGAAGACGATCTTGGTGGACTGTCGCTTGATGATGCATATACCGCATCAATGGTTCAGGTTGAAGACGGACAGATCGTCCAAGGCACCGTGGTCAAGGTTGACCGCGACGAAGTTCTTCTCGACATTGGTTATAAGTCTGAAGGCGTCATCCCTTCTCGCGAACTTTCCATTCGCAACGATGTCGACCCTTCCGAGATCGTTTCAATGGGCGAGGTCATCGAGGCACTCGTTCTGCAGAAGGAAGACAAAGAAGGTCGTCTCGTTCTTTCCAAGAAGCGCGCGCAGTACGAGCGTGCCTGGGGAACAATCGAAAAGATCAAAGAAGAAGACGGCGTTGTCAGCGGCCCAGTCATCGAGGTCGTCAAGGGTGGTCTCATCATCGACATCGGTCTCCGCGGCTTTCTTCCCGCATCACTCGTCGAGTTGCGTCGTGTCCGCGACCTTGCGCCGTATGTCGGCCGCACCCTCGATGCCAAGATCATCGAACTCGACAAAAATCGCAACAACGTTGTGCTTTCACGTCGTGGATGGCTCGAAGAAACTCAGAAGGAACAGCGTGAGGATTTCCTCGCCAACCTGAAGCCCGGCGAAAACCGTCGCGGTGTTGTGTCTTCAGTCGTGAACTTTGGTGCATTCGTCGACCTCGGCGGCATGGACGGCCTCGTCCACGTTTCCGAGCTGTCGTGGAAGCATGTTGACCATCCCGGTTCCGTCGTGCAGGTGGGCGACGAAATCGACGTGCAGGTCCTCGAAGTCGATCTTGACCGCGAGCGCATCAGCCTTTCGCTCAAGGCCACCCAGCAAGACCCGTGGCAGGAATTCGCCACCGCCCATCAGGTTGGCGAACTTGTTTACGGCCGTGTCACAAAGCTGGTGCCGTTCGGTTCATTCGTGCAGGTTGGCGATGGCATCGAAGGACTCGTGCACATTTCGGAAATGTCGGCCCATCATGTCGATCTTCCCGAGCAGGTTGTTACTCCTGGCGAAGAACTCTGGGTCAAGATCATCGATCTCGATCTTCAGCGTCGCCGTATCAGCCTCTCAATCAAGCAGGCTGCTGAAGGTGGCGTTGTTGCTGCCGAGTACCAGGAGCACTTCGGTGATCATGCCTATGACACCGAGGGCAACTACATCGGTGGCGAGTCAACAGAAGCTCAAGAAGCGTGGGCCGAGTACTACGCCGAACAGGGCGACACATCGATTCCTCCCGTGCCGACCGCTGC
>WLMU01000020.1 GCA_009700115.1 Actinomycetota bacterium
TCAGCCGTTGCTGCACTCGGCGCGCTAGGAGACCCGTCGGGCCTTCCCGCCATCCTTTCTGCAACAACAGACAAAGCCACTGTTCGCCGCCGTGCAGTCATCGCTCTTGCGCCATTCGACGGACCCGAAGTCGATGCCGCGATCGAACAAGCAACCACCGACCGCGATTGGCAAGTCAGACAAGCAGCTGAGGACCTCAGTCCATAAACATGACCTTGAGTGCATCGAATGATTCGACGCAATGGCCTGCTCCGAGCACAACAGACTCGAGCGGTGCCTCTACAAGGTGCACGGGAACTTCGGTTTCGGACTCAATGCGAAGATCGAGACCGCGCAGCATGCCGCCGCCACCGACCAAATAAATACCCTGTTCGATGAGATCCTGAGCCAGCTCAGGCGGCGCTTGGCCAAGACATGCAATCACTGCATCGACCATGGCAGACACTGGTTCGTCGATCGCTTCGCGAACTTCTTCGGCGGTGAGCACCACGGTCTTCGGAAGACCACTCATAAGCTCACGACCGCGGACCTCTGCCGCGTATTCGTTTTCAGTCGGCCAGGCCGAACCGATCGTGACTTTGATTTCTTCAGCGGTACGTTCACCGACAGCGATTCCGTATTCACGACGAATGTAGGTCTGGATTGCCGCATCGATATCGAAACTCCCGACACGAACAGCTTCAAGAGCGACCACTCCGCCAAGAGAAATCAGCGCAACCTCGGATGTTCCACCACCGATGTCGATGACCATGTTGCCAAGTGGCTCATTAATAGGAAGACCCGATCCGATTGCCGCAGCCATGGGCTGTTCGATCAGATGCGCTTCGGCAGCGCCGGCGCGACGGGCGGCTTCTGTTACTGCGCGCTGTTCAACAGCAGTAATGGCGGACGGCACGCAAATAACCACTCGAGGTCGGTTGAATCGATTGACGCCCACTCGCTGGAGTAGAAGTCGAATCATGCGCTGGGTGACTTCGAAATCGGTAATGGCGCCCTTACGAAGCGGCCGGACGGCGACGATGTAGCTCGGAGTACGGCCGATCATCTGCCAGGCCTCGTGCCCCATGGCAAGAACATCCTGAGTGCGGCTGTTCAGGGCAATTACAGAAGGTTCATTGAGCACAATGCCTTCGCCGCGCACATACACAAGCGTGTTTGCCGTACCTAGATCGATTGCAATATCGCGTGCCATCTCAACGACCCCCGAGCCGGCGCTTGTCGGCGTCTTGTACCGGACGAACTGGACGAGGTGGCGTCGAAGGAACCGGAGGCGTGCTCAAGGCATCCATCTCGCGCTGAAAGTCGTCGACACTCGACATGAAATGTGTGGGCTTGCGGTTACGAATCCAAACAATTACCGACCCGACAAGACTAACGACGACTGCGATCAGGAGGAATGCAACGCCGCTCATGCCAGAACTCCGCGGTCATTCACATCGGTGATGTGCTGCGCCGAGCGCGCCCATTGCGAGCCACCGTCGAAGAATTCCTTTTTCCAGATCGGAACTGATTCTTTCAACGTGTCGATCGCAAACTCACATGCATCGAACGCCGCGCCGCGATGCGGTGAGGAGACAGCAACAACAACAGAAGATTCGCTCAGCAGCACTCGGCCTTCGCGATGCCAGAGCGCGACTCGACCCAGGTCGGGCCAGCGCCGTCGGGCTTCGTCAGCTACCGCGGTGAGGCGAGGGATGACCTGTTCAGCCCAGGCTTCGTAATCAATATGAGTAACCCCGCTTGAGCCGTCGGCGTGATCTCGAACCAAACCGCTGAAAACGACTACTGCTCCGCAGCCAGGTAGTGCCACCCAGTCGGTTGCGATCCCGACATCGAGCGATTGGTCGGTCAACGCGATCCAATCGTCGGAGGTAGGCGGCGTAAGAGTCACGGTTTCCTATCGTAGTGGGGGCCGCGGCCAACTCTGCGGGGCCCACCACTACATTCGCCCCCATGCCGTTCCCCGATGACCCGGATGACGATGCCGGGTTCATCCCGCCTTTGCCCCAAGACGACAGATTGTGGCGACATCCTTCAGAGATGGACGGGCCGCAAGCGCTTTCCTCCGCCCGTTATCGTCGATCCTCACGCTCAGGTCTCGCGGCGTTCATCCTCATTCTGGTAATTGCAATCGGAACCGGAATCGCCGCGTTTGGCACATTTCACTCCGGAGGTGCCGCTCACGACCGAACTGCCGTTGCGAGCGGTCCAGGAGCCGGTGAACTGCCCGACGAGGTTCTGGCGTCACTCTCATCGGCAGTCGTTCAAATCACCATCGATGGACCAGTCATCGTGACGGTCACCACCGGAGTAATGATTCGGCCAGACGGCCATGTACTTACCGCGTCCGATCCACTCAACGATGCACGTTCGATCACTGTCACTCTCATCGACGGACGTTCTTTCAATGCCACTGTCGTCGGGACTGATCCTTCTGATGACATTGCGGTCATTGACATCGAGGCCTCAGGCCTGACAACTGCTGTCGCTGGCGACGTCGGGTCTCTCGCACAAGGAGACACGGTCTATGTCGTCAGCCGAACCGAAACCGACCGTCGGGCGTGGGTCGCATCGGCAGTTTTTCAATCATCAGGAATGCGCGTCGACACAACTGATGGGATGTCACTTCACGACATGATTGGGTCGACACTCGAAGCGACTCCGCCAACTCCTTCGGCGGTGCTTTGCACTCGCTCTGGTTCCGTCATCGGACTTTTCACATCACGCACGTCTGCGTCATCTCGAACAATTGCAACGACCTCGGTCCCGTCGACCCTCACCCTCCCGACCTCGCATACGGAATTCGCACACTCAATCTCGTGGGTTACACATGTCGCCGATGACATCATCGCCACCGGAGCCGTGCATCGCGCGTGGCTCGGGATCGTAAGCACCGATGCCACAGAAGGTGGCGCATTGATTCAATCGGTAAGTGCGAAAAGTCCCGCCGAGATCGCCGGACTTGCTTCAGGCGACCGCATCACTGCCCTTGAAAAACGACCAATACGCAATAGTTCTGATCTCGTCGTCGCTCTTCGCCAATTCGCAGCAAATGACTCGGTAACCATCGAATTCAACCGTCAAGGATCAGCGAGTTCGACAACCGTCAGACTCATCGACCGGACGTGAAATGTCGGCGGATGAGAACCGCCGCTGCACCCGCTGCACCCAAGACAAAGGCGCTCACGGTCCCGAGCGCCAGGTTCTGACGATGACGTGGGGTCAGTCGAGCCCATACGCCGCCCCTGTCGGAATCCACATAGGCCTCTTCGTTGGTGAACGTCGGCGTCCACCCCAGTGACCGAATGCGATCATTCGCCACGACCCATTGACCAGAACTAGCGAGGAGCGCATCGGGGTCACCGGGCGCAACACCAAAATGCTCGCCAAGTCGAGCAAGAACATGCGCAAAAGGTTTTCGCATCCGCAGCCGAGCAGTAGGTCCTTTGAGCGCACGGACTTCATCAACGCTCAGCCAACCGTCGGGCGCAACATTGATCGGTCCATCAAAACGCGCTCGACACACCGCAGTAAGTGCAGTGGTGAGATCGTCAAGATGCACAAACTGTACGGGGGCCACAGTTCCACTCAGTTGCAGACCAGCAGTGGCCCACGAGGATCGCGCCAACCATTTCCCGTTTTCTGGTCCGACCACAATGCAAGGACGAACAACTGCACAGGTCGCTCCGCGAGAACGCGCCCATGTTCCGCAGAGTCGTTCAAGTTCTGCTCGTTCGTTCGACGCGTTAATCGCGGAGTTCGGACGAACCGGAGCATGTTCGGTAAGCGGGATCGGATTATCAGTGCGCGCTCCGTAGACAAGCGCCGAGGACAACACGATGACTGTGCTCACCGCGCCAACACGGGTGAGGGACGAAAGGAATGTGCGAGCGGCGATCACGTCGATGTGGGAACCGCCAGTTCCATCGATATCAAGTCCAGATCTCGGGCCTGTGAGGAATACTCGGTTTGCACCAGTGACGAGCGGAACTAAACGCGAATCATCAAGATCGAACGGAGCGAGCAGCAGTTCGGGGCCATCGCTGCTGGTTTGAAATCTCCGGACCGAGGGCTGAGCACCTACGGCGACCACGCGGTCGACTCCGGGTTCGGCGAGCGCGGCGGCAATCACCCTTCGCCCGATCGGCAGATCGGCTCCGGTGACCACCACGATTTCTCCCACACCGCCATCATGGCGCGTTCGGGCAATGCTCGGTCCGGCCAGCCGTCCGAGGCGGCAAGAGCCCTGTCTGGGCCTAGCCTGAGGTGGTGGATGATCTACCCCCCGACCCCTTCACCGGCAGCGAACCCGACGGGGATCCTGGCGACTCTCCCCTCTCCGGCATGCCCCTTTTTGGAGACCTCGCCAAGTTGTTCTCGCAACAAGGTCCCGTTGGCTGGGATGCCGCGCGTCAACTCGCGCTTTCGATTGCGGCCGACGGTGGCGACGAAGGAAACGTCGATCCGCTTGAACGCATTCGTTTAGAACAACTCGTTGGAATCGCCGAACTTCACGTTGGCAACGCCACCGGACTTCCAACAAGTTTCGGCGGAACAGGTATTTCGATCATGCCCGTGACGCGTGGTCAATGGGCAGCAACGACGCTCGATGCATGGCGTCCCCTTTTCGAGCGCCTTGCCAGTTCACTTACTCCCCCCGCATCACCATCTACGCCCGACGCATCCGATCCGCTCGGCTTCATGGCACCTCTGATGGCAATGATGGGGCCGATGATGCTCGGGATGACCGCCGGCTCGATGATCGGACACCTGTCACGACGTTCCTTCGGTCAATACGATCTGCCCGTCCCGAGGAAACCAAGTGACGAACTCATGGTCATTCCAAAAAACCTCGAGACGTTTGCAACGGAATGGAGCATCCCGATCGATGACCTTCGTCTTTGGGTTTGTGCCCAAGAAATAGCGATGCACTCGGTCTTTCGCATCCCTCACGTTCGGGCAGCCGTCGATAACTTTCTCTCTGCGTATGCAGCTGGATTCGAGCCCGACTCGAACGCGTTAGAGGATCGCCTCAGTTCACTTGAGTTCGACATGTCTGATCCGTCGGCAATGACGGGGATGCAATCGATGTTCGGTGATCCCGAACTCCTACTCGGCGCGATCCAATCACAAGTCCAACGAGACATGCTTCCAAAGTTCGAAGCGTTAATTGCCGCAATCGTTGGCTACGTCGACCACATCGTTGACACTGTCGGCTCATCATTACTCTCCAACACC
The DNA here is from genome assembly GCA_009700115.1 of Actinomycetota bacterium. Lineage (GTDB taxonomy): Bacteria > Actinomycetota > Acidimicrobiia > Acidimicrobiales > Acidimicrobilacustridaceae > Acidimicrobilacustris. Next base: position 5,239 of record WLMU01000020.1, read on the forward strand.
ACAATGATTTCCGAAGCAGTCCGCCGTCGACGCGTTGAAGCCGACGATTCCGACCGTTTCGTCGAACGACTTTTCGGACTTGAGCTCACCCAAGCCACGTTTGACCGTGGCGCAGCATTCGTCGCCGGCATCGTTGAGCGCGAAGGCAACGATGGGCTCGTTCGCCTCTGGGAATCGGAACGAACCGTGCCGACGCCAGCTGAAATCGAAGCGCCCGGTCTGTGGCTAGCCCGAATCGAATTACCAGAAGACGTTTGACATCAAACGAGCTCAGGGAATCGGCGGCGGTTCGTCGGGAAACTCGGGCTCTTCCCAAGCCTCGGGTCCGAAGAGATAACCCCCGCGCTGGTTCGTAACCGTCTCCCCAAGATCGTCCGACACGGGCTGTGGCTCGACCGCAGGCCCGATGTTGGGAGTCGCCCCAGACAAAGGGAAATCAAACGTTGTGAGATCGCTCGGTAGTGCTGGAGCAGACCCCGGCGTTGCAGGAAGCGAGGGCTCGGCCGGCAGGCTGGGCGCGATCGGTGCCGGTCTCCGCATCCAGCGGCGGGCGGCATCGTGAGAAGCAACAGCGATGTCGGAACCGTCGGGGCTGATGAAGTCAAGTGGAGGGCCCCATGCCGGCGGTGTTTCGGGGCCGGCGAAGCCACGATCAACCACTCGGGTTGCGTCGTCGTCATCAGGTTGAGCCGAGGGGTGACGATCATCGATTTCAATCGGTCGACGCAGAACCCCTTTGCGAGCCACTGGGACGCGACCAGCACGAACATTTCGAAGTCCAACGAGATAGAACGCGACCGCAATCGACGCTGAAATAGCAATGAGGCCGAATCCCAACGCCGCCGGGATCGGAATGATGATCGGGATAAGCGCACCGATCACCCAAATCAATTGAAATCGAGTTTCGAATTTGGCAAAAGACCGGCCACGGTTGGCATCGGGAGCGTCGCGTTGCACAATCGAATCGAAAGCTTGTTTGGCCGAGCAACTCGTGACGCCAAGCATCATCGACAACAGAGCGGCCCCGCCGAGTCCACCGATGAATGCAGTGATCAAACCAGCGATACTCGTCACGATCAGGCTGCCAACCAAGATCCGTTCTTCAGTGATCACCCGCCGAAGTCTTGGAACAATCAATGAGCCGACAAAGAAACCGAGCTGTGCCGTGGCAGCAACAAGGCCCAATTGCCAGAGCGGTGCGCCAGCCTTCTTGAAGTCGAAGGCCAACATGAACGACAGAAACCCAACCATGCCGCGGATAAGGCTCATCGCTACTGAGGCGTGAGTAATGCCAGCGCTACGAAGTTCTTCCCGTTCTGCTTCACCCGCTGGTTCAGCAGCGACTGTGGTTGGAGGAAGCTGCAAAGCAAGGATTGTGCCGACCGCGAAAACGATTGCGCCGAGCGCGACCGTGGCTCGCCCACCCCCGATCGCATAGAGAATGCCGCCAGGTATCGCAGCGATCACGACCGCAATTGACGAAAGCGTCGTGAGTTGTGAATTGGCCTGTACGAGTTCCTCGTCGCTATGCACCGTGCTGGGGATGACCGCGCTTTTCGAAATCGAATAGATCTTCTGCATGACGAGCATGCCGAATGCCTCTGGATAAAAGAGGATCGTGTTCATGTGCCGAACCACGAAAAACGCGAGCACGGCGCGCATCAGCATTGATCCGACGATGATCCACCGACGGCCACCCTTGATTCGGTCGATGGCGGGACCGATAACCGGCGCAGCAATTGCGAACGGAGCGATGGTCAACAACAAGTACAACGCGACATGCGAGCGAGCTTTAGTGAAATCGAGCGAAAAAAACACCGACCCGGCGAGACCGATGGCGAACAGCGCATCGCCAGACACCGACGCCGCATGGGCTCGAGCCAGACGCGTGAATGGTGAAGGTGCCCAGGGTCGACGAGGATCTCGACTCGTTGGCTGCGGGCCGCGAGGGCGCTTGCCATGGGGGGATGTGGACTCCGGGGTCACTATGCCCATGCTAGGAGGCGGGTGAGACGCAACCGCCCGTTTCCCACGTTGTTCAGCGCTTGGGAACGTCGAACTTGTAGCCAAGACCACGGATCGTGACGATGCAGACAGGATTCGTTGGATCGATTTCTACCTTGGACCGCAAACGTTTGATGTGGACATCGAGTGTCTTTGTATCGCCCACATAGTCGCTCCCCCACACTCGGTCAATGAGCGTGTCGCGGGTAAGGACACGTCCCGCGTTGGTGAGAAGGATCGAAAGAAGTTCGAATTCCTTCAGCGGAAGCTGGACAAGTTCACCGCGAACGGTGACCTCATGGCTTTCATGGTCGATGACAACATCGCCTACCCGGATCGTTTCAGCAAGATCAACGACCGATTGTGATTCGGGGATATCGAAGGGACGGCGGCGGAGTACCGCTCGCATTCGAGCAACAAGCTCGCGCATTCGATACGGCTTGGTGACGTAATCGTCGGCCCCAACTTCGAGTCCTACCACGGTGTCAATCTCAGAGCCCTTGGCCGTCACCATGATGATGGGCACATTTGATCGAGATCGCAGTTCACGACAAACGTCAATACCCGAAACCTTCGGGAGCATCACGTCGAGAAGGACAAGATCGGGATCGAGCGCATCGAAAATGTCGAGCGCCTCGGCCCCATCTCGAGCAACTGTGACTTTGAAACCTTCTCGAGACAATCCGATTTCAAGAGCGTCGATAAAGGAATCCTCATCCTCAACGACGAGAACTGAAGTGGTGTCAGTCATAACCTCATGCCCTTTCATTCAAGCTGGAAATCGTTTGATCAGCTCGCACATCGTCGACGACCGATTGGAACCGCAGGAGAAAGACTGAACCTTCGCCCAACCTCGACTCAACCTCGATATGTGCCTCGTGGTTGGCAATCGCGTGACGAACGATCGCAAGACCAAGCCCGGTTCCGCCCGTCTTGCGACTTCTGGCCTGATCGACTCGGTAGAACCGCTCGAAAATTCGATCGATATCTCGAGTGGGAATACCGATTCCATGGTCAGCGACCCGCACGAGTACTTCAGCATCAGCGCGCTCAACGGTCACTTCGACTTTGGTTCCAGAATCCGAGTACTTAATAGCGTTATCGATGAGGTTTCCGATTGCCGAAAGTAGTTGTCGGCGCTCACCCACAATCACCGCTGCTGTTGTCGAGACATGCAGTTCGACCTCGACGCCTGACTGCGATGCCGCAGCCCGAAGTCGTTCGACGGCGTCGGCGGCAACCTCATTCATGTCGACGGTCCCGCTACCAGCCCCGTCGATGGACTCGATTCGGGAGAGCTCAATCAGATCTTCAATAATTTGTGCGATGCGCATCGCTTCTGTATGAATCCGAGAGGCAAGTCGTTCGACGACGACTTGATCGTTTTCACCTGCGAGGGTCTCGGCCAGTAATCCGATTGCGCCCACCGGAGTCTTCAATTCATGGCTTATGTTCGCGACGAGATCGGTACGAATCGCCTCAAGTTGTCGACGTTCGGTGATGTCTTCTACAAAAGCCACCACCCCTGGTCGACCTTCAGCAGGAAGAGGCAATGTGGAGACGACCACCGTTCGCCGCGGCGGTCCAAATAATTCGATGACCGTTGATGCGTCTTGGCCCGAATTCGCAACTCGGACAAGGTCATTCACCGCTGCGCCCACGAGGGCATCACCGTGACGAGCTTCAAGAAATGGCGTTGATGCCATGTTTGAGTCGATCACGAGGCCTTCGCCATCGAACACCATGACTGCAACAGGCAACGCGTCGAGCGCAGCCTGAAGCCGAAATCTCGCTTCATCTGATTCATGGTTTTCAGAACGTAGATCCCGGACCGAACGCTCAACAGCCGAAAGTAGATCTTCGAACCTTGAGAATTCGTTTTCTGCTGCCGAATCAAGCCCAAGTCGTAGTGCCGACTCGTGGACCTGATTTCGCTGCGCGCGATTCCAGAAAAATCGGGCAAGAAAGGTCGCCAATGCAGCAGCAACAACTGCCGAAATCAGCGCACTAACGATGGCGGAGCTCATTAGCCCTTGTCAGCCTCCGAGGCTGGACCTTCCGCACCGATTTCCGCCGCAAGCGAGCGTCGCGCTACCAAACGAGCGGCGCCCGTCTGTTCAGGAAGCCAGCCCGTCACCATGTACTGGACTCGTTGCCCAATATTGACGGCATGGTCACCAATTCGCTCGTAATAACGGCCGATGAGGGCGAGTTGCACCGATGCCTGCAGCCCGATGTCGTGAGTTGCGTGAGATTCAAAAATTGCTTCGATGTAGTCGCCGTGAAGAGTGTCGAGGGCGTCATCGATATCGTCAATCGCAACACCAAGGCTGGCGTTTCTCTCGGCGTAGGCGTCGAGCGCCAGCTTCATGAGGCGGGATGCTTCCTCGCTCATGCGCTCAATGAGTCCGCGCAATTTTGGATCAAGAGTAACCCCGTAGATGCGACGCGCACCCTTGGCGACGTTGACCATGAGGTCACCCGAACGCTCAAGTTCGCCGGTCAGCCAAAGCCCCGTAACGATTGAGCGAAGGTCAGATGCCATTGGCTGTTGAAGAGCGAGCACGTGATAGCAGTGCTCTTCGATTCGCAACGAGAGGTCGTCAAGCTCATCGTCGGACTCGATAATCGCTTGAGCGCCTTGCATGTTGTTTGTGAGGAGTACGTCTGTTCCGCGTGGAATTACCTCGCCCACGAGTGCGCCCAGACGAACAATGTCGTCTCGGATCTCATCGAGTTCTTGGTGGAAGGTCTTGCGTTGTTCAGGCATTTCGACTCCGTCCGTTCAATCCCCTTGCCCAACTCATCGGACTTCCGCCGCGAGATGGTCTGGGTCACCGGTAATTAGATAACGAACTCGAGTGCCAAGGACTGCAGAGTGATCGGCAATGCGATCAAGTGCTTGGCCTGCCACCATCGTACGGAGAGCAACGACAACTGCGTCGGGACCCTCATACGCAAGCAGCGCTTCAACCAGATGCCGAGAGGCCAGCGCCACTTCTGGCTCGGATGCAACCCGTTCGGCGAGAGCGAGATCAAGCGTTGACCAGCATCGAAGCGCGTCTCGATACTGCGCGACTGCATGACCGGCCAGCGTTTCAAGGATGTCGAAAGAGGTTGGAACTCGAGTGAGCAATTCATGCTCGGGGGCCAACTTGGCGATTCGAAGTGCGAGATCACCGATCCGCTCAAGCTCGGCAGTTACTCGTAATACAGAAACGATAAGACGAAGATCAGAAGCAACGGGAGCTTCGCGACGAAGCAACTCGTAGGAGCGCTCCATAAGCGAAACATTCATTGCGTCGATTCGATCGTCGGTTCGGATGGCTTCTTCCGCGACATTCACATCACCCGAATGCAGAACTGTTCGCATTCGCTCCAGGTTCTCGTCGACAAGGACACCCATCAGTTCGACCTGAAGAGCGAGTTGCTCGAGTTCCGAGGTGTACTGCTGGCGCATGTTTCTCACCTCAACCAAAGCGACCGGTGACGTAATTTTCCGTGCGCTCATCGGAAGGAGCCGAGAAAATCTTGTCGGTTGAATCAAATTCGACCAGAACGCCGGTCCGGGTGTCGCTTTCTGAATTCACTTCGGTTGTGAAAAATGCCGTGCGATCGCTAACACGAGCTGCCTGCTGCATGTTGTGCGTAACGATGAGGATTGTGTAATCAGACTTCAGTTCTTGCATGAGATCTTCGATGCGCGCTGTGGCGATCGGATCGAGTGCCGAACATGGTTCGTCCATCAGAATGACTTCGGGCTCGACGGCGATAGCACGAGCGATACAAAGCCGTTGCTGCTGTCCGCCCGAAAGACTCATGGCCGACTTTTTCAGTCGATCTTTCACTTCGTCCCAAAGGGCGGCACGACGCAATGCCTGCTCAACAACGTCGTCAAGATTTCCCTTATTGCCTGACAGGCGCGGACCAAAGGCAATGTTGTCGTAAATGGACTTGGGGAAGGGATTCGGCTTCTGGAAAACCATCCCGATTCGCTTCCGAACCTCAACTGGATCGATACGGGGATCGTAGAGGTCGACCCCGTGATAGAGAATCTTTCCTTCAATGCGTGCTGATTCGATGAGATCATTCATTCGGTCAAAACAGCGAAGCACCGTTGACTTTCCACAACCCGATGGACCAATGAACGCCGTGATCTCATGCTGATGGACTTCTAGGTTCACGTCACGTACAGCGCGGAATTCGCCGTAGTACACATCGAGCTCACGAACATCGAAGACAACCGTCGGCTCGGCGAGTTCAGTTACTGACAGTTGAGCAACAACAGGTTCGGTCGTTGCGGCTAATTCAGGAGACATAGAAGCGTCCTCTGGGTTGGAGTCGTGGGTTTCAGTCACGTCAGGAGGCTAGGGCGATCAGGCGGAGTGTCGCCGGGCAACCCGGGACGACACAACGCGGGCGAGAATGGTCATAGCAAAGACAATGCCGACAAGCGTGAGGGCAGCGCCCCAAGCGCGAGCTTGAGCGGCTTCAAATGGTGTCTGCGCATTTCCGAAGATTTGGACAGAGAGCGCTGTCATCGGACCATCGAAAATATTCAGGTTGAGATTACGGGCAGCACCAATTGTGAAAACCAGAGGCGCTGTTTCACCAGCAGCTCGAGCAATGGCGATCATGACGCCCGAAGTAATGCCGCCAAAAGCAGCTGGGAGCACAACAGTGAGGATCGTGCGCCACTTTCGATTTCCTAAGGCATAACTCGCTTGGCGCAATTCGTCGGGGACGAGGCGGAGCATTTCCTCGGTTGTGCGGATGATGATCGGGAGCATGAGGCAACCGAGCGCAAGCGAACCACCAAAACCATTCAGGCCGAATGTCAGCGTCCATACCGTGTAGACGAACAGACCCATAACGATTGATGGAACACCGGTCATGACATCAGCCATGAATCGAATCAGTCGAGCGGTGCGACCCTTGCCTCCATATTCATGGAGGTAAATCGCGCCCAGAATTCCGAGCGGTATGGCCATAAGAGCAGCAACAAAAGTGATGAGGAGCGTTCCGGCGATGGCCGGGCCCATACCGCCACCCGCCTTGCGGGTGATGGTCGGAAGGTCTTCGGTGAACCACGCCAGCGAAAGTTGACCAATGCCCTTAAACAGGACATAGCCGATTACGAGGGCCAATGGCACAAGAGCGACAAGCAATGCGCCAACCATCCAGATTGAAGCGAGCCGATTCTTCACTCGACGCGATCGACTTGTGGTCGCATCGAGAAGTAGACGCTCGACATCGGGTGACAGAAGATCAGTCATCTCATGCCCCCTGGCTTCGGCGATCGAAACGGCTCACAATGCCACGAGCAGAAACATTCACGATGATGGTGACGCCAAAGAGGACCACACCAAGCCCGATCAGCGCGGCCCGATGAGTTCCGGACGCCTCACCAAATTGATTCACAATGACCGCTGCCATCGAGTCGCCGGCGTCGAAAAGATGTGTGGTGATTTTTGCTTGAGAGCCAATAACAAGCGCGACCGCGATGGTTTCGCCCATCGCTCGACCAAGACCAAGCATTACGGAGCCCACGATGCCACCGCGACTCCATGGAAGAACTGCTGCGCGGATCATTTCCCAACGGGTAGCACCCATTCCGTAGGCGGCTTCGCGTTGCGCCGAGGGCACCGTTGCAATGACTTCACGACTCAATGACGTAATGATCGGTGTGATCATGATGGCCAAGATGATGCCGGCAGTCATATAACTGCGGCCGCTTTCTCCGTTGAAGAACCAGCCCAAGACTGGGATGTCTCCGACAGCACCACTTATTGATTTGTAAACAGGCTGGATTGCCGGGGCGAGCACGATGATGCCCCAAAGTCCGTAGACAACTGATGGGATCGCAGCCAAAAGATCCATCACGTAAACGACTGGCTTACGCAGTCGACGCGGGGCAGCTTCGTTCGCGTAGAGCGCAATACCCAAACTCACTGGAACAGCGAGGACTAATGCGACGAGTGAGGACAGAACCGTTCCGTAGATAAATGCGAGAGCGCCAAACTTGTTCTCTGCAGGAATCCAGGTACTCGAAGTGATGAAGCCAAGACCTTCTTGTTTGAAGGCTGGCCATGCTTCTTTGGTTGTTGAGTAGGCAATGAGTCCCAAAATCGCCAAAACCGCCAGACCCGCGATGAGAGCAACAGCCTTAAATGCTGAATCGCCTCGCCGACCTGACGTTGGCTCAAGCAACGACGAAGCGTCGCCCCCACCATGGGGGGCGACGCCATCGTTACTGAGAAGCAGAGTCACGAGGCCTTTCTAGCCCTGAATCTGGGTGATCTGCGCAAGCGCCTTGTCACGAAGTGCCGTGGGAAGCGGTGCGAAATCGACGTCCTTGGCGAGGTTCTGGCCCTCGGTAAGGAGATAGGTGAGCCAACCCTTGATGGCGGAGGCATTCGACGCCGGCGTCACGTAGACGAGGACGTAGGTGCCAGCGGTAATCGGGTAGGCCTCTGCACCAACGGTGTTGAGCGCCGAGTAGGTCAGATCATCCTTGACCGTGGCGTTGGCAAGAGCGGCTGTTGCGCCCGCAAGAGTAGGAGCGACGAACTTGCCGTCCTTGTTCATGATCGAGGCGAATGACAGGCCTGTTGCCTTGGCGTCGGAAAGATCGACGTAGCCGATTGCTCCGGGGGTGTCCTTGATGATCTGAGCCACACCAGCGTTGCCCTTGCCAGCCTGAGCGGCCGGCCATGCAACGGTGTCGCCAGCGGCGATGGTGAAGTCAGTCGGATCAGCAGCCAAAAGGAACTTCGAGAAGTTCGAGGTTGTGCCTGAGCCGTCGGAACGAACGGCGACGGTGATCTTGGTGCTCGGAAGAGTCACACCGGAATTGTCAGCGGCGATTGCCGGATCGTTCCATGTTGTGACCTTGCCCATGAAGATCTTCGCCAACGTGGTCGCAGAAAGGTTGATGCTCTTCACGCCAGAGAGGTTGTAGGAAACCGTGATGGGAGCAGCAACCGTCGGGAAGTAAAGGAACGGGCCCTTGAACGTGGCCTTGTCAGCATCGCTCACGAGTGAATCCGAACCGGCCCAGTCGGAAGTGCCGGCAGCAAGGTCCTTCTTGCCCTGACCCGAACCAACAGCGTTGTAGTTCACGGTCACGCCAGATGCGACCTTCTTGAATCCAGCAATCGTTTCTTCATAGAACGCCTTCGGGAATGTTGCACCCGAGCCGTTGAGGGTTCCACTGATGGACTTGTAATCAAACTTCGACGAAGCACTTGTTGTGCCTGACGTTGAGTCTGATGAGCTCTTGCCACAAGCGCCGGCAACAAGACCGACAGTGACAAGAATGGCTAAGAGCCACGCAAGACTCCGCTTAGATGAACGCAAGGTAATACTCCCTGTAACAGATGGTAACGACAGACCCGTTTGAGCTGCCGAGAGGCACGGTACGGAACCAATGTGGCCGTTTCTGATGCGTTAGGTGTACGCAAGGTGAACGGAAAGGGAATTCCTCGCGCAGGCGTTCAGCGCAATCGAGATGCGACGGCGCTCATCCGCTCTGGCACCGCCCGGTACCAAACCCAGACCCCTCGCTTCTCTCGATCCACGAGGCCAGCCTCGAACAGGATTTTGAGATGGTGGCTCACGGTGGGTTGCGACTTACCAATAGGCGTCACCAGGTCGCATGCACACACTTCACCTTCTGGCGCCGAACTAATAATGGAGAGCAACCGCAATCGCACTGGGTCTGACAGAGCGGTGAAGACTGCGGCCAGTTCATCGGCATCGCGTTCGCTCAGGGGAATATCACGAGCCGTTCCGCAACAGACTTTTGAAACAGCTTTGGCCTTCTGGTTCTTCGGTGTCATTGCTCGCTGCCTCAACGTAGATATTCCCAAAGTAGATATTGACAACTATCGATATTCTAACGATAGTTTGTATCGACAGTCATCGATACGTTGAATGCCTGAACTGAGGAGTCTCATGTCCCGAGTCCAACTTGCTCTCAATGTTTCCAACATCGACGAGGCCATCGCCTTCTATTCAAAGATGTTCAACACAGAGCCCGCAAAGGTTCGCGAAGGTTATGCAAACTTCGCCATCTCCGATCCTCCGCTCAAGCTGGTCCTCATCGAGAATGCGGTCGCCGAACGACTCAACCACCTCGGCATCGAGGTTTCCTCTAGCGAGGAAGTAGTCGACGCAACGCAACGTTTTGACAGCATCGGCTTCACAACGGACATCGAAGAACAAACCACCTGTTGCTACGCCGTGCAGGACAAGGTCTGGGTCCGCGATCCCGACGATGCCCGATGGGAGGTCTATACCGTCCTCTCTGATTCTGAAGTTTTTGGTTCTGCTCCGATCGACGGTGGCGATGTCTGCTGCGCGACGGCTCCTAGTGAGTCGGTGACTCTCACTTCCAAGACTGGTTGTTGCTAGTGACTCCGCTGATGCGCAAGTGCGCTGCTGAATTTCTTGGTTCTGCATTCCTCATTGCCACGGTGATCGGTTCCGGGATCATGGCTACGAACCTCACCGACAACGTTGCTCTTCAACTGTTGTGCAATACCGCGGCAACCGCTGGCGGATTGGTGGCGCTCATCAGCGCTTTCGGTCCCGTTTCTGGAGCGCATTTCAATCCAGTCGTGACAATTGCCGACCGGGTATTCGGCGGCATGCCTAATCGAGACGTGTTGCCGTACATCGCTTCGCAATTGCTCGGAATGTTTGTTGGCGTCATGGTGGCCAACCTCATGTTCGGGCTCTCGGCAATTGATATCTCCACCAAAACTCGCTCCGGCGGCGGCATCTGGCTTGGCGAAATTGTTGCCACGCTCGGACTGCTCCTAGTGATCTTTGGCGTCGTCCGATCAGGCAAGTCCTCACTGGCTCCGTTCGTTGTCGCTGGCTACATCGCTGCGGCGTATTTCTTTACCTCATCAACGAGCTTCGCCAATCCAGCGATCACCCTTGGCCGCTCACTTTCCGATTCCTTTGCAGGTATCGCTCCGAAATCTGCCCCCGGATTCATCATCGCTCAATTCGTCGGAATGGCTCTCGCCCTTGTTGCCATCCGCATTGTGTTCCCCGACGTTGACGAGTTTGCCGATGAGATTCTCATGCTCCACGAGGAAGACTGATGACAACAACCAACCCCACCGTTTTATTTGTGTGCGTTCACAACGCTGGGCGATCACAAATGGCAGCGGGCTTTCTTGACCACCTCGCCGGAGACCGCATCGAGGTCCTCTCTGCAGGCAGTGCGCCGGCCAACACGCTCAACCCAGCAGTCATCGAAGCCATGAACGAGGTCAACATCGATCTCGTTGAACGAGGCGCACACCCCAAAATTCTCGACGCGGCGATCGTTGAACGTTGCGATGTCGTGATCACCATGGGCTGCGGCGACAACTGCCCCTTCTTCCCTGGCGTTCGCTATCTCGATTGGGTCCTTGAGGATCCAGCCGGACAGGGCGTCGAAGCCGTCCGCCCGATTCGCGATGAAATTGAGCGACGAGTCCGCGAACTGATCAACGAGCTCACTGCCTGATTCGATACTGCCTCACCAAATGATTAGCAACGCTCAGCGTTCCGAAACCAACGTGAGAAATGCCGACAGCACATCGACATCGTGGTCATAGGTGAGGCGCTCCCCCGCTTCCGCCGCGCTCACCCATTCAAGAATGTCAACCTCGTCGTTCGCTTCGAAGACACCCGAACGGATTGTCATCTCCCAATAGCGAACGATCTTCGATCGGTTCTTGTGGTCGCGATAGGTCACTGAAGGCAGTTCCTCGCCGAGTTCACAATCGAAGCCTGTTTCCTCAAGTACTTCGCGGTGCGCCGTTTGCTCATCGGTTTCACCCGATTCGGCTTTGCCCTTGGGGAAGGTCCAATCGTCATAACGAGGACGGTGGACAATCACGAGTTCGAGATCCGTTCCGGCACCGCGAGAGATCACGCCTCCGGCGGCACGCACCTCAGACCTCGCGCCATCCGCTGCCTGTTCTTTGTTTCCGTCCGTCTCTCGCGAACCAGCCACAGTTCAGTTGCGGCGTTCAAGCGCTAGTGCTTGGAAGCGACGGTGGGTATCGAAACTGCCAGCACTTCCATCAGATGCGACGACTCGATTCCACGTCGTGTCTGGACTTAGAGACCACGCCAAGTGATCGTCCTCAAGATTCACGTCGAGAATTTGGTGAAGCCGCTCCTGCAGTTGCGGGTCTTCAACGGGAACAAGCGCTTCGACTCGGCGATCGAGGTTTCGAGGCATGAGATCAGCGGACCCGATGTAGTACACCGGCGCGCCGTCGGCGCCATGCGCGAAGTAATAGATCCGAGAGTGTTCGAGAAAACGACCGACTATGGAACGAACGTTGATGTTCTCTGAAAGTCCCGGAACCCCTGGACGAAGACAGCAGATGCCGCGCACGATGAGATCAACTCGTGTGCCGGCTTGCGACGCTGCATACAGCGAATCGATGAGCGCAGCATCGACAAGGCTGTTCATCTTGAGAATGATGTGGCCATTGGAACCGAGTGCAGCTTCGTTCGCGATCAGTTCAGCGATGCCAGGACGGACTGTCGACGGCGCGATGAGAAGCTTCGAGAATTCTGGATCACGGGCAAACCCAGTGAGGAGATTGAACAACTGTGTGAGATCGGAACCCACCGCCGGGTCGGCCGTGAGGAGACCAATGTCTTCATAGAGACGCGCAGTCTTCGGGTTGTAGTTGCCAGTTCCGATGTGGCTGTAGCGGCGGATGCCATCGTGCTCTTCACGAACCACGAGAGTTGTCTTGGTGTGAATCTTCAGGCCCATAAGGCCATAGATCACGTGAACACCGGCCTTTTCAAGTTCCTTCGCCCAGCCGATGTTCTTCTTTTCATCAAAACGAGCTTTCAGTTCGACAAGTGCTGCCACCTGTTTGCCGCGCTCGGCGGCGCGCACCAGTGACTCGATGATCGACGTATCGGATGATGTGCGATAGAGCGTCAGTTTGATGGCGAGCACTGCGGGGTCATATGACGCTTGCCGGATGAACTCTTCGACTGACGTGGAAAATGACTCGTATGGGTGATGAACCAGAACATCGCGGTCTCGAATAACAGAGAAGAAGTCGACCGGTTCGTCAGGGTCGGTGCTGGTCAAGCGAGGTTGGGTAATGGGTGCCCAAGGTTCGTCTTTGAGATCGGGACGATCGAGACCCATAAGGCCGAGAAGCCCACCCAAGTCCAATGGTCCGCTGAATCGATAAATGTCACTGTCTTGGAGATCGAGTTCCTCGGTGAGAAGTTCAAGGATTTCCTCTGATGCATTGGCATCGATCTCAAGCCGCACAGCGCGACCAAAGCGCCGGCGACGCAATTCCAATTCAATAGTTTCGAGGAGATCGTCGGCTTCTTCTTCTTCGACCGTGAGGTCGGCGTTACGCGTGACTCGAAATGCGTAATGAGTTCCCGGTTCCATGCCCGGGAACAGCACATCGAGATGCGAAGCGATGACCTGTTCAAGAGGAATAAAACGCTCACCGTCGGGCATGACAACAAACCGTGGAAGCAGATTCGGCACCTTGACGCGCGCGAATCGATGTTCACCCGTAACTGGATCGTTCACAACCACGGCGAGATTCAGCGACAAGTCAGAAATATAGGGAAATGGATGCCCAGGATCGACAGCTAACGGTGTGAGTACAGGGAAGATCCGCTCTTCGAACACCGTTTCGAGAAAGGTGCGGTCGTCAGCATCGAGATCGTCATAACTCGAGAACACGATGCCGGCGCTGGCAAGAATCGGAACCAGTTGTTCAAGGAAGACGGTTTCAGCTTGAGAAACCAGCAACGAAATGCGTTCGTGGATCTCGCGCAATTGTTGCGCCGCCGTGAGCCCATCGGCCGTCAACTTTCCAAGCCCCGCGGCAACTTGATCTTTCAGACCGGCAACCCGAACCTGAAAAAACTCATCGAGGTTCTGCGCAAAAATTGCGACGAACTTGGCTCGTTCCAGAAGCGGAACATCGGTGTTCGACGCAAGAGCGAGAACGCGAGCGTCGAAATCGAGCCACGAAAGTTCGCGATTGAGAAATCGCTCTGGCGATGCGGAAAGTTCGGCAGACGTGAGGTGCACGACGGGGTGCGATACCCCGAGCCGCGTGTTCACTCTTCGGGAAGGCCGAGGTCCCAGACAAGCACGAGGTTCTCGCGCTCGGCATCACGTGCAACACGCTCTTTGTTGCGACGAAATTGCGGGTCGTGCGGCGGGAGAAGGAGAAGGCGAGCCATCACGCGATTGCGAAATTCATCAACAAGGCCACGGACCTCGGAATCGCCTTGGACATCCCAGTGCGGGGCGACCGGGCCGAGGTAGATCACTCGGACATGGCCACGGGGCGGCTGGTCGGAAACGATTTCGGGCATGGACATGGCTGCACGGCACTTTCGTCATATGAGGGCCAAGAGCGACCCGCAAGGACAATCAGCCTAGCGGCGAGTCGCTGACGGCTCCCCAACGGGAGCGGGACCGGCGAAAGGATTCACTTAAACGAAACCGAGGGTTGGCCTTACCCCCTCTTTCACCCCCCATCCGTAGGGTCCCGCACATGGAAACCCCCACCCCCTGGATGAATGACGGCAACTGTAAAGACCATCCCCCCTCCACCTTCTTTCCCAGCGATGGGGTTGGTGTTGAGGTGGCAAAGCGCATATGCGCCACCTGTCCGGTAGTGGGCGAATGCCTGAACTACGCCCTCGACAATCGCATCGATCACGGCGTGTGGGGCGGAACCTCTGAACGGCAGCGACGTCGAATGCTCAAGGGCCGCCGCACCCCCAGCCACCTCATCACCATCTGATCGCATCCGGTCATCGACCCTGCCAACCAAGACCTGCCCCGTTCATCTCCACCTCCCGGAGATGGATGGGGCAGGATCGCGTTCGTGATCAATCGTGATTGAGTGCGTCATCAACATCAGCGAAGGCCGCGACCTCGACCTCGTCGAGGAAATCGCGCTCGCTGCGGGCAATGACCTTCTCGACGTGCATTGCGACCCCGACCACAACAGGTCAGTACTCACGGTGATCGGTGCAGCCGCACCTGCTGCAGTTATTCGTGCCGCCGTTCAGCGACTCGATCTTCGATCACACGAAGGTGTGCATCCGAGAATTGGAGTGGTCGATGTCGTGCCGTTTGTACCGCTCACTGGTTCCACCTTCGAGGACGCACTTACATCGCGAGACGCAAGCGCGTGGTGGATCGCCGATGAACTCCGCGTACCTGTTTTTCTCTACGGGCCCGAACGCACACTGCCCGATGTTCGTCGCGGAGCATTCACAACACTCCGACCCGACTTCGGCCCGCCGGAACCTCACCCCACTGCCGGAGCCGTTGCCGTCGGGGCCAGAAACCCATTGATGGCATGGAATCTTTGGCTTTCTGACGCCAGCCTCGAACAGGCCAAGGAACTCGCCACTTCGCTCCGCGGTCCAGGCGTGCGGGCGTTAGGCCTGCAGGTCGGCGATCAGGTTCAGGTGTCGATGAACCTGATCGACCCACTCCACGTGGGTCCGGCCGAGGTCTACGACATCGTGGCCGCATCCGCCGACATAGCACGCGCTGAACTTGTTGGTTTGATTCCTCAAGCTGTTCTCGAAACGGTGGAACCGAAACGATGGGAACAACTCAACCTTTCAATCGAAACAACGATCGAGTTTCGGTTAGAGCGCTAACAGTTCGCCGAACGTTCGACGACGAAGAACGAGTAGCGGAACTCAGGCCGTTGCTGTACGAGCCGGCGCTGCAGCTGCAGCACGGGCCAATGCACGCTGGCGACGAATGCGACGACGCTCACGCTCGCTCATACCGCCCCAGATGCCGAACTTCTCGCCATTGGCGAGGGCGTATTCGAGGCAATCGTCACGAACGACACAGCCCTTGCAGACCTCTTTGGCCTCGCGGGTTGACGCACCACGCTCAGGGAAGAACAGGTCGGGGTCGACGCCGAGACAGTTGGCCATGTCCTGCCATGACTTGTCTTCGCCGTCGAGATCGGCTGGCGCCGAGTTCTGTGCATTTGTGAAAGAGATCGATTGCGGCATGCTTTGGGTCCTCCTGGACTCGAGCAGCTTCCCCCGGAGCGCCGGTGCTCCATGGGTGTAATTACACCGGCGTGATTCTGCCCCGTCAGTGGGACAAACGCAAGGGAGATCTGGATTCCAGGGCAGTCATCAGGTGCTGGGGAAACCGAAAAATAGCCTCTCACCTGCGGAAATAGGCCTAAACAAGCGGTTTCAGACAAAAATCGCTCTCAGAAAAATCCTTCGAAATCCTCAAAAACCCTTGAGGCGTATGGGGAATTCAGCCGGCTCGACGGCCCCGGAGCATCTCGCGTTTGTTGTTCAAAAAGTCGACCAACACGTAGTCGCCCAAGTTCTCTGGGGTCGTGAAGAAGGCCCTTCCGCCGTTCAGTTGGCTCATCTTTTCGACGAACTCACTGAGGTACGGGTTCGGGTCGAGCATGAACGTGTTGATGACAATGTCCTCTTTGGTGCAGAGCATGACCTGACGCAGCGTGGCGTCACGGGTTTCGGGCCGGGTCGGATAATCAAAGAAAATCTGACCGTTCGGCATCACGTGGGCAGTGGGTTCGCCGTCAGTAATCATGATGATCTGTTTCGTTCCGGACTGCTTGGCCAGCATGCGCCGGGCGATCATGAGGCCCTCGTGCATGTTGGTGCCGTAATCAAAGTCCCAAGAGACCTCAGGCAGTTGCTCGGCCTTGAGTTCCGCCGCCGTCCGACTGAAGCCAACAAGCCCGAGATAGTCGCGCGGGTATTTCGAAGTGATGAGGGCGTGCAACGCCATCGTGACCTTCTTGGCCGGCAGGAAGTTGCCCCGCATCGGCATCGAAAGCGAAAGATCGACCATAAGAACGGTGCTCGAACGAACCAGGTGTTCGGTGCGCTCGACCTCGAAGTCCTCAGGCGTGAGTTGCACAGGCGTTCCGGCGCCGCTGCGGAAAATGGCGTTGCGGACGGTGCGACCGATATCGAGATTGAACGGATCGCCAAACTCGTAGGGCTTGGTGGAGTGGTCACGTTCATGGCCAACCCCGATGCGCGCGATTTCGTGCTGACCGGCTTTGTCCATATCGAGTTTGTTGAACAACTCGTCGAGAGCGTTCTGACCGAGTTGGCGAATGCCGCGTGGTGTGAGTTCGAGCTTTCCTTCTTTGTTCTCAACCAAACCGGACTCTTCGAGACGGCGTGAGAGTTCCGCCATCTGTTCGAGACTGCGGGCTGCGTCGTCGCCAAGAAGTTCGCGAGCACGATCGAGATCGACTTCTGCAAGTGCGCCGGGATTCGCCGCGCCCTTCAGAAGATTTTCGAGTTGATCGATATCGCCAAGTTCCTGAAGCATCTGATTGGCATCAGCCATGTTGAGCGGTTCGTCGCCAGAGAATTCGTAGCGGCGATTCCAGTTGAGATCAGGAAACGCTTGAGCCAAGTTCTGACCGAGTTGATCCATTTGCCAACGAAGATCCATATCTTCGAGCAACTGATCGGACAGCGACTGCATCTGAGCCCGCTGTTCGGGCGTCATTGAGTTCATCATCGCCTGAGCAGCAGCCATGCGGGCCGCCATGATCTCAAGCAATTCATCAAGGTTTTGCGGGTTTTCTGGGAAGAAGTCGCCGAACTTCTCCATGAAGCCGTCGAAATCGGTTTCTTCGCCATTCTGACGTTGTTCGAGCATGTGATTGAGCTCAGCGAACATGTCTTTCATGCGGGCCATGTCTTCAGGGGACATGTTCTCGACCGCACCCGACATCTGATCGACGTACTGCTGCATCAGTTGCTCGCGCAGTTTCTCGACGAGTTCCTCGAACTTCTCGCGCGCTTCAGATGACGTGAAGTCGTGGTTCTGCAGATCGCGCACCATCCCGGCGAGATCTTGCGACATCAGGTCGAGCGACAGGTGCCGCTCGGTCGCAACTTGGTCGGTGAGTTCTTGGCGGCGGGCGTCGCCGGAATCACGCGCTTCTTGCGCGAGTTCATCGATTGCTTCGCGTTCGGTCTCAACGACTTCGCGGAGTTCTTTCGCGATTTCGTCGTAAATGCCACCGAGATCGTGACTTTCGAGCGTTTCACGACGTTTCCGTCGGAGCTCGTCCATCATTTCCCGCAAGCCCTTCATGCGCTCGCCGTTGTCGGAGTCGAAACCCTCTTGCATCATCCGGCGCAGCGCGGCATTGATATCGCCGTGATACAGCAGATCGTCAGTGATTTCGTCAAAGATGTCGGTGGCATCGAGATCGAATCCGACCTGTGTGCCATCCCACCGCGAGTACTGAACCCGATTGGCTCTGCCCATAGAGGCACCGTACCGGGAATACTGCAGGTATGACCGACCCAGCCCTTTGGGGCATCGCTACAACCGCTGCCGGCTCCGAAGGGCTGTCGGATCGAAGCGATTGGTCGACCCTCACCGCCGAAGGCACCCTTCCCGATTCCATGATTGGCAGCGGTTTCGGTTTCGAGTACCGCTCTGACCTGCCGATGTTGGCCGAGGCCGGCATTCCCACGATGCGGTGGACACTCGATTGGTCGCGGCTTGAACCCCATCCCGGCCATTGGGATAGCGATGCTGTCGATCACATCACCGATGTTCTGACTGTGGCCCGAACCGCCGGCATCGACGTTTGGGCGGTGCTGCACGATGGCCCGCTTCCGGGTTGGTTCTCCGAAGATCAGCGCGGTTTCGACGACAGCGACGGCCTTCGCCTCACCTGGCCTCGCCATGTTGATCGCGTCGCAGAAACCTTTGGCCACCTGGTTGCCGCGTGGGTGCCAATTCTCGACCCCTACACACGAGCCCTTGAAGGGCATCTCATTGGCAGTCGACCTCCCTATAAAAGCGATCCCGGAAAGTTTCTCGAGATGCTGCTGACTTTGCACCGCGCGTCATTTGAAGCCAACCGTCTGCTGAGTAGCGGTGCTCCACCGGTTGCGGTCTGCATTGATACATGTCCGGTTGAGCCCGGCGTGATGTCACGCGAACCCGATGAACGAGACGCGGCACGCAAACGCGTTGAGTCTGTTGACCGCTTGCGATTTGGTTCGTGGGTTCGCGAACTCAACGACGGTGTGATCTCCATTCCTGGCCTTGCCGAACGAGAAATCGACGGGCTCGCCGGCGCGTACGACCTCGTTGGATTCACCTATCGCGGCGGCTCAACGTTGTTCGCCGACGGAACCACCAAGCCCTACCCAATCGATGCTCCCGTCGCTCCCGATGGTCGAGCACCATGGACCGAAGGTCTCGGTGTCACCATTCGCCGTCTCGCCGACAACTTCCCCGGCCGGAAGTTCGCAGTCCTCGGTACGGGACTCACCGCCCATGAAGACGATCGACGCGCCGAGGTTCTCGCCGGATCGATCTTCGAAACCCAGCGCGCTGCAGACGACGGCATAGTGGTCACTAATGCATTCTGGGAGTCAGGCATTGACGGATGGACACCTGAATGCGGATTCGACGTGCCCGATGGGGTGTTTGATCGCAATCGAGACCCGCGTGTCAGCGCCGAATTACTGCGCGCCGCACCTCGCTGACGTGCGATGCTCTCGGCGTGAGCACTGAACAGAGCAACGCCGACCGTTCGCCTCAAGACATCGCCAAAGAGGCTGCCGGGCGTCACGCCGCCAGTTATGTCACCGATGGCATGCGCGTTGGTCTTGGCACCGGTTCTACCGTGCACTGGACAATCATCGAACTCGGCGAACGAGCACTCGACATCATTTGCACGTCGACTTCCGTTCAAACTCACGAGCTCGCAACATCGCTTGGCTTGAACGTGATTTCCCCCGACGAGATTGGCGCACTCGATATCGCGATCGATGGAGCCGACGAGGTCGACCCTGCGTTCAACCTCACCAAGGGCGGTGGCGCTGCTCACACTCGCGAAAAGATCGTGGCGTCAATGTCGCCCCGATTCATCATCGTTGTTGATGAATCGAAACTCGTTCCTGCACTCGGCCCCTTCGGCACGCCGATTGAAGTCCTCGATTTCGCACCCGGAGTGGTGACGACCGCGGTCGAAGCACTTGGCGCATCAGCGGTCACGACACGAGATCGACTCAGCGATAACGGCAACCTCGTCATGGACGCTCATTTCGGCACCATTGCTGACCCTGTTGCGCTCGGCAATGCCCTCGCGAATACGCCGGGAATCGTCGAACACGGGATCTTTCCCGGTTCGATGGTGGAACGAGTTGTGATTGCGGGCCTAGACGGCGTACGCGAACTGGTCAACGACCAGCGCTAAATCACAACCAGCGGTCAGCCGCGACCGCGATATTGCGCTCGTGCGCCCACTGCGTCTTTGTTGAGTCGCTTCGAAAGGTGCAGACCTTCGAGGACGAACTCGACCGCGCTGGCAACAACCTCTGGTGTTGTGTCGCCGCCGGTGAGGGCAGTGATATGCGGGGCAAGCGCAGGGATATCGGCCAGCAATGCGACGTAATCGGCAGACGAAACATCTTCGCCAGCGTTTACGAGGCGATCGCCATCGAAGGAGTCGACGACCTCGCGCAGATTCTCGACGGCAATGTGCTCACGGAAAACTCCGAGCACTGCGGCCTTAAGAATCTGCTCGACGACAAGCCCTTCACGACCTTCTTCGATCGTTTCGATTTCGACTTTGCCGATTGTCGATGCGGCGAGCGCATCGAGATCGGAAACTCTCGGGACCACAATGGTTTCTCCATGCTGCAGAGCACGGCGCATTGCGTTGGCCTGAAGGGTTTCGAGGTTTGCCACCGTTAAGCGAACAGAAACACCCGAACGCTGATTGATATGCGGGTTTCGACGCGCAAGTTGCGAGAACTCGGCAACGATTTCGGTCATGTACGCCGGCAGACGCACTTCGAGTCCGGGTACCGCAAGATCGCGCGCCTCTTGCAAGGCAATCGTGACTTCAGTTGCGACCGTGAGTGGGTAATGGGTGCGAATCTGCGAACCGAAGCGATCCTTCAGCGGCGTAATGAGGCGACCGCGGTTGGTGTAGTCGTCGGGGTTGGCCGACGCGAACAACAACACATCGAGCGGAAGTCGAAGCTTGAAGCCACGGATCTGCACGTCGCGCTCTTCGAGAACGTTCAA
>WLMU01000021.1 GCA_009700115.1 Actinomycetota bacterium
ACGCTGAACAGCAGCGGTTCGGCCAGTTTGCGCGGAATGCGGAAACGTTTGCCATTGGGTTGGACAACTGTGAGGCCATCGTCCTGCATGCCGAGGATTGATCCCCATCGGTATTCGGCGGCCTTGTAGGTCTTGAGTTTCGCAGGGCGCTTGCGAACGAGTTCCTTCACATTGGTAACGACGATTCGGAATCCCCAGTTGCGGGCCGAGCTGCGAAGCGGATCGCTGGCTGCAACATCGCCGACGGCGAACACATTTTGATGTTCGGGAACACGCAGGTTCTTGTCAACGATCACGAAGCCTTCGTCGTCGAGAACTGAAGCGGGAAGGAACGCGCTGTGCGGAGTTACGCCTCCAAGTGCCCACAGCGTGACATCCGCGGTGAAAGGTTCCTGACCGGTCGACCATGTAACGGCGTCGTGCGTGAGTTGATCGCCACGAAAACCATTAGGAACAATGGCCCGATGGTTTGAATGAACGATGACGCCATCAGTTGCGAGCTGGCGAGCCATCCAACGACGAACACTGGGGTGATAGCCAGGCAGGGGCTCTTCGCCATTATGAAACAGGTGCACCGTTGATTGCCCGGCACGAGCGAGATTGTCGGCAACGCTGACGCCAGTCGCTCCACCACCGATGACAGCGATTGTTGCAGCATCATTGAGTTGGGCGTTGATGGCTGAGAGCTCCGTATCAATTGTGGCGAGGTCTTCCAGACGATCGTGGCGCCAAAATCCGTTGGACACACCAGTTGCGATCACGAAGTAGTCGTAGGTGATATCGCGTATCGAACCTGAAGCGAGTTCAACGGAAACTTTTGATGTGTCCAAGTCAACGGTTTGGATTCGTCCGTGCACAACGTCGACCGAATCGAGCTTCCGAAAACGCCGATAGGGGATGAGGTACGTGCGTCGCCAGCGGGGCAGGTCTATGAGGCGCGTGCCAAGTTCCTGACCGCTCACCAGCGCAGGACGCGTCGAAATGCCGACAACGTTGCAAGTTCGCGCTAATCGTGTAGCGATCAGCGCGCCGGTGTCACCGAGACCGGCAACGATCACTGTTGGTTTCGTTGATTCCGCCATGGAGTCAGCTGATCATTCGCCGGTGAAGACCGGATCGCGCTTTTCGAGGAAGGCTCGGGGCCCTTCGCCGGCATCTTTCGATTGCATGACCTTGCCACCATGCTTCATCTCGATGGTGAACGCGTCGGCTTCGGGCATGGCTTCGGTTTCGCGCAGCGTTGCAAGAATGCCCTTCACGGCGAGTGGGCCATTTCGGGCGATGCGTTGAGCGATTTCTCGGGCCTTGTTGAGTGCTTGGCCGTCGGGAACAACATGATTCACGAGCCCGAGTTCATACGCGCGCTGGGCAGTGAGGTCTTCGCCAGTAAGGAGCATTTCGGCCGCTACCGCGTATCCGATTTGGCGGCGGAGACGCACAGCAGAGCCAGCCATGGGGAATAGGCCGCGCTGGACTTCAGTGACGCCGAAGACTGCGCTTTCACCAGCAACGCGGATATCGGTGCCCTGAAGAATTTCGGTGCCGCCTGCGCGGGCGTAACCCTCGGCAGCGAGGATCACGGGCTTGGTGGGGCGGTAGGTCTTGAGCCAACCGCCGAGGATGACCTCGGGCTGGTCCTTAAAGCGCTGGAGCCACTCGTTGTCAACAATGCCTTCACGGAGTCGGCCGATTTCTGCGAGATCCATGCCGGCGCAGAACGTGTCGCCCTTACCGGTGAGGATGGCGACGCGAAGTGAATCATCAGTGTCGAGGCGCACCCAAGCGTCATAAAGCCGGCAAAGTACTTCGGCATTCGCGGCGTTCTTCTTCTCGGGTCGGTTGATAGTGACAACCAGGACCGGGCCCTCAGCCTCGGCAAGAACAAGTGGTTCAGACATTTCGGGTATTCCCCCTGAGCGGTTTGACCCCTGAGGTTTACTACGTCAGATCATTCGGTGTGACGGCGAGGGGACCTAGGGTCGGGTGTGATGGAACATCACCCCACCCAGCAAAAGATCCTCGACGAAACGATCCGGATCATTGAGGCAAGTGGTGAGGCGAGTGTGCGCGTTCACGACATCGAGGTCGCAGTCGGGGTGACAGCTCCCTCGATCTACCACTTCTTCGGTAGCCGGGAAGGTCTTGTAATCGCCGCCCAGGCTGAGCGCCTGGTGAGGAGTTTGGACGATTTCAACGCCATGTCGGAATCGATCTTGAGTCGGGTTTCGAATCGTGCAGAGTTGCGCGAAGCCGTCAGTGCGATCCTTGCATTGATCTACGATCCCTCCCGGTCGGTGTCTCGCCAGCAACGCATTTTTGCTCTCGGAAGTGCCGAAGGTCGGCCTGATCTTGCCGTGGTCATCGGGGAGGCAGTTCGGGGTTTCTTGCATCGACTCGCAGCGGGTTTTCAAACTTATAAAGACAAGGGCTGGATTCGGCAAGATCTTGATCTTGAAGCGTTTATGCAGTGGTTGGCGGGACAGATTCTCGGTCGTATCTATATCGAGATCGGACGCGAGCCCGTGGCGCATCCGGCATGGGATGCGATCTCTCAAGACGCTGTCGCGTTCGTAGTATTCGGTTCACTCTCAGACGACTGATGCGAGAAGGCCATTTCACTTTTGCTGAGGGGCAAATGGGGTGACGATCGAGACGATTGAGCAGTCAGTGCTTGAATCACTAGTTGCGAGGGGGTCTTGGTCGCTCGGTGGTCGGCGGTGTCGGAGAGGGAGGTGTTGTGGTTGCCGGCGTGGTGGCTGGATGTGGGGCGGCTTGCGTTCGTCTTGGTGGCGATGTCGGCGGCGGTGTCGGAGCCGGAGACTGCGTTGAGGAGTTGTCGCGAGTTTGCGCAGTGAGAGCCGGTGTTGTTGTGACCGTCGCAGTGGGGACCTCGCTAATGGTTGCGGGGCTCGGTGGCTGATTGCTGCTGAATGCTTGCCCGGTGGGAACGTCGGCTGACGGAGTTGACGTCGCGTCTTTGGGAATGAACGCCCACGCAGTAATGACCGCGGCAATTGTTGCTGCGACGATTGAGAGATCGGCTGCTCGACGTTTCGAAGAGATTCTGGGGGGCATCAGTGATCCTCAGTTGTGAGAGAACGGTGCAGCGAGCACCTTGAACGGATAGAGCAATTGCGAGCCGATGGTCCGACCGACGGCGATCGGACGAGCGGAACGTTCTAAGGGGAATCGCTCATCGGTGATCCCGGTTCGGGGGTAGGAGCGATCATCTGGATGTTTCGTGTTGAAGATGTAGTCCCACCACGAGAACACCGTTCCAAAATTGGTGTTGTAATGATCGTCGTTGAGTGAGTGATGAATGCGATGGGCCTGAGGGGAAATGAAGACGTATCGCAATGGGCCGAGGTTGATTCGCACGTTGGTGTGAATAAAAGATGAGACAAACGAAGAAAAGATCGCCAGTGTTACGGCTTGTGTCACGTTAAGCCCAAGGAACCATGCGGGAATGAACGACAGGGTCGAGGCGATGAGTACTTCGACAACGTGATTGCGGCTGTCAGAGAACACATTCATTTCGGTTTGGGAATGATGAACCGCATGAAAGAGCCACAGTGACGGGTACTTGTGGTGCATCCAGTGGTTGACCCACCCGATGAGATCAGCGACCACAAATGCGAGTATCGCAACCTTCCATGTGCCGAGAGTCGGGACAAGGTCAGTTGCAGGTTTTCCGAAGACAGTGGCGAGCCCGTTGCCGAGTGCTCCGAGCTGCAACGAGATAATCGTCAGAGCGAGAATCGGTGCGAGCAGAAACCAACAGAGGTCGACGACGAGGCCATGGGAAAGAGGGTTCTCATCTTTTCTCCCAGGGAAGATCCACTGCATCCCAAAAAGCACTGCCGCAAAAATGAAGAACCATGGCCGCCACAGAGCCGAAAGCCATTGACGAGGTAGCGCCTCGAAACTTGAGAGAGAAACGTCTGGCGATCGGAACCATTGGGCCGCTCCGATGAGCGTCACGAAGATGATGGAGGTGGCCGAGACGAGGACAACGGTTCGCCCCAACCCAGCACGTTGGGTGGCGTGAACGCGGCCTGGTTCGTCAGTGCGCGTAGGCACGATTCGATCGTTCCTTGGTTGGGTGACGGGGGCCCGATTCGCCTGGCGAAGTCGGCCTGCATGTTTTATGCAACCAACGTCAACTGGGGGTAAGCGCAACCTTGAGATCACCTTGAGGGTGGAAGAACCCCCTAGAACTTGATCAGCCTTCCGAATTCCAGCACCCGATCAGCGGGAAGTCCGAAGTAGTGCTGAGGATCGGTGGCATTGCGTTGCATGATCGTGAATAACTCGGTGGGAATGCGTTTGATTGGGTTTGTCTCGGTCGTCTCGATGTTCATTGTGTGAAATACAAAGGTGCACGTGTCAGGGTCAACCTCAGGATGGACGAGATTGACATGCCTGACCACATCAAGAATGTCGGGTCGCTCCATATAACCGTAGGTAGCGGTTACGTCGATCACCGCACCAGAAATGATTTCCAGACGGTTCTCATCATTGACATGAGGCGTATCTGCCGTAAGGAGGTGTAAGACAACCGTTACATCGTTCACCGCGTGAACAAGGGCGATGCGTTGAAGGAGAGCGATTGGGATGCCCTCTTCGACGGTTGGGTAGATGGCAACG
Organism: Actinomycetota bacterium; assembly: GCA_009700115.1. Lineage (GTDB taxonomy): Bacteria > Actinomycetota > Acidimicrobiia > Acidimicrobiales > Acidimicrobilacustridaceae > Acidimicrobilacustris. The sequence continues at coordinate 4,648 of WLMU01000021.1, forward strand.
CCCGGGGTTCGGACGATGTGCTGTGAATCAAGGTACGCCGGCAGTTCCTGTGCGCTCGTCTGGAGCGATTCCAGACGACTCGCGAGACGTTTCCGGCCCCACTGCCAGGTGCTGAGGATGGCGACGATGATTACAGCGATAACGAGAGGGAACCATCCGCCGTGCATGAACTTCGTCAGGTTGGAGATAAAAAAAGCGCCATCGATCAGGAGCGAAACTGCGGCGGCGGGAATGACAATCCAAAGCGAAAGCCCCCACTTGTTGCGGGCGAGAATGGCAACCAGCAATCCGGTAATAACGAATGTTCCGGTTACTGCAATGCCGTACGCGGAAGCAAGACGCGATGAGTCTTGGAATCCGAGGATGAGCCCGAGGACGGCAATCATCAGTATCCAGTTCACGGCGGGGACATAGACCTGTCCGCCCTCGCTCGCTGAGGTATGTCGAACGGTCATACGTGGGAGATACCCGAGGCGAATCGCTTGCTGGGTCATTGAGAACGCGCCAGAGACGACAGCCTGTGAGGCGATGACTGTCGCTGCAGTCGCAAAAATTACCATCGGGATCTGAAGAAAATGCGGGACGAGAAGAAAGAACGAGTTCGCGATTGCAGAAGGATCGCGAAGTACGAGTGCACCCTGTCCGAGATAATTGAGATAGAGCGCTGGGGCCACAATCGCGAACCACGAGAGCCGTATCGGGGATCTCCCGAACTGTCCCATATCGGCATACAGAGCTTCAGCGCCGGTGACGCACAAGACGATTGCTCCGAGCGCGAGAAATGCCAGCCTCGGTTCGCCTCGGAAAAAAGAGACTGTGTAGATCGGGTTGATGGAACGGAGCACTCCCGGCGTCTTGATGACGCTAAAGAGTCCGAGAATCGCGATCGCGAAAAACCAAACGATCATGATCGGACCGAAGACGCGACCGACACGTCCAGTGCCGAATCGTTGGACTGCGAAAAAGAGAAACAGGATGACGAGTGCAATCGGGATCACGAGACTGTTCAGACTCGGAGCGGCAACTCCGATTCCCTCGACTGCAGACAGCACAGATACTGCTGGAGTGATGAGTCCGTCTCCGTAAAACAACGCGGCACCGATAAGACCGAGCAACATCAATGCAGCGCTCGCCTTATGTCGTTTGACGGCATTCGACGCCAAGCTGGCGAGGACCATGATTCCGCCCTCACCCTGATTGTCAGCCCGCATCACGATGACGACGTATTTCACTGACACCACAAGTGTGAGCGTCCAGAAAACCATCGAAAGGGCACCAAGTACGCGTGCCTCGACTACGGGGATCGTGTGTGCACCCGAGAAGATTTGGGTGAAGGCATAGAGCGGGCTGGTCCCGATATCGCCGAAGACAACGCCGAGCGCTCCGACCGTGAGCAGGCCAAGCCTGCGGCGCGATCGCCGATTCCCCCGACTATTGGTTTCTCCCACATCGGGAGCCTAGTGATGGATCCTCGAACGCACGTCGTAGATGTTCACCAGACGATCGGGCCAGTCGCGTCGAGAGCACGTCCCTCGCTGCGGACACCCTTGGTCACCATGTCATCGGCGATATCGCTCCACAACCGACGAAGTCGGTAATGAGGTACGCGTGGGAAAAGATGGTGAACGGCGTGGTGGTCATGGCCACGAATGAGGAATCGTGATCCGGCGAATACAGCTACTCGAGTGTCGACGTAGCGCCCAACCTTGGTAGCGGGATGATGCGGGAACCAGGCGAAGACGGTGAGCAACCACAGGCCCTGCAGCCGCGATGGAATGAACCAGAGCAGCAGGGCGGCCCACCCGTAGCCGGTGAGAAACGCGACGAAAAGGACCAGTGTCGAGAAGAACCAGAAACGAAGCTGGATGAGTCCACTCTTTTTATTGCCCGCATCGCCGGCCATTGATCGAAGAACAGATTGAGGAACGAGGCGGCGGGCCGCAGGCACAAATGCGAACAATGGAAGAAATGTCAGCATAAGAACTTGTGCGTACCAACTCCTAAGCACGATCCACATCGGTCCGGCAGTGTGATAGTCCGGATCGCGTTGCGGGTCGTTTGTGTGTGCATGATGCCGCATGTGTGATGGCCGGTGAGCCTTGTACGAAAACCCAAGAGGGATTGCGCAAAGCATTCCAATGAGGTCCTCAACCCATTTCCCTTTTGCGGTTTGACCCCAGATGTTCCCGTGCGTTGCTTCGTGCATCGGCATATAAAAGGTCGAGGCAATAACGGTGTTGAGAAGCAACCCTGCCCAAAGCGGAATAGTGCCGTTGATACCAAGAACAATGACGGCGACCCAAGCTGCGGAGAAAAACAGGAACGTAAGGATGATCCGTGGCTCTACTGCACCCCAATAGGGGGCGGCCTTTGCGCGTTCGTCGCGGAGCGCAAGACGCCTGTCATTGTCCGTCATCGGTGGTCCAGGTGCTTTCAGTAGGGAAGGGTGTAGGAATTCTCGAATTCGTCCTGAAGAACCGTTGCAATCGTTGCGGTGGTGTCGACGATCAGTTCCTCATCCAGTACTCGTGTGCGATACGACCAACCTTCTGGAAGCGAAAGACGTTCGCCAAGAGACAGGAGAGAGTCGGGGGTCATCGTCGGATCGACGCCGGTGCACAACGCCTGCATCACATATGCGTGGCCCTCGGGGTTGACGAGTTCATGAATGGTCTGACCCTCGTCCCAAAAGAAGATCACTCCGCGGTTGACCTTGGTTTCGTTGTACGGGCCAAGTTTGGGGATCTCACCGAGATCGACGGTGGCGATTCGACGCATCGTGATTCCGTTGAAGTCACGAAGCACCGGTTCGGCAACGGCGACCTTTTGACCGAACGCGTCGAGAGTCCAATAGCGAGGGCCATTGAGCTTCACTCCGATGGCACCCATCTCGGCTGCGATCTCCGTGGCATCGAGTGTTCCCCAGAGTTCTTGCGGGCAGTCGTTGATCAACTGAGTGCCGAATACTTCGGCCTCGAAGCGGCCATCGCGGGCAAAGACGCCAAGGACTTCGCCGTAGCGGACGTTGCGCATATCAGGAACAAGTCGTTCTGGTTTATTTGAATTCATACAGTGTCCTTTGGTTCGGAAGTAGTGACGAGCGTTGCACTAGTTGATTCCCCGTTTGGTGAATTGGTCGATGATGTCAACGAGTTGATCGGAAGCGTCCTCTTGTATGAAGTGGTTGGCTCCGTCGATCACGATGTGGTGCTGATCGGCTGCACCCGGGATCTCTCGCTGCATGCGCACATGAGCGCCCGCTTTGTAAGCGATCTGATCCTCTGATCCGAAAACGGTGAGAAACGGTTTGGTCCATGTTGCGAGATAGGTCCACATATCGCGACACATCGGTACGCCGGGGTTATCGGGCTTCACGGGGATAAGGAACGGAAAAGCTAACGGGGAGGCTTGGTAGGAACCATCCGGATACGGGGCGTTGTACGCAGCGAGTTCACCGGCGGAAAGTTTTCGTGTAGTACCGCCCTGAATCAACGCGCTGATGGGAAGAGCATCAACACTTGCAACGAAAGCCAGCCATTGATCGATAGCAGGACCGGCACCTTCACCGGTTGGCACGCCCGTGTTTGACGCGATCACTCGTATGAAACGATCACCGTGAAATGGCAACAAGTTGAGACCAGTGATGCCGCCCCAATCCTGGCAATACATCGTGATGTTGGAAAGATCCTCGGCTTCAAGCCATTGACCCATCCAGTCGATGTGGTTGGCCAATGAGTAATCAGCTTTGTCCGTTGGTTTGTCGGATCGACCCATTCCCATGAGGTCAAGAGCGATAACTCTGTGACCACGTGCAGCAAGACCGCGGACCATCGAGCGATGCAAGTACGACCACGAGGGATTTCCGTGCAGCAGAAGAACGGGTGCAGCTTCTCGAGGTCCTTCGTCGACGAAATGGAACCTCAGACTCGTGCCGTCGGCAGTTGCGATTGCGCGGTAGTGCGGCTCGAAGTCGTACCCGTCGAGGTGCTCGAAACATTCATCTGGTGTGCGGAGAAATTCCATGGGTCGAAGAAGCGCTTAAGCAGTAACGACGGTGTCGACGAGTTTGTCGATGAAGCTGCGCAGCACGAGAATCTGGGCGTCTTCAGCGTTCTCTGCAGCGCTAACGAGTGAGGCCATGGTTGCGTCATCGGTGACTCGCACGAACCGGGCTCGGTCGTAACGGCGTTCATCGCCAATGATGACGCCTTCGACGTCGAAGAGTGCAACTTGTGTTGCGCCAGAGACCGAAGCGAAGACATCTTCCGTCCCTTTATCAATTAAGAGAACAAGATCACCATCGGTTGAGGCTGCTTCATCGTGTGTGTTTGGGAGGCAGGAAAGGATGATCGTGAAGTCCATGCCTGCTTTCTTGTGGACATGAGCTTCTTTGAAGTCTTTGCGTTCTTGCATGGCAAAGAACGACGCGCGCGTGGGGTAGCGCACAATCGCCACTCGGTCCCACTCTGGCGTGCCGAGTGGTTGGTCTTTGACATCGCCCAGGTATGCAACTTCGGCACCCACGGCCGCAAGTGGTCCGATTGGCGCGTACGTGTCATCGGCGGCTTTGCCGGAAACTGCTTCTCGTCCGTCGTCGTAGTTGGCGACTTCGACATACTTCATGAGGTTGAGCGCCCAGAAGCAGCCGTCATCTTCTGGCTTCATGTGGAGCCAAGCCCCAACCAGTTCGATGTTGATGGTTCCGTAGGGGTGCTCGAGTTGTTCTGCCATTGTTGGTCCTATCTAGGAGAAACGTGAATGCGTTTTGAGTGGAAAGGGTTTACAAATCTGTGCGGAGCAGCGCGCGTAGTGAAATGAGTAGAAGCTCTCGTGTTTCGCTCAAGGAAAGAGCGAGATCAACTTGATAGCGATCGAGTGAATCAAGCTGGGTGAGTACGTCAATTGCGTTGACCGCTGCATTTCGCTGTGCCACGCTCATCGCCTGGAATTCCTTGTCGAAACTCAGTTCCACCTGTTCCCGAAAGATTGATTTACGGAAATCGATCTGTTCCCGGATGACGGGGTCACTCGATGATTTGATTGCCATCGCTCGAGCAGTTGCCGCGATTGCGTCGTGAACCTTGAGGCGTGAGTCAACGAAGCGGGTGAGTCGAACTTCCAGTTCACCCTTGCCGATGTCGGCAATGTGAAAGAGCGGAAGGATTTTGAGTTGCTTATGGGCGATGATGGCGCGCACAAGTTGATCTCGGTCTTCAAAGTATCGATAGACCGACCGGGCAGAGACGCCGGCTCGAAGCGCAATCTGCTCAGGTGTCGGCTCAAGGTTTTCTTCTTCGAACAATTCAAGTGCTGCTTCGAGCACTGCTGTTCTTCCGCGATCGCGTCGAGCAGTGCGACCATCTGTTGATGGTGAATTCGTCGGGTTGGGGAGGAGTGGAGTGTTCATTTGGTCTTTTCAGAATGGATTGAGCAGATAAATCCCTGCTTTGGATCGGGTCGACCACTGCGCAATGTTTCGTAGACGGCGAGAACCTTGTCGTTCCCGGCGGCATGGGAGAATTCAATCCAGGAGTCGCACCATTCGGAGTAGTTGCTCCAAGCGGTTCCTATACGCCGATCGAGTTCGTCTCGGCCCCATTCTTTTGTTCTCTTGGAAATCTGTGTTGGAGCGAAAAGGAATTCAGGTCGAGGGGCGGCAAGTTCGCTGGTATCGGTTGCAACGTGATCCCAGTTGGTATTTCCAACAACCATCGAATGGTTGAGAACGCCATCAAGGTGAGCGTGGACCGCTCGGAGTAGGTCTTGGTTCCCAGCAATGTCGACGTATGCCGATGGGACCTGCGCGATTTCGTTGACGTCTTCGTACACAACTACTTCCGAAAAGACTTCGAGGGATTCGACGAATTCCCGGTTACCGGCGGAAGTCAGGCCGACTGTCTTTATTTCTCGTTGTTTTGCGAGGTAGGCGACGCCGATTGCGGTTTTGCTCGACGCGCTAGAAACCACAATCTGTGAAGCACCGAAGTCTTCGTTGTCGGTAAGGAAATCGTCGATGACGAAACTCGTGAAGAAAAGTGGATAGAGCAGCATTTGCTGTGCTTCGCGATCGGCATGGTGCGTGGGGTCGGTAGATGCCTTTTGATAGCGGTTGTACGCACCAGCAAGTCCGACTCGGTGTGGTGCGATATCGCTGAGCCCTCGGTCGTCAATTTTTCCGGGAGTGATGATCGTTTCCTCGCTCATTGGGAGAAAACCAAAGAGTCGCTCGCCGATTGCCACATCGTCGCATTTACTTTCAACGACCTCCGCAAATCCCCAAGTCGGAATGCGACCCCACTCGGCGGGAGAATCGGAGGCAGGGAAGACATCCCAGTAGCGCAGCATGTCGCCAAAGACGCCGTAGGTGATGTTGTTCGTTGTCAGAGCGAAGTGGTCGATTCGTAAACGGCATTGACCCGGTTCGAGCGAAGTGGCTTCATCAGTGGCTATGCGAGTGCTGGCCAGATCGTTGCGTTTGGTCTCGATCGTCATGCTCATCACCTTTAGGAGTGTTCTCCTTGTTTCTTACTGACTGGATTGGATTCTGTCAATCGTCTTGACAGAATAAGGGGCCAGTACGATCGATCTATGCAGCCAGCTCCGTTTGACCCCGCTGATTCAGCGAACCCCGTGATTGTCGATGGAGAAGTCACATGGTCATTCGATGCCAACTTCCTCAACTCCAATTGGACCTGTATCTGGGGTCGGGGCTGCCTCGGCATCCACGATGAACCAACAGAGGAACTCCAACAGGGGTGCTGTTCGGTGGGTGCTGAACTCGATGGCGAGGACGAGTCGCGCATGATTAGCGCGTTCGCTGCGATGATCGACCCCTCGTTGTTTCAGTTCGCTGCCGAGGCTCAAGCCCGCGGGATCTTCGCGAACGAGAAGGCGACGAACACCCGAGTCGTCGATGGGGCGTGCATCTTTCTCAATCGACCCGGGTTTGCAGGCGGCGCGGGTTGCGCCCTTCATCTCGCTGCAGTCGACGCCGGCGAATCGCCGACCGAATGGAAGCCAACCGTTTGTTGGCAGTTGCCAGTCAAAATCGATTGGGTCCAGACATCACCGACGACGGAGACAGCAACGCTCCGTCGGTGGTCGCGAGCCGACTGGGGCGATGAAGGCGAGACCATGGCTTGGTGCTGCACCGAAGGGGATCGGGCCTATGTCGGCGATCGCCCTGTTGTCGAGTCGTTGGCCGAGGAACTCAGCGAATTGCTGGGAAACGAAGTTTTTGTTGAATTGCGCAAACGTCTGACATCTTGAACCGCGGTCTCCTCGGATGTGGTGATTGAATGCGGCCATGACATCTGTGGCTGATGCACTTCGAACCTCATACGACAAGGGCCTGACCCGACCATTGGCGTGGCGCAAACATCAACTTGAGCAAATGGTGAAGATGCTCGAAGAGAACGAGGCAGCGTTGCTCAGCGCGCTCGCAACCGATCTCGGTAAACCATCGGTTGAAGGATTCATCACAGACATCGCGTTTGTGACGAGCGAAGTGAAGTTGATGATCAAGAAACTTAAGAAGTGGAACAAGCCTGAGCGGGTGCGCACACCGCTAGTAGCAATGCCAGCGCGATCACGCTTGATTCCAGAGCCTTTAGGTGTTGTCTTGGTGATCGCACCGTGGAACTATCCGATTCAGCTTCTGCTCGTTCCGGCTGCGGGCGCAATCGCTGCTGGGAATGCAGTCGTGATGAAACCGTCCGAAGTTTCGGCAGCGACGTCGGCGTTACTTGGTGAGTTGGTCCCGAAGTACATGGATCCTTCAGCTGTAGCAATTGTTGAAGGTGGCATTCCTGAAACAACTGATCTGCTTGAACAGCGTTTCGATCACATCTTCTATACCGGGAATGGAACTGTGGGACGGGTAGTGATGACTGCTGCGGTGAAGAATCTCACGCCGGTCACACTCGAACTTGGCGGAAAGAGCCCCGTCATCGTCGACTCTTCGGCGAACCTCAAGGTTTCAGCTCATCGCATCGCCTGGGGCAAATGGTTGAATGCAGGCCAGACCTGTGTCGCTCCTGATTACGTCTTGGTGGATGAAAAAGTTCGGGATGCATTTGTTGAAGAACTTGGTAAGGCAATCGGCGAGTTTTATGGAGAGAACCCTCAAGCCAGCGAAAGCTACGCGCGCATCGTCTCGCCTCGGCACTTTGATCGGCTGAAAGGGCTTCTTCGTGGGACCACACCCGCGATTGGAGGCGTTAGTGACGAGGGGACTCGTTATATCTCTCCAACCGTCCTTGTCGACGTCGACCTCGAATCACAGGTGATGAATGAAGAGATTTTCGGACCAATTCTGCCGGTAATAAGCGTCTCCTCGACCGACGATGCGATTTCCTATGTCAACGCGCACGCTCATCCACTTGCGCTGTATGTCTTCGCTGAAAATAAAAAGGTTGTTCGCGAAGTTCTCTCACGCACCACCGCTGGTGGCGTAACGGTCAACGGAACCATTTTGCATCTGACCAATCCGAATCTCCCGTTTGGCGGAATTGGTGAAAGCGGAATGGGTGGCTACCACGGCAGGGCCGGAGTGCGGATTTTCCAGCACATGAAGCCAGTTCTTACCCGTGGCACCAAACTTGATCCATCGCTCACCTATCCGCCCTACACGGCGCGCAAAGAGAAGATTTTCCGCAAGGTTCTGTGACTTATCGCAAGCGATTCTCTAGGTTTCGAGATTCGTGGACTCGAAAGGTGGGCGATCCATGGCTGATTGGAACGCCATAGCGAAACGCAATTCACGATCAGTGCAAACCACCATTGGGTGGATCTTTTGGGATCCGGGAGCGATCCAGCGATACGAAGCGCTTGGCCTTCCTGGCCCGATTGGCTACATCGCTGCTCGTTGCGCACCGTTGGCGGCCACTGGCCCCGAAGCGGTGGTTGCCGCTTTCGGTTCGATCAGTCCGGGCGCAATTGCATTCACTTTTGATCTCGTCGCTGCATCGACTGATTTTGTATCGGTCTGGAATGCGCGTAATGACGCCGTTGTTGAAGGACTCCGTGAGTTCGCCCCTGCGATTGTTCCCGCGCTCGAACAGATGGGACCCTCGCTTTGGACTGTGGTGGAACAGCTTCCAACCGTCGGGCGAGTGTTCTATGCCTCACATCTTGGAATGGAACGAGCGAATGATCCGTTACTTTCTGCCTGGCAGGCGGTGAACTGCATTCGAGAATGGCGCGGCGATACGCATTGGGCGATTGTCGCATCAGCAGGGTTAACCGGTATCGAGGCGTCGATCCTGCACAACGCATGGTTGGGTTATGCCGATGGTTGGTTGCCAACATCGCGGGGAAGCAATCCCGACGAGATCAGGGTTGGGTGGGAGCTGCTCGCTGATCGTGGACTCGCCCAAAACGGAGTCGTGACCCCTGAAGGCATTGAACTTCGTCAGCAACTTGAAGATGACACGGATCGGGACACGACCCTTCCGTGGCGACTCCTTGGCGAGGAACTGTCGATTGAGTTCGCGGAACGCTTCGAACCGCCGTGTGAATTGCTCTTGGGTCGGGTGGATGAAACCGCAGGGCCCAACTATCAACCAGCGTCTCGACTTCGAGATTGATGAGAAATCGAGTCAGCGTCAGGCGTGGCGCGGGCTAACTGCCGGTCGAGGATTTTTCAGCGCCGTAGGAGCGGCAGGAACTACCGTAAGAAAGAGGTTTGTTTCTCCATGGGGGAGGTTGTGCCATGACCATCGTGACGCTTGATCCAACGACAGGTTTTGGAAGCGGTGAGGAGTTCCCTCTCGCTTTACGTCCAGAAACGCTGAAGGGGCAGGTCCTCGGTGTGGTCGCGAATGGCCTTGGCGACTCCGAAGCGATGTTCGACGCGATCGCTTCTGCACTAACTGACGCGGACGGTCTCGCTGGAGTTTGCAAAGTTGTGAAGCACTCTGTTGCTGTTCCTCCGCAGCCCGAACAGTGGGCGGAACTTCTTGCTCATGCCACCGTCGCAGTAACAGGGTTCGGCGGTTGCGGAAGCTGCAGCACGCGGAGCATGCGTGATGCTCTTGATCTTGAGGCCGCAGGAATACCTGCCGTCTGTGTCGTGCACTCGGCGCTTGAGCCCGCCGTGCGCGCAATGGCTCGGCTTGTTGGTGCCGACGAGTATCCCGTCATCGTTATTGACTACCCGCATAATCCGACTGCCGTCTGGACAAAAGAAGAGTCAGCGATGCTGGCAGCGCAGGTTCTTGATGCAGTGCGACTGCGCCTTACCCGATGAGTTTCGTCTCTGACACGCATTCATTCGATTCTTTCGAAGATGCGCTCGAGGGTCAGTTCGAATTGGGAGTGACCGACGGGCTTCCCGTTGTTCCACCCACGCCAGAACGCGTTGCGGCGATGCTTGCCGCCGGAGGCATAGCCGGCGAAACGATTCTTGGTGAAGTGCCGACACGAGACGTTGTTGTGACGGCAGAGAAGGTTGCGATTAACGCCGTAATGGCGGGGTGTCTTCCTGAGTATTTCCCCGTTGTCTTGGCGGCCGTCCGTGCCTTTCTTCAACCACTAGCGAACGCCCACTCAACAACGGCAACTTTGGCCGGAGCAGCTCATGCCGTCATCGTGAATGGTCCCATCCGTCACGACATTGGCGTGCACGGAGGCCAAGCATGCTTCGGCCCTGGTTTTCGTCCGAACGCCACAATCGGTCGAGCGCTTCGACTCGTGATCCGTAACGTATGTCGAACAGTCCCGGGAGTTCTTGACCGCGCCAGTTTCAGTTGGCCCCTTCGCTATTCGTTCTGCTTCGCAGAGGATGAAGAAGCAACGGCATGGACTCCGCTTCACGTAAAACTTGGTTATGAACGCGAACAGAGCGTTGTGACGATTCAGTCGATCATGCGCTTGTTTCAAGTCACCGAGTTCGCCCCCGAGTCTGAAGAAATTCTCACCACCGCATATGAGATCGCCCGCCATATGGGCCTGCAGCGCGACGAATGGGCGGGTGACGGGCGAAGCGTCGTACTTGTCATCGGACCAGAGCACTATCGCCGTCTTGTCGCCGATGGCTGGACAAAAGAATCAATCGCTGACTGGATGTACCCGCGGCTCGTGGCTGATACCGCGGGAAAGTTTGATCAGAAGGTCACTCTTGCGAGCCCTGACAATATTTGGATCGTGACTGCGGGTGGACCAGGAATCGCACAGTCGTGGTGGTTCATACCGCATCTGGCTACACCAACCCACGAGCCGATTCTTGGTTAGTTGCCTCGGTGCGGATCAGTGTTCGCTAAGCGAAGGATCATCTCGGCGAGGATCGTGAACATCAACGTCGACTCGCGACGAGTAACTGCGGTTGATGGCATCGGTGAGCATGTCGGCCAGTAGGTCGGGCGGGATGATGCATTCAGGGCAATTTGAGCCGGAGATGTCGACGGCGACGCGAACGAGAGCATTCGCTTCATCGAACTCGACCAAGTGAAGATCGGCGCCGTCTGCTCGGAGGAGGATCCCTGCTTCGAAGACTGCGTCGGTAATTGAGTCAGTGGACATGGGAAACACCTTGGTTTTAGTCGTCGATGCGAGTTTTGTGTCGGGCCCGTCGCACTCTTCGAATGACCCACCATACGAAGACAACGAGCAGGGCGATAACAGTAAGGAGGAGCACGATGATGAGTGCTATTCCCCAAATGATCAAGCGTTTTGTTTGGGTCGGAGCAAGATTCCGTTGGATTCCGGTAGTTGAGGAAATACGGAGGTTGGCAATTCGACCATTCGCTGCTGCCGATGCCGGCGCCCCAATGACTGCTCCCTCGGCGGTAAGGGAAAGCGTGTGCTCGCCGGAATTGATGTCATAAAGAATGAGGAAACTTCCGTCGTTGCCAGTTCCCGAAGTAGGCGGCGAAAGGACTGACCGTTCGCGACCGTCGATGAAGAGGTGGAACGTATCGGTTGGTGCGCCTGAAATGGTCTGGTCAAACGTGAGCCACAACGAGTCTTTGTCAGTTGTAAAGGTGAAATTCGAAACGGTGTTCGGAACTGTGGCGACCTGTAGGCCGGTAGCGGGATCGGCGATTGCTGTCGAGAGGTAACTAACCGAAGCGTTGCTGTCCGGAGGAGGTGCAGAGCCCTGTGGGATGAGCACGAGTTCTTGCGTATCAAGTGATGAACTTTGATTCCACGTTGTGGCCAGAGTTGTGACGTTGCCGCCAACGAGGGGCGACCACCACAATCCAACGCCCGATGATTTATTTGCCGCGGAATCGGCGTACCAGCCAATTGGGTACTGATGTTTGTCTACGCCGGCATCAGATGATGGTGGCAGTAAATGAACGTCTACGACTTGGCCTAGCCCGGGGAACCCTGCATACGCCTCACCGACGAGTGAGATGTAATTATCAACAAACGTTTGATTGGCTCCTCGTCCGATATCGAGGCGAGTGAGTTTGTATCGGAGGTCATTCTTCGCGCCACCGATCCGAGCGAGATCAACCTCGGGAGAGTCAAAGAGCGTGAGCTGTCGGGGTGGCGAAGCAAGAGCGAGTGCAGCAGTCGTGGCAACATTGGCGCCGAAGCTATGACCAATGAGATGCACTGCGCCGCCATTGCCTAAGAAACTAGAAGCGAGCGACTGGTCGAGAGCAGTCGCCATTCGGTGACCGTTAATTTCGGTAGCGCGTTCGGGGGCGTAGGCGGCAAGTGCGCTCGTGTTGGTAGCACTTTGATCTACCCAGCTGTACATGAGAATGCTGGATGACGGATCTGCAGCTTGGAGTGACGCTGCAAGATTCGCGAACAACGCGATGGATGGTTGACCAGTTTTTGGATCGACCATCGCAGGATTCCACATCGTTACGAGATCAGAGGAGGCTGCTTGGGCGGCTTCGTAGGTACTCAGTAAGCCGGCTGCCCATCCATGTGTCATCACGACGACGTTTCCGCCACGAATGGATCCAGGAGTAACGGGGGTAAACGTTGATCCGTTCCATTTCCCGAGTCGCTGCATGAGTGGATAGGGAGTGACGTTTGTTTGTTCAGACACAGGAACGCCGTTTGGTGCTGGGAACATCGATAACGGGGCTGGTACTGAAGCATTAAGAACTGAACAGCCGGCCAGGGCCGTTGCAATGAACAGACTGAGGCCAAGGGCAGCGACCGCCAAAACGCGGCGATGACGAGGAGTGGTGACAGTGCTTCGACGAGGCGTCTTGGGATGGGGCGTTACGGTCACAGTGCCGAGGAGACTACCGTCTCCATCACGTCGGAGTCGCTGTCTGACTGTCCTCGAGTGCTTTCTGATCACGGGTCACCAAGCCATACGAAACGGGTTGCGAACACATGTCGAGTCATTGGACGCCTGGGCGAATTCATCAGCGGCGTTGGTTCACTCTTATCGCAATCTGCATTGCGGTAACGATCACTTCGATCGATAACACGATTATGAACGTTGGCCTTCCCTCGATTGTGAGGGGCGTCGGCGCGTCGCAGGCCCAACTTCAATGGCTCATTGATTCCTACACGATCGTGTTCGCGTGTTTGCTGCTCACAATGGGTGCGATCGGAGACAAGTGGGGTCGCCATCGCACCATGATGATTGGGCTCGTGATCTTTGGTGGTTTCTCTGCAGTTGCTAGCCAAGCTGACAGCGCGAATTCGCTGATCGTGTGCCGTGGTCTCATGGGCATCGGAGGAGCGCTCATCCTCCCTGCCACGTTGGCCATTCTCACGAACACCTTCGAAGGGAAAGAACGATCAAAGGCGATCGGCATCTGGGCCGCAGTCGCTGGAATTGGTGTTGCCGCTGGTCCCTTGCTCGGTGGTTTTCTGCTCGACCACTTCTGGTGGGGATCGATCTTCCTTATCAATGTTCCGATCTGCATCGTTGCTGTTGTGATGGGTTGGTTTCTTATCCCGCCCTCGAAGAGCGCTGAAGTGGGACATCGTCTTGATCCGATCGGAGCGATTCTTTCCATCGTCGCTTTGGTCGGTTTGCTCTACGGCATCATCGAGATTCCGGAAAAAGGATGGTCGAGTCCGGAGGTTCTCTTTGCTGTAGGCGCCGGGATTATTTTTCTTGGACTCTTCACGTGGTGGGAAATGCGCAGCGATCATCCGATGCTTGATCTCAACTTCTTCCGAAATCCGCGATTCAGCGCCGCCAGTATGACCATCACGATCAATTACTTCGTGATGTTTGGTTCCACCTTCCTTATCGTGCAGTACTTCCAGTTCATCCTGGGATACTCACCACTTAAGGCGGGTGTGATGACTGCTCCGGTTGCTGTCGGCCTGATGGTGATGAGCCCACAGAGCCACAAACTTGTTGCACGTTGGGGAACAACCAAAGTGGTAATCGTGGGGCTTCTCGTCTGTTCCGCTGTCATGGTTTGTTACGGGATTGAATCGATCATTTCTTCAGACATCGGTGGAATCGTGGTTCGTGCCATTTTCGGCGCGGGTCTCGCACTCACTGCGACGCCTGCGACCGAGTCGATTATGGGAGCGTTGCCACGTGATCGAGCTGGTGTTGGTTCTGCGGTCAATGACACGACTCGTCAGATTGGTGGCGCACTCGGCGTCGCAGTGATCGGAAGTTTGTTCGCGTGGCGCTATCACGCATCGCTTTCGGATCTTTCAGGGCTTCCGACCGAAGTCGCGAATGACGCGCAAAACTCGATCGGCAAGGCCATCCAAGTCTCGAAAAATCTGCCGGCTGATCAAGCGGCGTCACTGCTCGAAAATGCAAAGCACGCGTATGTCTCGGGTATGCGAGTAGGTGTCTGGACCTGCGCCCTGATTCTTGTCGGGGCAGCAATTCTGGCCGCGAAGTTTCTCCCTTCCACTCCTGGAATCCCGGAAGGCGACGAGGAACTCCGTGGCCTCGAGGTTGAAGCCATCTCGCTTGATGATGGCATTCTCTAATTCCCAAGACAGCGAGCCGGGGGTATCGTTCGGCGACCGAAACCCGAGGGGGAATCATGGCAAAGCGCGTAATGATCGCAACGATGAAGGCGAATCCGGGCCAACGCGACGAACTGCTTGCTCAGTTCGGCGACATGTTTGCAGTGGCAAATGCTGAAGCAGGAACCGAGGTCTACACGCTTGTTGCGGGTGATGATCCCGACACGGTTTACATGATCGAGCAGTACGCCGATCAAGCAGCGATGGACGCCCACATGGGAAGCGAATCGCTTGCCGCCTTGTATCCAAAGATCGGACCGTTCATGGCCGATGGCGGAGCAGTCATGGGCTCAGTTCACCAACAACTTGGCTAGCCGCTAGTTCTTTGGGTTTGTCAGGCGGGGTCTATAAGGCTGCTGAGGTCGGGCGGGACGTCGATCGCTAACTGTTGCAACCAATCGAGCGGAATGACTTCAAGGGTCTTTTCGTTTGTTGATGCAAGAACAACTGGAGCAGCGAAGCCATCTTTGAAGGCGATGGCCCAGTTGCGCGCTGTGACACACCAGCGGTCTCCGGGTACGAGACCGGGGAATCGATACTGGGGCATCGGCGTGATGAGATCGTTTCCGATGGAACGTTGGTGCTCAAGGAACTCTGATGTCATCACTGCACAAATTGTGTGAAGGCCAACATCTTCAGGACCAGTTGTGCAGCAGCCGTCGCGGAGGAACCCAGTCATGGGGTCGGTTCCGCAAGGTTCAAGGTGGCTGCCGAGAACATTTCGTTCGGCGTCGTCGCCATCGTGCTGGGTCGTCACGGCTTCTCCGATTTCCAGCCCTGGGTCATGATGAAAATGCCTTCAGCCCGAGCAGTGACTTCGCCGTTGATTGAAATCGTTCCTGCCGTGAAAACTTTCCGGCCTTCGATCCGATCAACCCAACTCTCAAGTTCGAGTTCGTGTTCGATCCATGTTGGTCGCTCGTATCTGATGGACAAGGTTCCGGTAAATCCGCCGAGTCCATTGCAGACATTTGTTCCACCGAGAAGTTCGTCGAAGAGCAAGGCGATGATTCCGCCGTGCACCATTCCTGGTGGTCCGTTGTATTGCGCATCAAGAAAGGCGCGTCCGGTCGTCCGGCCGTCAGCGAAATGGAATTCGACATCGCCGGACAGTGGATTGAGTGGGCCAATGATCGGACTCCATGGGAAGAAAACCCGAGGTTCCTTCGCTTCGGCACCAATCGGCCCACCTTCACCAAGGCGCCCCTGCATCGGAGTCGCGTCAACTCGGTGAGGAGCGAGGAGCGCTGTGGCTTCATCGATAAGCGCGGCTGCTCGTTCGAGGGATTCAGTTGGGGCGTCAGCACGGCGGAGCGCAGTGATCAGCGCGCGTGTTGAGTCAGCAACAGTTTCTGTTGCTGACTCATCGGTGACGGTCCAACCCGCTGAAAACGGAGCGGGCTCAGTATCGGTCATGCGTTGTAGCCAAATCCTTCTGTCGTTGCGCTTGAGCCAGGAAGTCCTGGTTCAAGCCGGCCGCTCAGCCAACCACCATCAACCACAAGTTCGGTACCGGTGATGTAGCTCGCGTCAGCGCTCGCAAGGAATGCAACAGCTGCAGCAATTTCATTCGGGTAACCGATGCGCTGAATCGCTTGCTGCTGATACGGCATCGTTTCGAGAATCGGATCATTGATGGGATTGCCCATGATCGTGTTGACGCCACCGGGGTGCACGGAGTTCACACGGATGCCGAATCGGCCCCATTCCATCGCTGCGGTTTTCGTCATGCCGCGAATGGCGAACTTTGAAGCGGTGTAGGAGATCAGGCCGTTCTTCGATGCGATGCCATCGATAGACGAAATGTTCACGATCGAACCGCCGCCTGATTCTTTCAAGAGCGGCATCGCTGATTTCATTCCGAGGAAGCAGCCGACCTGATTCACGTTGATGACGGCCATGTACGCCTCAAGGCTTGTGTCCTCGATTGCTGATGGCCAGATGATCGCAGCGTTATTCACGAGTGCGTCGAGACGACCTCCAAAGTCTTTTGTTGCTGCAATCGCTGCTTGCCATTCCGCTTCATTACTGACATCGAGATGCAGATAGCGAGCATTCGATCCGATGTCAGCAGCGACGGCCTCACCTTCGGCGTCGAGCACATCAGCGAGGACCACCTTTGCGCCTTCAGTGGCAAACAGGCGGGCTTCTGCCTCTCCCTGACCTCGGGCTGCACCAGTAACGATGACGACCTTCCCATCAAAACGACCCATGACATCCCCCTCGTTCACGCGCTCGTCGGTATGGAGCGACGTGGGGAGTGTACGAAATTGTGGGGGCTAAGGGCCTATCGGAACCCAGTAGTTGGTTTAGGGCTGCGTGGTCTGCTCTACATTGGGGGCCGAAACCGTTTCTGAGGAGACCCCGTGAACCTTCGCCGCACGATCATCGCCACCGCCGCAGTTGTGGCCTTATTCGTCCCCCTTGCTGCTTGTTCGAGTGGATCGTCATCGAGCAACTCGACCTCCACAACCGCGAGCAGTGGCGCACAGATCACCGATACCACATGCCCGTTTACCGGCACCGTGGGTACCAGCTCGGGTGGCAAGTCGGGCGCCCCGTCGGCTCTTGGCTCAATCGTGAACTCAAAGCAGGGCTGCGCCGACAACATTCAGTTGAAGTTGGGTTCGACCGTTGGCGCTTGGACGGCGGCGTATGCAACTGGTCCGGTACTTGATGCCAGCGGCGCAACAGTGGCGACCCAAGGCTCCGCAGCGTTAGTGATCACACTTCAACAAGGAACTTGGAGCGGTTCGCCGGCGGCACCCACAACGGTGCTTCCCGTTCAGCTCGATTACGTGAAGTCGATCAATGTTGTGAATGGTCCTAGCGGAACGTTGCTCGTTGTCTTCGGCCTTTCGGCGAAGAAGCCGTATCAGGCCAGCGATTCTCAAACCCCTGCCTACATCTCGCTCGGCATCGGCTGATTGCAGCGCTACCGCGATAATTAGCGAATTGTCACTGCGAGAATCGCTGCGCACACGATTCCGTAGATTCCGACCGCTCGACGTAACAGCGTTGGGTGAAGTCGTCGGCCATAGTGAGAACCGAGCCACCCGCCCGCGAGTGTGAGGGGAGCCATCATCGCGACAACTCCCCATTGCACCGGTCCCCAAATCGCGAAGATCACTACCGCGACAATGTTGATCGAAAACTGCAGCACGCTTTTCAGCGCATTGAGACGCTGGAGATGTTCGACCATCGTGATACCAAGCATCGCTAACAAGATGACACCGAGCACACCGCCGAAATAGCCGCCATAAATTGCGGCAATGAAAACACCAACGACCGAAGCGATGGTGTGTTCGGAGACGATGGCTTCGCCTGTTTCAGGGTGAAGCCGGACAAGCCTCTGTTGAATCGCCGGTTGTGCGATGAGAAGAATCGACGCGCCGAGCACCAAGAACGGAACGAGAATTCGAAAGACATGGCTCGACGTTGTGAGCAGGATGACTGCGCCGAGAAGCGCCCCAGCGAACGCGGCAGGCAGAAGCATTCGAACGTTTCCGCGCTGACCCTTTAGTTCTTTGCGGTAACCGGCAATCCCGCCGAGATAGCCAGGAACGAGTCCAACCGTATTTGTGACATTCGCAGTGACGGGTGGGAAGCCGAGTGCGAGAAGGGTGGGAAAGGTGATGAGGGAACCACCTCCGGCGACGGCGTTGATTCCGCCAGCGAGTAGCGCGGCAATGGCGAGGAGAACGATGCCGCCGGCACTCAGGTGATCCATAGGCGACGATCGTAGGTGGCGCGTGAGTGTGGGCGATGTGGTGGACTTGGATTTCCAAGTTCGTGGGGGAGCAGCATGGCAATTGTTGAAACAGCAATGGTGAGCGAGGGCATTCTCCGGGTGACGCTCAACGACCCCGATCGCTATAACGCGCTCACCCCGGCGCTTATCGAAGGTCTCTCCGATGCGTTCGCGGCAATTCGTCACGATCGTGAGGTTCGGGTGGTGATTCTCGACGGAAATGGTCGAGGGTTCTGTGCCGGGGCCGATATGAGTGGAACGGGTGGGGTGCCTGAGCGTGCGCGCGGTCGAGGGCCAGTCGGATTCATCCACGAGATGCAGGAACATCTGATGGATGTCGTTCTTGCTATTCATGAAACTCCGCAACCAGTGATCGCTGCTCTCCACGGTGCGGTTGTCGGCGGTGGTCTCGCGCTCGCGCTGACCTGTGACCTTCGAATAGCGACTGACGACGCGTTCTTCGCGTCACATTTCATCCGCGTTGGTTTGTCGTCTTGTGACCTCGGAACCAGTTATTGGCTTCCACGAATTTGTGGACCCACGATTGCTGCCGAACTAATGCTGACCGGACGACGATTCAGCGCTGAGGAGGCACGTACCTTCGGTGTATTGAATCGTGTGACCAGTAGTGAGTCATTGCTGCCGACGGCGCTTGAACTTGCGGCGATGGTCGCTGACAACTCTGAATACGGGGTACGCATGACCAAGGTCGGCATGTGGGCCAATCTTGATGCGTCAAGCCTTCGTGCAGCGATGGAACTCGAGAATCGCACGCAGGTTCTTGGCACGTTTACCGGAAATATGACCGAAGCTGGAGAAGCGTTCCGCGAAAAGCGAGCGCCTGAGTGGAAATCGATGTGACATGCCTACCGAACGCTTGAATGGAATCGATCTTCATTGGGAACAAGCAGGCGAGGGTCCTCGACTGTTGATGTTCAACGGATCGGGTTCGACCATTGAACGAATGCGCCCGCTGTTCGACGTACTCGCTTCGCAATTCGATGTTGTGCTCCACGATCAACGGGGATTGGGTCGTACGGAAATCCCCGTCGGCCCCTATTCAATGAAGGAATATGCGGCCGACGCGATTGCACTTGTTGATTTTCTTGGCTGGGACACGTTCAATGTCATCGGAATCAGTTTCGGCGGCATGGTTGCGCAAGAGTTTGCGGTAACCGTTCCCGAACGAGTCGAGCGGTTGGCATTGCTGTGCACATCGCCTGGCGGAGCAGGCGGTTCCTCGTATCCGCTTCATGAACTCCGTTCGATGGATGAATCCGAACGAGCAGGAATTTCAATGACGATCATGGATACGCGGTTCACTCCCGAGTGGCTCGCTGCCCACCCAGCAGATCAGCTCTTCGTCGATGGCATCAGTGGCCAGTACGGAGCGAAACCAGGCTCGGATGCTGAACGCGGAGAGATCGAACAACTGAATGCACGAAGCACTCACGACGTCTGGGATCGCCTCAAGCACATCACGGCACCGACGTTCATAGGCGCTGGACGCTACGACGGCATTGCTCCGCTTTCCAATAGCGAAGCGATGGCCGAACGAATTCCAAATGCTGAACTTCATGTCTACGAGGGTGGACACGGGTTCTTCGCTCAAGACGCGACAGCGTTCCCAGACGTCTTCAACTTCTTGGCTGGTTGACCGTTAGGGGTCAACCCATTTGCGACATGAACTGATTCAGGTCGAAGTACTCGCGCCATTTCGCGATCTTGTCGCCCTCGAATTCAAAAATACCGAGGACGGGCAGTTCGATCTGGCCGCCATCTTCCTTTTCGAAAATGTCGACGCGCTCGGTCACGACCATCGGACCGTTCGAAAGAATATTGTCGATGCGGAAGACCTTGACCTTGAGGCCAGCAGTAAAGCCTTCGATCATCATGCGAATGGCCTCGTGTCCAACCATCGGGTCGACGGGGATGTTGTGGTACACGCCGTCGGCGGTGAAGTACGCGACCACCTTGTCGTGGTCGCCATCGGCCCAGGCATCACAGAAGTCGCGGACTAGTTGTTCGTACTTCGCTCCGTCGCTCATGGAATTCCTTTGTCGTCATGGGAAGAGTCGGTCGCTCATCGCTCAGGGAGGTCATCCTGACACTTTGAGCGGGGCATGTCTTCCGATCATTGGGTACCGTGCTTCAAGGGGGAAAACTCATGGCTGAAAACGAAGCTGTTGGCTCGTTGATTGATATCGCAGTTGATCCGCTTCCTGGAGCTCAACTCCACGACACGTTGAGAGCATTGCGGGCGGAATTCGGAGATGTTGCGCCAGCGACCTTTTATGGAATGCCGACTTTTGTCATTTTGAGTTGGGACACGTTGCGTGAGTTCTTCGCTTCCAACGAAGAGTTTCCCGGTGGCGAGGTTTATAAATATCAACTCGAGAAAACTGTTGGTCGAACATTTATCTCGATGGATGGAACTGATCATGACGTTTATCGGCGCCTTGTCACGCCAGCGTTTCGTTCACGCGCTGCTGTCAGATTCGTCGATGAGGAACTCACACCGCTCGCCCATGAATTGATCGATGGTCTTGTTAGAAAGGGTGAGGGTGACCTCATAGGAGAATTCGCTAACCGACTTCCGTTCTGGGCGATTAGTCGAAAACTTGGATTGCCCGAAGGGTTCGAGGACCGACAGCGCGAGTGGGCACTGGCAATCCTTTCCGAACCGAGCAATCCAGAGGCGGCGCGCAGGGCAGCTGATGAACTTTCTGAAGTGATCGCGCCGGTTGTTGCTGCGCGACGTGAGGATCCTGGTTCCGATGTCATTTCTCAACTCGTCACTGGTGAGTTTCAAGGCGTGACATTGACCGACGAGGAAGTGCATTCCCATGTTCGACTGCTCTTCGCTGTTGGGGCGACAACGACCTCTGATGCATTGAGCAATTTGCTGTGGACCTTGCTTCACCGACCAGCGCTGTTGGAGCGAAT
>WLMU01000022.1 GCA_009700115.1 Actinomycetota bacterium
CCTGCAAGGGGGAAGTCTTGCGAAACGCCGCCGCCACCGTGCGCCTGTATGGCCCTATCGACGACAGCGAGTGCCACGTTGGGCGCGATCACTTTGATGGCAGAGATCTCGGTGCGAGCTCCCTTGTTGCCGACGGTGTCCATTAGCCACGCTGCCTTCATTGTGAGCAGGCGGGCCTGTTCGATCTCGATGCGGGAATCGGCGATCCATTCCTGAATGACGCCTTGTTGGGCAAGTGGCTTGCCGAAAGCAACGCGTTCGGTAACTCGGCGACACATGAGTTCAAGCGCACGTTCGGCCATACCGATACAGCGCATGCAGTGATGAATGCGACCAGGACCGAGACGGGCTTGTGCGAGCGCAAAGCCGCTTCCTTCTTCGCCGAGAATGTTGGAAACGGGTACGCGAACGTTGTCGAACTTCAACTCACAATGACCTTCGCGATCGTTGTAACCGAACACCATGAGATCGCGCACAACGGTAAGACCGGGCGTATCCATGGGCACGAGCACCATCGATTGCTGCGTGTAGGTGGGAGCAGACGGATCGGTTTTTCCCATCACGATGGCGACGCGGCACCGTGGGTTTGCGGCGCCAGAAATCCACCATTTACGGCCATTTAGAACGTATTCGTCGCCTTCACGCACGATGCTGAGACTGATATTTCGTGCATCGCTTGATGCAACATCGGGCTCGGTCATCGCGAAACAAGATCGGATCTCGCCTTCGAGCAACGGCACCAACCAGCGATCTTTTTGTTCGGGAGTTCCGAACAGCGCAAGGATCTCCATGTTGCCGGTATCGGGTGCAGCGGAGTTCACAGACTCGGGGCCAAGTGGGCTGCGTCCAGTGATTTCTGCGAGCGGTGCGTAGTCGACATTCGAAACTGGATCTGGTGTCCACTCGGTGGTGTGCGGCATGAAGAGATTCCATAAACCGCGCGCTTTCGCTTCGGCTTTGAGTTCCTCCATCACGTGCGGGTGAAAGTGGGGATCGCCTGAAGCGCGCATTTCCTCAGCAAAAACCGGCTCTGCCGGGATTACCTTTTCCTCCATGAATGCGAGCAGGCGCTGTTGGAGGTCTGCGGCACGGGGACTGAGTGCGAAGTCCATTAGGAGCCTGCCCTTCCGTAGTCGTCTTCGTAGCGAACGATGTCGTCTTCTCCGAAGTACGTGCCGGTTTGCACTTCGATAAACACGACGGGTGTTGTGCCGTCGTTACGAACCCGATGTTTTGTGTGAACGGGAATTTCAATTGTGCCGCCAGCGCCGACGGAATGGTCCACGTCGTTAAGGGTCACGATGGCTTTTCCCTGGACAACGATCCAATGTTCTGAGCGCTTGTCGTGAGATTGGTAGGACAATCGCTGTCCAGGGTCGACAGTGATCCGCTTGACCTTTGCTGCTGGTCCGTCGTCGAGGATGACGAACTCACCCCACGGTCGGCGCTCGCCCGATCCGGCCTCACCAAGGGGCCGGAGAGTGTCGTCATTTGAGATGGGGTTTTCGCCGGTAGGTGTCACGGGCTGAGTATGGCCGAAATCCCCGTTCAGGGCGGGAAAACAGGGCTGTGGATAAGAAAAATCGGGGACCCCCTTTAGGGGTCCCCGCGACCGTGGTTCGAAAGGCTGCGATTGACAGAGGCGCCGGGGTGGTCTCATTGTGTCCACCCATGGCCGGTCCCCTCGTCATTGTCGAATCGCCCACCAAGGCGAAGAAGATCACCGAATTCCTCCGCGGCGAGGACACCGGTGGCGCGTCGCCGACCGTTATCGCTTCGGTTGGCCACATTCGTGATCTCGTGTCGAAGGCCAAGGAGCTTCCCGAGGGGAAACAAAAAGAGTGGTGGTCGTATCTGGGCATCGATCCTGATGACGACTTCAAGCCCTATTACAAGGTGTACGACAAGAAGAAAGACACCGTTGCTGAACTTCGTCGTGCATTGAAGAACGCCGATGCGCTCTATCTCGCCACCGATGAGGATCGCGAGGGGGAAGCAATCGCATGGCATTTGCTCCAGGTCCTTAAGCCGCCGAAGGACATGCCGGTTTACCGCATGGTGTTCCACGAAATCACCGCCCCAGCAATTCGCGAAGCATTTGCCAATCCGCGTGAACTCGACCAGTTGCTCGTCGACGCGCAGGAAACTCGTCGACTTCTTGACCGCCTTGCTGGCTATGACCTTTCTCAGGTTCTGTGGAAGAAGGTCAATCGTGGACTGTCTGCGGGTCGTGTGCAGAGTGTTGCGACACGACTTGTGGTGGAACGTGAACGCGAAATCATGGCGTTTGTGTCATCCGATTGGTGGGACATCAAAGGCGTGTTCGCAGCGTCCTCTGAACCGATTCCCTTCGGAGCAAAACTTCTTGAACTCGATGGCGTCCGTATCGCTACGGGAAATGATTTCGATGACGATGGCGCACTTAAGCGCGACGACCGCGTCATCCTCAATGAAGAAACGGTCACGTCACTCGCCGCGGAACTTCAGACGGCACCGTTCTCCGTGCGCAGCGTTGAGTCCAAGCCGTATCGCAAGCGCCCATTCGCACCGTTTACAACCTCGACGTTGCAGCAGGTCGCCGGTCGCCGTCTCAAAGTGTCGGCGAAGCAGGTCATGTCGATGGCCCAAGGTCTGTACCAGCAGGGCTACATCACCTACATGCGAACGGACTCCACCAATCTCTCTGGCGCAGCTGTCGCTGCAGCGAAAGCGGAAATCACCGAGCGGTACGGTGCTTCGGCGATTGAACAAAAGCCACGAACCTGGGGCAAGAAGGCTGCGAACGCGCAAGAAGCGCACGAAGCTATTCGCCCCGCTGGCGATCGATTCCGTCGACCCGAAGAAGTTCGTAATGAAGTTGCTCCTGGTGAATTTCGTCTTTACGAGATCATTTGGCAACGCACTGTTGCTTCACAGATGATCGACGCAATTGGCGAAATGGTCACGGTTCGTCTTGGTGCGGTAACGGCGAGTGGTCGAGATGCGGAATTCTCTGCTGCGGGCACAGTTATTACTGAACGCGGCTGGATGCAGGTTGAAGATTGGCGCACTGACGACACTGATACGGAAAGCGAAGACGACACCGAACGCCGTCTGCCGCAGTTGAAGGTTGGCGATGGTCTTGATGCAACGGAAATCACTCCGGAAGGTCACGCCACTAAACCGCCAGCGCGATTCACTGAAGCATCGCTTGTTGGAAAAATGGAAGAACTTGGTGTTGGTCGTCCTTCGACCTACGCATCGATCATGGAAACGATCCAAGGTCGTGGCTATGTGTGGAAGAAAGGTTCTGCACTTGTTCCCAGTTGGAACGCATTCGCAGTAACGACGCTGCTCGAACAGCATTTCGCTGAACTTGTCGATTACGACTTCACCGCGAATCTCGAAGGAGTACTCGATCGAATCTCGAATGGTGAGGCGAACAGCGTCGACACTCTTTCCGAGTTTTATTTCGGCCCAATGGTTGACGGCAAACGAAAAGATGGGCTTCGCGACCTCGTCACCGAACGACTTCCTGAAATTGATGCCGCAGCAATAAACACATTTCTTCTTGGTGACGATCCCAACGGAATGCCCGTCATTGCTAAACCGGGCAAGTTCGGACCGTACGTGCAGCGCGGCGACGACACCGCGTCGGTGCCAGAGAATCTTCCGCCCGCCGATCTCACTGTCGCAGTTGCTCTCGAACTTTTGGCAATGCCAAAGGGCGGCAAGCCAATCGGTGAAGATCCTGAAACGGGTCTGACGGTGTTTGTCATGAGCGGTCGCTTTGGGCCGTATGTGCAACTTGGTGAAATTGAAGATGCTCCTGACGAAAAGCCTCGCCGCTCATCGCTGTTCAAATCGATGGATCCCTACGAGGTCACTCTCGAAACAGCTCTCGAACTTTTGTCATTCCCGAAAGTTCTCGGGTCAGATCCCGAAACCGGGAAATCGATTCGTGCACAGAACGGAAAGTTCGGTCCGTATCTGACCAAGGGCGATGAGGGCGACGTTGAGAAGCCGGAAACTCGGAGTCTGGATTCCGAAGAGCAGATGCTTGGCGTCACGTTCGAAGATGCGCTCGCGTTATTCGCGGCGCCGCGTCAGTTTGGGAAGCGGGCGCCGAAGCCCCCCTTGGCTGACCTCGGTATCGACCCAGCTTCGGGCCGACAAATGTTGATCAAGGACGGGAAATTCGGTCCGTACGTCACCGACGGTGAGACCAATGCCTCGCTTCGTGTCGGTGATGTTCCGGAATCTCTCAGCCCTGAACGAGGCGCCGAACTCCTTCAGGATCGCCGTGTCTACATCGCCGAAAACGGTGGGCCGGCGGCCAAAAAGGCGGCCAAGAAGTCCGTGAAGAAGGCCACGAAAAAGAAGGCCACGGCCAAGAAGAGCGCCAAATCTCGGGCCAAGAAGCCCGACCTCATGACCGCCCGAACGGTGGGGGCAGGGCAGTCGAAGGCGGCCAAGAAGGCGACCAAGAAGCCCAACGTGATCAGGTCCGACTCACAGATCCTCGATCAGGAACGCTGAAGACCCAGAGAGCGGTGCTCAGGGGTGGCAGGGACCTCTCCTAGGCTCCCTGCATGGCTGTGCATCGCCCCGAACCCCGGGACGACGCCGATCCCCCCGAGGATGCAATGCCCGTCGAGGCTTCTGGCCCCGACGTTGACGCGACCATCCCGGGCTGGAGTCGTGCCTCGCTCTTCGGTGAGGACACCGAAACCCTCTTTACGAAAGATCCCTCGGATCGACCGGGTTTCCACGTTCGTCTTTTTGGTAGCCACGAGTTTTTCCGACTTTGGCTCGTGCAGGTTGTCTCTGCCACGGGTGACTGGTTGGGCTTCTCAGCGATCATTCTGCTGGCGGCCACGATCGGTGGCGGCGCTGGTGCTGGCGCAATCTCATTGGTGATGGCCGCGCGCATTGTGCCTGGATTTTTCTTTGGACCTCTCGCTGGCGTGCTTGTTGATCGTTGGGATCGCAAGAAGGTCATGGTCACGTGCGATATCGGTCGAGCACTCGTGATGGTTTTGCTCCCGTTCGTGAGCGATGTCATTGGTCTTGTTCTCGCATCGCTGGTTCTTGAAGTTCTCACGCTGCTGTGGGGTCCAGCGAAGGATTCGGAAGTTCCGAATCTGGTCCCTCAGGAACACTTAACGACGGCAAACTCCTTGTCGCTCGCTGCGGCCTACGGAACATTTCCGTTCGCGTCGCTGCTGTTTGCATTGCTGGCCGGCTTGTCGGTTTGGATTGGACGAGTTCCTGGTCTTGGGTGGCTCGAGAACAATCAGATGGCATTCGCGTTTTATGCAGATGCACTCACATTTCTCTTTTCAGCGTGGATGATTAGCCGTCTTCCATTCCCCAAACGAGAACGACGCGTGCGTTCGACTGCCGATGATGAACGCCGCGTCGACATCAAAGCCACGATGCAAGAACTTCGTGAGGGCTGGAATGAAATTTGGAAGAACCACACAGTTCGGGCCGTAAACCTCGGACTTGCTACTGGACTCATCGGTGGCGGCATGCTGATTCCGCTTGGTGCGGTGTTCTCGACGGAAGTGCTTGACGCGGGCGCTGCTGGCTACGGACTTTTCACGACGTCGCTTGGCTTTGGTGTCGCGATCGGTGTGGTCGGAGTGTCGGCGTTCCAGAAGCGGTTGCCTCAAACGACAACGTTCACCGCAGCGCTTTTTGTTGCGGGCATAGCGTTGTTCTGCGCGGCGTCATCTTCGTCATTGTGGGCAGCTGTGATTTTCGTTGGCCTGATGGGGATTGCTGTCGGTCCGGTTTACGTTCTTGGTTTTGCCATGCTTCAACAAGAAGTCGCCGACGATCTTCGTGGCCGTGTCTTTAGTTCACTCAACACCCTTGTTCGCATGTGTGTGCTCATTGCGATGGTTGCTGGACCGCTGCTCGCCGCCATTCTTGGTCGCGTTGCATCAACGATGATTAATAATCGCATTGATCTCGGAGGTAAGACGCTCGAACTTCCTGGTGTACGCCTTGCGCTCTGGCTTGCGGCATTGATCATCATCGCTGCTGGATTTGTTGCTGGAGCTTCGTTGCGTGCTGGCCAACGAACCAAGCGTGCCGGCGAATCGGATCATCCATCGCGGCCGAATCCTCCGGATCCTCAGCCGCTTGATTTCACGCCGATTGATCTTCGCCCGGCTGGCCCGGCACCCGAATCCCACCCCGACAACGCAGCCTCCGGAGAACTGACATGACTCGCGGAAAGTTCATTGCGTTTGAAGGCGGAGAGGCCTGCGGTAAATCGACACAGTCGCAACGGTTAGCAACCGAGATCGATGCAGTGCTCACTCGTGAACCGGGTGGAACAGCTGTCGGAGCGCAACTGCGCGCGGTGCTTCTCGATCCGCAAACAGTCAATCTTTCCGATCGTGCTGAAGCGCTTCTCATGGCCGCTGATCGCGCGCAGCACGTCGCAGAAGTTGTAGAGCCGGCGTTGGCTTCGGGACGTCATGTGGTCACCGATCGCTTTGCGGGTTCATCGATTGCCTACCAAGGCCATGGCCGGGGACTACCGGTGAATGAAATTCGTGACCTCTCGCTGTGGGCGACTTCTGGCGTTTGGCCCGACCTCATCGTTCTTCTCGATGTCCCCGAGGCTGAAGCCAATCGTCGACTCGGTTCCTCTCGCGATCGGATGGAGTCAGAACCGGCGTCGTTCCATGCAGCAGTGATGGAAGGTTTCCGAGCCCAAGCAGCAGCCGAACCCGATCGTTGGGTGGTCATCGATGGCACCCCTTCGATCGAAGAGGTTTCCGCTGCGGTGTTCGCTGTCGTCGCTGAGCGGCTACAACTGCCTCTGTGACTTCACGCACCGACTACCCGCCGCTGTCGGCGGAACTCGCTGGAATTGAACTGTGGGCCAATGTCGTCGGCCAGGACGATGCGATTGGCGAACTTCGTGCTGCAGTCAATGCACCGGTGCACGCGTACATGCTGGTCGGTCCGCGCGGAAGTGGAAAGCGCGAACTCGCTCGAGCGTTTGCTGCTGCGCTCGTAAGTCGTGATCGCACAGGCGACGATGCTGTGCGGCAAGCGCGAATGGCGCTGATGCAAAATCATTCCGACATCACTGAGTTCGAACGAGTTGGCGCATCGATTTCTGCCGAGCAGGCCGATGCGATCATTGCGACCGCGGCGCGTTCTTCTATCGAGAATGGTCCGAAGGTTCTGATTCTTGACGAGTTCCATCTTGTGACAACCGCTGCTCCAAAGTTATTGAAGACCATTGAAGAACCGCCCGCCGGAACGGTGTTTGTGGTTCTCGCTGATGATGTTCCGAATGATCTCGTGACAATTGCGAGCCGATGTGTACGCATCGACCTTGCAACGATCACTGACGATGTGGTCACCGAGCGATTGATCGCCGAAGGCGTCGCGCCTGACCGTGCCGCCGACGCCGCTGCCGCTGCTGTCGGAGATCTCGGTCGCGCGCGGTTGTTGGCCACCGATGATCGACTTGCGTTGCGGCGTGCAGCATGGCGCGCTGTTCCTGATCGACTCGACGGCACAGGTGCACGGGCAATCGAAACGGTCGATGACCTGTTAGCGATGATCGAAGACGCCATGGCTCCGTTGGCCGAAGCCCATGCCGCAGAAGTTGCCGAGTTCGCCGAACTCGTTGCCGCTCGAGGGGAACGGGGTTCAGGTCGTAAGCAGTTTGAAGATCGCCATAAACGCGAAGTGCGTCGTTACCGAACAGACGAAATTCGCGCAGGACTTACGGAACTTTCGCGGCGCTACCGCGATGATCTCGCGGCCTCACCGCGCCCGGTCGAGATTGCGGCCGCAATCGACGACATCGCTGCCTTGGCGACCAATCTGGTGAGGAACCCCAACGAACGACTGCAGTTGGTGGCGCTCTTCACGAAACTTGGCCGACCCCGTCGATGAGTGCACGTCGCCGAGTGGGTCGTATCCGAGCCGGCGGCTAACCTCATCGCTTCCCGCCCGGGTAGCTCAGACGGCAGAGCAGCTCACTCGTAATGAGCAGGTCAGGAGTTCGATTCTCCTCTCGGGCTCTGATGGCTGATCAACGAGCGTTTGCCGAGCAGGCAATGGAATACATGCCGCAGTTGTATTCCACCGCGCTGCGAATGACGCACAACGCGTCCGATGCCGAAGATCTTGTTCAAGAGACGTACCTAAAGGCCTACAAAGGTTTCGCTGGTTTCGAGCAAGGTACAAATTTGCGAGCATGGATGTTCCGCATCCTGACCAATACCTACATCAACTCGTATCGGTCGAAGAAGCGTCGTCCCGAAGAAACTGAACTCGATGATGTCGAAGATTTCTACCTGTACCGACGGATGGGTGGACTTGAAGCCGTTCGTGCTTCTCGTAGTGCCGAGGATGAACTTATGGACTTGTTCTCCGATGCCGAGGTGCAGAGTGCAATCGATGCCCTGCCTGAATCCTATCGCCTTGCGGTTTTGCTGAGCGATGTCGAAGGGCTCTCCTATAAGGAAATCGCCGAAGATCTCGATATTCCGATCGGCACCGTCATGAGTCGGCTTCATCGTGGAAGAAAAGCACTCCAGAAGCAGTTACATGACTATGCCCTTGCGCGGGGACTGACCGATGCCATCCCCGAAGCCTCCCTGGAAGCGCCATGACCAACGACCCCAACACTCCATCCGGCGTTCCATTTGCCGTCACCCCCGACTGCGAAAGGGTGATGGCTGAGGTCGACAGTTTTCTCGATCAGGAACTCACCGATGCCCTGCGGTCGAGCATCGCGGCGCACCTCGAGTCGTGTAGTCCCTGCTTCGAGGTGTTTGATTTCGAGGCGGAGCTGCGGCTGGTGATTTCGACCAAAACCCACACCGTGGAGTTTCCCGACACGCTTCGAATTCGGATCGAAGAGAAACTGACCTATCTCCGGATCGAAGGAT
Source organism: Actinomycetota bacterium (assembly GCA_009700115.1). Classification (GTDB taxonomy): domain Bacteria; phylum Actinomycetota; class Acidimicrobiia; order Acidimicrobiales; family Acidimicrobilacustridaceae; genus Acidimicrobilacustris. The sequence continues at coordinate 8,916 of WLMU01000022.1, forward strand.
CTGGGGCGACGGAGTCCGGCGGTGGCGGAGAGCCTCGCCGAGAGGCATAGAATTAGACCCATGAATCTTCTGTTCGCGCAGGTATGGGCATTTTGGATTGCGCCGGTTCTGGTCGCCTCGGCAATTGGAGTCTTGGCAGTAATGATCGGCCTCTACCTAAAGCTGGTCGTCGCTCCCCGCTATCCCAAGCGCTGAGCTTGTGGCCGCAGCGGTCGATTGGGGAGTAGCCGAACGGGTTGCGATCCGCACGTCGAAGAAGGATCCCTTCGCCGCTAGCTATCACTATCAATCACTGCAACCTGATTTCGATCGTCTAACGGCGATCGCTGAAGAGTTGGTTGCGCAAGAAACCGGTCTGCGATCACTTGCCGGTCCTGCTCGCGCTCGAGTCACCGATCGACCAGGCTGGATCCGCGCCAACCTCGCGTCGTTTCAACGTTTGTTGGCGCCGATGCTCGAAAAGTTCGGTGATCGCGTTTCATCGAGTCGCGTTGCGCCGCTGACCGCACGAATTGCTGGCGCTGAACTCGGAGTGGTCCTCGGTTGGATGTCGGCACGAGTGCTGGGCCAATACGACTTACTCGTGATCGAAGAAGAGAATCCGCAGGATCAGGACATCGTTTATTACGTAGGTCCAAACGTGCTGGCGCTCGAAAAACAGTTCGCGTTTCCACCCGAAGAATTCCGCATGTGGCTCGCGTTGCACGAAGTCACACATCGCGCGCAGTTCACCGGGGTTCCTTGGCTCCGAGAACATTTTCTCGGACTCGTTCACGAAACAATGAACACCATCGACCCGGACCCAGCTCGCGTGAGCGAAACGATCGCACGGGTGACCGCTGCAATTCGTGCAGGACAGAAACCACTTGCCGATGGCGGATTGGTAAATCTGATCGCTAGTCCCGAACAACGGGCAGTGCTCGATCAGGTGAGCGGCATGATGAGTCTTCTCGAAGGACATGGCGATATCACGATGGATCGTGCCGGCCACGACCTTGTTCCGAGCGCGGATCGCTTTTCGAAGGTTTTGCGCGAGCGACGCGAATCGGCGCGCGGTATGGCAAAGGTTTTTCAGCAGTTGATTGGCCTGCAAGCCAAGTTGGCGCAGTACGCCCAAGGAGAGGCATTCATCACTGAAGTTGAACGTGCAGGCGGCCAACCGTTGTTGTCGCGTGCGTGGGAAGGGCCAGAGAATCTTCCGAGCATCATCGAGATTCGCGAACCGCGTTTGTGGATCGACCGCATGGCGGCTGTAGTTCCGGTCGCTGGCTGAACTCGATTGGTCATCGTGAGTTCTCTCGCTGAACGCCACGAGGAAGTACTGGCTCGTTGTACGTTCCCGTCTGCGGGCTCGCCGTTAGTTTGCGGGGTGTCAGGTGGTGCGGACTCGATGGCGCTGTTGGTTTTGGCCGTCGCCGCAGGCTGTGCTGTCACTGCGGTGCACGTAGACCACGGGTTGCGCCCTGGCTCGCACGAGGAGGCCGATCGTGTCCGATCGGTTGCCGATGCCCTTGGAGCGTCGTTTCGGTCTGCATCAGTGATCGTGGAAGCGGGGGCCAACCTCGAAGCTCGGGCTCGAACCGCTCGCCACGAAGTCCTTGGGCCCGAAGCTGCCCTTGGTCACACTGCTGATGACCGGGCCGAAACCATGATCGTGAATCTGTTGCGCGGCGCAGGCCCCGACGGGTTGGCCTCCATTCGCCCGGGCGTCCGGCATCCAATTTTGGAGTTGCGCCGATCAGAAACAGAACGAGTGTGCGAACTGGAAGGTATCGATCCGTTCTTTGACCCGAGTAATAGCGATCCGGCGTTTGTGCGTAACCGCGTTCGGCACGAAGTGCTTCCACTGCTCGCCGAGATCGCCGGCCGCGACCCGGTTCCGATTCTCGATCGCCAGGCCGATGTGTTTGCGTCAGTCGCTGATCACCTGCGGTTCGAAGCGGCTGCGCTTGATCCAACTGATGCGCGGATTCTCCGCGACGCACCCGAGGCGATTGCTCGTGTTGCTCTCCGAGAGTGGCTTCGAGAAGGCGCAGAGGAGCGATATCCACCTGATGCAGCAACGATTGATCGCGTCATGGCCGTCGTAAAGGGCGAGGCCACTGCGACCGACGTGGGTGGAAACCGTCGCGTCGAACGAACTGCGGGTCGGTTGCGAATCGTGACGGCACCGAAAGTCTGAGGACTGCACTACATTCGCCGCGTGACCCAAAGCGCGTCAGAAAATGACCATCCGCATCCCGATGTCGATCCCCATCTCGGCCAGATCCTCGTCACCCACGAAGCCATTCAGCAACGCATCGCTGAATTAGGCAAAGAGATCACCACCGATTACGCCGGTCGCGCACCACTGCTTATTGCGGTTCTTAAAGGTGCGGTCATGTTTATGGCCGACATCGCTCGCGCAATCGCGTTACCCGTCGAGCTCGACTTCATGGCGGTGTCTTCCTATGGCACAGCAACGAAGACCAGTGGCGTAGTGCGGATCGTGAAAGATCTCGATATCGACCTCACTGGTCGCGATGTCATCATCGTCGAGGACATCGTCGATAGCGGCCTCACGCTGAACTATCTCCGAAAGAACTTGGCGGCGCGACATCCCGCCAGCCTCGAGGTTTGTGCCCTTCTGCTCAAAGAAGGCATGCAGAAGGTCGAACCCGATCTTCGCTACGTGGGTTTCCGACTTCCTGATGAGTTTGTTGTTGGTTATGGCCTTGATGTGGCGGAGCGCTATCGCAATCTTCATGATCTCCGGGTCTTTGTCGGTCCGGAAAGTGGCCACTGAGGTCGTTAAATCCAGTGGGAATCGGTACGATCCCCATACGAGTGAACGTTTCTGTTCTCGTCCCCTCACTAGGAGACCGTGATGGACCCCGTTGATCTTCCCCGTATCTCAGCTGCTGTGAAAGAGATCCTCATCGCCATCGGTGAGGATCCTGAGCGCGATGGCCTTCAGGACACCCCCGATCGCGTGGCGCGCATGTACGCCGAGGTCTTCGCTGGTCTTCGTGATGATCCCCGCAGTCACCTTCAAGTCATGTTCGAAGCGAACCACGACGAGATGGTCATGGTTCGTGACATCGCACTCACGTCAATGTGCGAACACCACCTGGTTCCGTTCATGGGGAAAGCACATGTTGCCTATATCCCCGGCACCGATGGTCGTGTGACAGGTCTTTCGAAAATTGCTCGCCTTGTCGACGCCTACGCCAAACGGCCACAGGTGCAAGAGCGTCTGACCGCGCAGATTGCCGACGAACTCGAAACCACATTGCAACCGCGTGGTGTGCTCGTTGTCATCGAAGCAGAGCACTTGTGCATGTCAATGCGCGGAGTTCGCAAGCCTGGCTCGAGCACAGTGACCTCAGCTGTTCGTGGATTGTTCCGTGAAAGCGCTGCGACCCGATTTGAAGCGATGCGCTTCATTACTCGCGACTAAACGTGGCCGACGTCGTTCCTCGGCTCGGAGTCGGAACTCCGAAAGCAATCCCATTGGTCATGGGGATTGTCAATGTCACTCCCGATTCATTTAGTGATGGTGGGAAGTTTCTCGACCCCGAAGTCGCGATTGCGCATGGCTTGGCGCTAGTCGATGAAGGCGCTTCCGTCCTTGACATAGGTGGAGAGTCAACTCGTCCCGGTGCTGCTCCAGTCGATGTCGAAACGGAACTCGCTCGAGTTATTCCCGTCATCGAAGGTCTGGCCGGTCGGTGTCGACTCAGTATCGACACTCGCAAACCCGAGGTGGCAAGGGCTGCTGTGGCTGCTGGTGCCACGCTCATCAATGATGTGTCGGCATCACTTTGGCCGGTTGCAGCGGAGCTTGGTGTGGGTTGGATTGCCATGCATATGAAGGGCGAGCCGGGCACGATGCAAGCCGATCCCCACTACGACGACGTCGTTGCCGAGGTATGTGCGTTCCTTCGCGAGCGCGCAATGGCCGCTTCAGAGGCCGGAGTAAAAGAAATTTGGGTCGATCCTGGGTTTGGGTTTGGGAAGACTGATTCACACAATCTGGCCCTGCTCGCGCACCTCGATCGCATCGTTGAAATGGGTTGGCCCGTTGTCGTAGGGACAAGCAGAAAAGCCATGCTGGGAAGGCTCCTTGCGACATCTGACGGTTCCGATGAACTGGTTCCAGCCGACGATCGTCTTGCCGGATCGATCGCGACGGAAGTGTGGGCAATGCACGCCGGAGCGAGCATGATTCGCGCTCACGACGTCAGAAGCGCCATCCAAGCGGCCAAAGTCGTGGCAGCATGAGCGCCGTGGCCAGCAAAGGTAAATGGGCGCAGGGAATCCGACCCCGCAACTTTCATTGGGTGATCGCTGAGCGACTCGCCCTCTGTGAGCGACCCGGTGGCTATGGAGCGAACCATCGAAAAGTTCGCCGCCAAGAGGAAATCATCTGGGTCCGAGAACAGGGATTCACCTGTGTCATCTCGATGATCACCGCTCCGCTCAATCTCCACAATTACGACGAGCTCGGTGTTACCTGGCGCCATCGCCCCGTGCCTGAAGACGATCTCGGCCTTTTCGAGTCGGCATTCTTCGCGGAATTGCGAACCCTGCTCGAGCGCGGCGAACGCATCCTCATCCACGCTGAAGAACTCAGCGATCGCGTGTGTGGTCTGATCGCCGGCTACTTGCTCTGGAACGGCTTGGTCGAGAGCCCGCCGCGTGTTGTTACCGTGATTGAACAGTTGACGCAGCGCCAACTCGGCCCCATTGGTCGTGAGTTGGTGGCGATTTCGCTGACGATCCCCCCGCCTGCCTGAACCGGAGCGCTGCCCAATGGCCCCGACTGATCGAATTGAACTTCGCCAACTTGTGGTGACCGGTATTTGTGGCGCGCTTCCCGAGGAGCGTGAACGAGCGCAGCCACTCGAAGTCGACCTCGACGTTGTCGCCGATCTCTCTGCGGCGGGATCATCAGACAATCTTGCCGACACCCTCGATTACGGAGCGATCACGGCATCCGTCGAGAGCGTCATTCTCAACGGAACTCCGCAGTTGCTTGAACACCTCGCCCAAAACATCGCCGACGCGGTGCTCGCCGATCCCCGAGCATTGTCCGTCACGGTTTCTGTGCGGAAGTTGCGCCCACCAGTGCCGCAGGCTCTGGCCACATCGGGCGTCACCATCACCCGAGGACGCTGAATGTCGCGTGCGTTCTTGAGCCTCGGCTCGAACATCGGTGATTCATGGTCTCTTTTGCGTGAAGCGGTGAACTCCCTTGATTCAGTCGTTGCGGTGTCACCGGTGTATCGCACCGATCCGGTTGGTGGACCTGAGCAAGATCCATTTCTCAATATCGTGATTGAACTCGACACCGACTTGAGTGCACGCGAATTGTTGGGCGTTTGTCATCGTCTCGAATCGGCGGCAAACCGGGTACGTACCGTTCGGTGGGGCCCGCGCACGCTCGACGTCGACATCATCTGGATCGACGGCGTCACGATTTCTGAACCCGATCTCGAAGTTCCCCATCCGCGAATGCAATCGCGTCGTTTCGTCATGGCTCCGCTCGCCGATCTTGCTCCCGATGTTGCCGGACCTGATTGGTCGGACCGGGCCGAGGGCCACGTACATCGCGTCGGACCAATCGACGCTGAACCAGGATGACCACCAACAGCTCGGTCCGAATCATTGGGCCGGGCCGTGCGGGCGGTGCGCTGGCGATTGCGCTGGCACGGGTTGGTTGGACGGTGGTTGCTCCCATTCATCATGGTGAGTCGCTCTCGGCAGCAGCGAGCGGAGTTGATCTTTTGGTCATCGCGACTCCCGATGGGGTCATCGCTGAGGTCGCACGCGAGATCACGCCGGATCCGACGACCGTTGTTATCCATCTTTCTGGTGCACTTGGTCTTGAAGCGTTAGCAACACATCCGCAACGTGCATCACTGCATCCGTTGACGTCAATGCCCACTCCGGAAGCCGGAGCCGAACGATTGGTTGGCGGAGCATGGTTCGCTGTCGATGCGAATACCGCGAGCGCGCAGACGTGTATGGAGTCGGTAGTTGCTTCGCTCACTGGTCGATTATTTGTTGTTGATGATGACCATCGAGTTGCGTACCACGCAGCGGCAGCAATCGCGTCGAATCACATCGTTGCTCTGCTCGGTTCCGCAGAACGAGTGGCCCGGGTGGCGGGGGTCCCGATCGAGGCGTATTTAGAACTCGTTCGTGCAACGATTGACAACATTGAAGATCTTGGAGTTATCGATGCATTGACGGGTCCCGTGGCGCGTGGCGACTGGGAAACCGTTGCTCGTCATCGAGACGCGATCGACCCCTCAGAACTTGCGTTGTATGACGCATTGGTGGACGCGGCTCGTCGCGTGGTGGACTCTCGCTCATCAGCGAACGATGAATCGACGCCACCAATTCCTGAAACGGAAAACTGATGCAGGTCCTGTCTACAAAATCAGAGTTTCGTGAGCATCTCGAAACGGTGCGCGCGCTCGGGCGTACGGTCGGATTGGTTCCAACGATGGGTGCGCTTCACGAAGGCCACCTGTCGCTCCTTCGTGCCGCAGCAAACGATTGCGACGTCGTTGCCCTCACGATCTTTGTAAACCCGCTTCAGTTCGGTGCAGGTGAAGACCTCGATGCCTACCCGCGTCCGCTAGAGCATGATCTCGAACTGGCCGAAGCGGCCGGAGCCGATGTTGTCTTCACGCCAACGACCAGCGAGATGTATCCCGAACCGACACTGACGAATGTTCATGTCGATCGCCTCACTTCCTCAATGGAAGGCGCGAGTCGTCCGACACATTTCGATGGAGTCAGCACGGTGGTCACGAAGTTGTTCAACATTGCTGGTCCCTGTCGGGCATATTTCGGCGAGAAGGACTTCCAGCAACTTGCGGTCGTTCGTCGAATGGCCGCCGATCTTGACCAGTCGGTGGAAATCGTGGGTTGTCCCATCGTGCGCGAAACCGATGGTCTGGCCATGTCGAGTCGGAATGTGTATCTCTCGTCAACCGAACGCGAAGCCGCCACGGTCATCAACCGAGCGCTTCGTGCCGGGGCCGCCATGATCGAAGCGGGGGAGAGCGATCCGTCAGTTATCGAGGCACACATGGCCTCAATCATCAATGCCGAACCGCTCGCCGCCCTCGATTACGCCGTCGTTGTGGACCCTGAGTCATTACTCACTCCTGATCGACTGGCGAGTGGTACCACGGTGCGGTTGTTGATGGTGGCGCAGGTCGGAACGCCACGATTACTCGACAACCTTGGTGTCGACGTACCGTAGGAAGACAGATCCGCACGGTGACCGCACGCGGCGCCAAGCTGAAGGAGAAGACGATGCATCGTCGAATGATGAAATCAAAAATCCATCGTGCTTGTGTTACTGACGCCAATCTCCATTACGTGGGTTCCATCACCCTCGATACGGAATTGATGGAGCGGGCCGACATTCGCGAATGGGAGCAGGTGCAGGTCGTCGATATTGATAACGGTGCCCGGTTCGAGACCTACGCGATTCCGGGTGGCCCGGGCACGGTGTGCCTCAACGGTGCTGCAGCACGACTGGTTCAGCCGGGCGATCGCATCATTGTGATCACTTATGCCGATTATGACGAAGCCGAACTTGAGGACTACGCGCCTCGTGTTGTGCATGTCGACGGAACGAATCGGATCATCGATGAATTCGAGGCCGTGACCATCGCTGCTGAAGAATCTCCCGTTCGATTCCGGGCCTAACGCCGTTCTTCGGTCAGACTGCACACCTGTGACTGCCGAACTCGATCTACTTGTTGTCGGTTCTGGCGTTGCCGGACTTTCCGCCGCCGTCCGCGCCGCGGCCCGAGACGGTGTTCGTGTGGGTGTTCTTACGAAGGGTCCGCTGGAGCAGTCGACGACCAGATGGGCCCAAGGTGGCGTTGCCGCTGTACTTGGCGGTGATCCCGATTCCACCGATCTCCATCTCGCCGACACACTCGCCGCCGGGGCTGGGCTTTGTGATGTTGATGCGGTGCGCATCCTGGTTGAAGAAGGTCCAGTTCGGGTTCGTGATCTGGTTTCACTTGGAGCGCGATTCGATCGCGACGCGGAAGGCCAGTTCGAATTAGCGCGCGAAGGTGGACATTCACTTCCGCGCATTGTTCATGCTGGTGGTGTTGCCACCGGCGCCGAGATCGAACGAGCGCTAGTTGTTGCGGTGCGCAGTGAAGCAACAGAAATACATGAGCATGCGTTTGCTCTTGACCTTGTGATTGAAAATGGTCGATGCGTTGGAGTTCGTGCGGCGTTGGCCGATGGGACGGTTGGTTTCGTTCGTGCCAGAAATGTTCTGTTGGCGTCAGGCGGAGCCGGTCAGATCTTTTCTGTGACGACGAATCCACTTGAGGCGACCGGTGACGGCATCGCTATGGCGTTGCGCGCTGGTGCTGCTGTGGCCGATATCGAGTTTGTGCAGTTTCATCCGACAGCGCTTCACCATCAGCGCATGCCACGCCCTTTGCTTTCTGAAGCATTGCGCGGCCACGGCGCCCTCATTCGCGACATCAACGGGGAACGTTTCGTCGACGAGATGCTTCCGCGTGATCAGGTGAGTCGAGCGATGGTTCGCCGCATGATCGAACTTCACACCGATCACTGCTTGCTTGATGTGACTGGTCTCGAACAATTCGATGTTCGGTTTCCAACCATCGCCGCGATGCTTTCCGGACTGAAGTTCGATCCGTCACAAGATCTCCTTCCGATTGCTCCAGCAGCGCATTACCTGTGCGGTGGCGTTCTCACCGATCTCAATGGCGCGACGAGCATTCCGGGTCTGTGGGCTGCTGGTGAAGTTGCGTGTTCAGGTGTGCACGGAGCGAACCGACTGGCATCAAACTCATTGCTCGAAGGAATGGTGTTTGGCGCTCGCGTTGTCGAAGCCATTGAACTGGGTATCGATACTCCGGAACTGACGGGCGCTATGCGCGCGCTTGATGGCGATGGCGGCCGTCGCATTGAGGGATGGCAGGCACCTGAGCCGTTGTCGTCGGTGACCGAAAGTGACACCGACGTACTTGCGACCGCTCGTGATGACATGCAATGGGCAATGACTGTTGGCGCCGGAGTCGTGCGAGATGCGAGTTCGCTCACAGCAACAGCGGCCAAGGTCGACTACGCCCGCACTCTTGCCGAGGCCACCGGTGTCGCCGCATGGGAACTGGCGAATCTGGCGGCGGTGGCCACTGCTCTCCTCGTTGCCGCTGAAGCCCGTACCGAAAGCCGCGGTGCGCATACCCGTGATGATTGGCCGTCGCTGGACCCGAATTTGGCTCTGCGATTGGTGATCGTCTGACCGGTTCGCTCTGGTCGGGCTCGGCAGGGCAGGCTTTCGGAATGTCAGATCTGCTTCAGCCGCCCAGAGTCGTTGTCGTTGACGCGGTCGAACGTGCCCTTGCCGAGGATCTCACGCCACTCGGCGACCTCACCTCGGCACTCCTTCCCCAAGATTTGGTTGCGACTGCGCGTTTCGTAGCTCGCAGCAATGGTGTCATCGCTGGTCGACTTTGCGCGGCGGAAACCTTCGCGCAGGTCGATCCGTCTGTGGTTCTCGAATGGTCGGTCACTGATGGCGACACCGTGAGTCCAGGCTCGGTGATCGCAACGGCAACTGGTTGCTTGGCATCAATCCTCACAGCAGAACGAACTGCACTGAACTTTCTCGGACACCTTTCGGGCATCGCCACACGAACAAGTGACTACGTCGCTGAAGCAGCGAAGGGTGGTAGCGCGTATGTGTGGGACACGCGAAAGACCACGCCTGGATTACGAGTTCTTGAGAAGGCTGCGGTTCGCGCCGGTGGTGGACGTAACCATCGCGGCAATCTTTCCGACTGGATCCTTCTGAAAGACAATCACATCGCATTGTTTGGTATCGCCGATGCAGTTGCTCGTTCTCGTTCGATGTGGCCAGCACGAACCGTTCATGTTGAATGCGACACGATTGAGCAAGTTCAGGAAGCTCTCGCGGCGGGTGCTGATGCATTACTGCTCGACAACATGACGACTGACAAGATCCGTGAATGTGTGGCAGTCGCTTCTGCTTCGCATCGTCGCCCGTTGCTCGAAGCATCTGGCGGAATCACTCTCGAAACGATCGCGTCCTATAGCGCCGCGGGTGTCGACTGCATTTCGGTCGGCGGACTCACGAATTCTGCTCCGGTGCTTGATATTGGACTCGACATCGACCCGGCATGACGGAGGAACAACGAATGCTTCTCGCTGTTGATGCAGGAAATACCCAAACGGTTGTAGGTCTTTACGATCTCGATGGTGGAACCGCAGCTGGGCGTCGTCCAGAAGCTGGCCTTCTTGACCATTGGCGGATCTCTACCGCTGCCGATCGCACCGGCGATGAGTACGCGGTCATGTTGCAGGGCTTCCTTGCTCTCCGGCGCAACAGTTTTTCCGATATCGATGGGATTGTTATTTCCTCGGGTGTTCCGCAAGTAACTGCGACGTTGCGTCAGGTCACTGCGCGTCACTTGGATTTTGAGCCAATCGTCATTGGTCCCGGCGTCCGCTCCGGCATCCGCATCGATTACGACAACCCTAAAGAGGTTGGTGCTGATCGCATAGCGAATGCTGTTGGCGCGTACGACCTTTACGGTGGGCCGACGATCATTGCTGATTTCGGAACGGCAACAACATGCGATGCCGTTTCTGAAGATGGGGTCTACCTCGGTGGCGCAATCGCCCCTGGCATCGAAATCTCAATGGATGCGTTAGTTGGCCGGGCATCGGCATTGCGAGCGGTGGAACTGACCGCACCGCGCAACGTTCTGGGAAAGTCCACGGTGGAATCGATTCAGTCGGGCGCTGTCTACGGATTCGCTGCGCAGGTCGACGGTTTATGCGATCTGATCGAAGCCGAACTTGGAACGTGCACGGTGATCTCCACCGGGGGACTTGCGGAAACAATTACGCCGTTCTCGAAGCGCATTCAACACACCGAACCGTGGTTGACGCTGCACGGTCTTCGGTTGATTTACGAGAAGAACGTCTGACGTTCTGTTTTTGGTTTAGGCCGCAGAGCGAACAGTTCCGAGCAAATGCTCGGCAGCGGCTTCGAGAGCAGTGACTGCTTCGGTGCCGGCATAAGGAGCCAGTGCCCGCTGGCCGGCTTCAACATACGAACGAGCAGTGTCGAGCGAGTCTTTGACCGATGGCGATGAACGCAACAGTGTGCGAGCACGACCAAGCGTGTCGGGATCTTCGACCGGTTCGATGGAACCGTCGGTGGGCGCAAGTTTCACCAGCAGCGAACGAAGTTCATCGGCCTCGGCTCCGCCTGCAGCAAGTGTGCGAATTACGGGAAGGGTGTAGGTGCCTTCAACGAGGTCATGGCCGGCAGGTTTGCCCAGTTCTTCATCGGTGGAAGTGACATCGAGGAGATCGTCGACGATCTGGAATGCCATGCCGAACGAATTGCCGAACGTGGTCAGCGCATCGATCTGAGGGCGAGGAAGGTTGGCGACAATTCCACCGACCCGACATGCCGTGCCGAGCAGCGATGCGGTTTTGCCATCGATGGAACGTAGGTAGGCCTCTTCGGTGCGGTCCATGCTGAACGCGTGCTGCAGTTCAAGAATTTGGCCCTCGCACAGTTTGCCGATGGTTGCTGCGAGTAATCCGGCAACTTCGGTTCCGAGCGACGCAGCAATCTCAGAAGCTTTTGCCAGCAAGTAGTCGCCAGCGAGGATGGCCTTCAGGTTGCCCCAACGCGCATTGACGCTTTCGACGGTGCGACGAGTGGTGGCATCGTCCATGACGTCGTCGTGGTAGAGCGATCCAAGGTGAACCAACTCGACCGAGACGGCGCCCATGATGACCTCAGGGGTAGCGGCGCCCATTTCGGTGGCGGAGGTTGCTGCCGACGTGACCGAGAAGGCAGGACGAACGCGTTTGCCGCCGGCAAGAATTAAGTGGCTAGCGACTTCGGTCAGAAACGGGTCTTCGGTAACTACCGAGGCCTGCAGTGCATTCTCAACCCGGGCAAGGTCAGCCTGAAGAACGGGCAACTGGAGGAGGGGCGAGGCGCTTGCCATGGCGCCACGTTAGGCCCGCGGCCGGTTCGGACCTCAACCGGGCGGACAGGTTCAGAACTCCTTGTGACAAAGGCACGGCGAACGTGGATTTCCGACGAGGCGATCTCGAAGGTGATGGGTACACTCACGTCACGTAACCCCGTCTGGGAAGCAGGTCACAAAGTGTTTGAACGGTTCACCGATAGGGCCCGCAGGGTCGTCGTGCTGGCGCAAGAAGAAGCGCGACTCCTGAACCACAACTACATCGGCACTGAGCACATCCTGCTCGGGCTGATCCACGAGGGCGAAGGCGTCGCGGCCAAGGCCCTTGAGTCTCTTGGCATTTCGCTCGAGGCCGTGCGTTCGCAGGTCGAAGAAATCATCGGTCAGGGCGGCTCATCGCCGAGCGGTCACATCCCATTCACACCGCGTGCCAAGAAGGTCCTTGAACTGTCGCTGCGTGAAGCACTGCAGCTTGGTCACAACTACATCGGCACCGAACACATTCTTCTTGGCCTCATCCGTGAAGGCGAAGGCGTTGCTGCCCAGGTGCTCGTCAAACTTGGCGCCGATCTTTCTCGAGTTCGCCAGCAAGTCATTCAGTTGCTTTCTGGCTATTCCGGTCCTGGTCCGCAACAGGGCGAAAAGGCCGGAGCCGCTACTGGCGGTTCGAGCGAAGCGTCACCTAGCGGTTCGGCAGTGCTCGATCAGTTCGGACGCAATCTCACCCAACTCGCTCGAGAAAAGAAACTCGATCCGGTAATCGGTCGTGCGCGCGAAACCGAACGCGTCATGCAAGTCCTCAGCCGTCGTACCAAGAACAACCCTGTTCTTATCGGCGAGCCCGGCGTTGGCAAGACCGCAATCGTCGAAGGACTTGCTCAAGCAATCGCTTCTGATCAAGTTCCAGAAACCTTGCACGGCAAGCAGCTCTACACGCTTGATCTCGGTGCACTTGTTGCCGGCTCGCGTTACCGCGGCGATTTCGAAGAGCGCCTCAAGAAGGTGCTCAAAGAAATCAAGACCCGCGGCGACATCATTCTGTTCATCGACGAAATCCACACTCTCGTTGGTGCTGGTGCTGCCGAAGGCGCAATCGATGCGGCCAGCATTCTCAAGCCGATGCTTGCTCGTGGTGAACTGCAAACAATTGGTGCCACCACGCTCGACGAGTACCGCAAGCATCTCGAAAAGGACGCTGCACTCGAACGTCGTTTCCAGCCGATCAAGGTTGAAGAGCCCACTGTCGCTCACACCATTGAAATCCTCAAGGGTTTGCGCGATCGCTACGAAACCCATCACCGCGTCACCATCACCGATCAAGCGCTTGTTGCTGCGGCGAACCTGGCCGACCGCTACATCGCCGATCGTTTTCTTCCCGACAAAGCCATCGACCTCATCGACGAAGCCGGTTCGCGCTTGCGCATTAAGCGCATGGAAACGCCACCCGATTTCAAGGAACTCGAAAACGAGATCACCAAGGTCGTGACCGAAAAGAAGGAAGCGGTCGAGGCTCAGCAGTTTGAAGAGGCCGGTCGTCTGCGTGATCGCGAGAAGGAACTTCTTGCGCAGAAAGAAACCAAAGAGCAGGAAATGAAGGACTCCGGCATCGACTTGTTCGACGAGGTCGACGAAGAAGCCATTGCCGAAGTGCTTTCACTCTGGACCGGCATTCCTGTTTACCGACTCACTGAAGAAGAAACCGCTCGCCTTCTGCGTATGGAAGACGAATTGCATAAGCGAGTCATTGGTCAAGAAAACGCCGTCAAGGCCGTGAGCCAGGCCATCCGTCGAACGCGTGCCGGCCTCAAAGACCCCAAGCGTCCTTCGGGCTCGTTCATCTTCCTTGGCCCATCGGGTGTTGGAAAGACTGAACTGGCCAAGACCCTCGCCGAGTTCTTGTTCGGCGATGAAGATTCGCTTATTTCGCTCGACATGTCTGAGTACCAGGAGAAGCACACCGTCAGTCGTCTTGTCGGTTCGCCTCCTGGCTACGTCGGTTACGAAGAAGGCGGACAGCTCACCGAAGCAGTGCGTCGCAAGCCGTTCTCGGTTGTGCTTTTCGACGAAATCGAAAAGGCGCATCCCGACGTCTTTAATACGTTCTTGCAGATCCTTGAAGAAGGACGACTCACCGACTCACAAGGTCGTTCGGTCGACTTCCGCAACACCGTGCTGATCATGACCTCAAACCTCGGTACCGCCGATCTTCGCAAAGCCAACATTGGTTTTGGTAAGTCCGACGAAGCCGTGTCGTACGAGCGCATGAAGGAAAAGGTCAACGATGCACTCAAGGCGCATTTCCGCCCTGAGTTCCTTAACCGCATCGACGACACCATCGTGTTCCACGAACTTTCCAAGCCAGAGGTCACGACCATTGTCGATCTGCTCATCAAGCGAGTTACCAAGCAGCTTGAAGGTCAGGGCATTGGACTTGAACTCACCGAAGCAGCCAAGTTCCTGCTGGCCGACAAGGGTTATGACCCCACGCTGGGTGCTCGCCCGCTTCGTCGTGCCATTCAGCGCATGGTCGAAGATCCGCTTTCCGAGCGTCTGTTGTGGAAGGAATTCCGCGCCGGCCAGAACATCGTGGTCGACGCCGAACCCGATCCCGAAACCGGCGATCGCATCATCGTGTTCCGTGCCACCGAGGGCTTTGAGCCACCGCCCATGGAACTGGCCGAAGCAGGCGCACCTGAATAGGGAACCTGTATCACAAAGCGTTTGGAAGAGCCCGGGCCCAGTGCTCGGGCTCTTTCGCGTCGCGTGCGACCGGGGCCGTGCACTTGCGCTGGTAGGTTGCGCGCTGTGTTAAGGAACCATCGACTACCGCGAGTGTTTGCGTTACTCGCGCTGGTTGTCTTCGTTGCTGCCGGTTGTCGCGTGCAGATTGAAACCAAGATTGATGTTGGTCTCGATGGCAAAGGAACCATCACACAAGGCATCGGTTTTGATGATGCTGCGGTGAAGCGTGTTGGTGATCCAGCTCGTGCGTTGCGCGCCGATGATCTTGTTCAGGCTGGATGGGAGGTCGACGCAGCTTCAAAGGAAGGTGACCTCACCTGGATACGCGTGCATCAGTCGTTCGAGACACCTGAAGAAGGAACGGCGCTGCTCGCGCAGTTGAGCGGCCCCGATGGTCCCTATCGCGACATGCTCATCAAACGATCCGATGGGTTGTTGTCGACGTCAGTAAAAGTGACTGGTCAGATCGACACAACTGCTGGTCTTCAGATGTTCGGTGACCAACAGTTAGCCACAACACTCGGTGGCGACGCGTCTGGTGGGTTGCTCGCGAAGATTGAAGCCGAAGAGAAGGCACCGCCAGCTTCGATGGTGGATCTTGATCTGGTGGTGACCGCCGGAGGTTCCACGAAGACCTACAACGCGTCATTCACTGACAGGGATACTCAAAAGGTGAAGGTCAGTTCCTCGAAGGACAAGTTCCTCCAGATCCTTGAAGCGCTCGTGGTATTTGGATTGGCGGCTCTCACGGCCACGGTGATTGGCCTCCGGTATCGCAAGCGCCGCCTGCGCACCCGTCGCCTCATGCATTCCCGCGGCCGGCGCTGGTAAGCGTCTTCTTCAGCTGTGCGTTGGGTCGTTTCCCAAGGGCCCACAGGCTTGTGCGGCTCCGATTTGGTTTTCTATAATCCTTAGAGAGATCGGGCGGAGGGTTCGGTCCAGTTCCCCAAGGGGTCTTGATGTCTCGGTTCACTCGACTTCTCGCAGTCATGGCGGTTGTGTTGGGCGTTTCGCTTGTTGCAGCGAATCCAGCAAGTGCCTTGACATCGGTGACCATTTCGACGCCCACGCCTGGTGCGGTCACCTTCACCTACTCGGGAAACACAGATACGGGCAACACGTTTGTCACATACTTTGCGTCGAACTTTGGTGGCGGTTGCCCGAATGCGCAGCCTGTGGGCGGATGGACATTCATGCTCGGTCCGAACACTCCGCAAGCTGCACTCGGATCGAGCCCAGCGACGGTGCGGGCTGGTGATCAGGGGATGGGAGTTTCTGCGGCGGTCACGATCACTACAGGCACCTATGAGTACTGCACCTACGTCATCGCCAGTGGACAAGCCAGCGTTTCGGGTACGGGTACGGTGCAGTTCACGGCAGCTCCAGTCACACCGACGACCACGACTGCACCGGCAGCAGATCCGGTTACACCGGCCTTCACCGGCTGATCGATTCAGTTTCCAGATTTGAACGGTGCCGCTCCTTCGGGGGCGGCACTTTTCGTTTGGCATGCCCGCGGATAAGACGCTTGCGCATTCTGAAGAATTTTTTGTACTATTTCCGATCGCTGGGACACGGGTTTCCACGCAGGCTTAAAGGGGTTCCAGTGTCGCGATTTTCTCGTCCGGTACGAAACGCAGTCGCCGGACTTCTCGCAATTTCTGCACTCACCATCTTTGGCGTGTCACCAGCAAGTGCGGCGGCGACAGCCTCGATGGTTGATAACGGCGATGGTTCTGTGACCGTGACGTACTCGGGTGC
>WLMU01000023.1 GCA_009700115.1 Actinomycetota bacterium
AACGGGATACCCAAGGTCTTCGCCAGCGAATGCTCAAGCAACGGATGCAGATAGGTGA
Source organism: Actinomycetota bacterium (assembly GCA_009700115.1). Taxonomy (GTDB): domain Bacteria; phylum Actinomycetota; class Acidimicrobiia; order Acidimicrobiales; family Acidimicrobilacustridaceae; genus Acidimicrobilacustris. The sequence continues at coordinate 59 of WLMU01000023.1, forward strand.
CCTTCTCGAGACCATTGCGACGACGGATATATGGATGCACCGAGTTGCCTTGAATGGGCCCAGGGCGAATGAGTGCAACCTCGACCACTAGGTCGTAGAACTTGCGCGGTTTCAACCGCGGCAGCGTGGCCATTTGTGCACGACTCTCGACTTGGAACACACCAACTGAATCGGCGATGCACAACATGTCGTACACAGCATCGTCTTGAGGGACATCAGCGATATCAATACTCAAGCCATACGTTGTGGCAATCGCATCGACAGTGTTGTGTAACGCTGTGAGCATGCCCAGGCCCAATAGATCGAATTTCACTAAGCCGGCAGCAGCACAATCGTCCTTATCCCATTGCAAAACACTTCGGTTCTCACGTCGAGCCCATTCGACGGGACAGACCTCGATGATGGGACGATCGCAAAGCACCATGCCGCCGGAATGAATACCGAGATGGCGCGGTGCGTGTTCGATCTGTGCGGCCAACTCGACGACAGCTTGCGGAATGGCGTCGGAATCGGGTTCGGGCGTAACTGTGTTGGCGTTGTCTTCAAGTTGGGTGATGAGCGAACCCCAACGATCGACGTTCTTGGCCCATGCATCGGCCTGACCGGGCGCATACCCGAGCGCACTGGCCATATCGCGCACCGCCGAACGCGGCCGATAGGTAATGACGTTGGCAACCTGCGCGGCGTAGTGACGACCATGACGTTGGTAGACGTACTGAATGACTTCTTCGCGTCGACCAGATTCGATGTCAATATCGATATCGGGCGGACCATCGCGCTCAGGCGAAAGAAACCGTTCGAATAACAACCCCAACTCAATGGCATCGGCCTTGGTGACGCCTAACGCGAAACACACCGCAGAGTTGGCGGCCGAACCGCGGCCCTGGCAGTAGATGTCGTTGCGACGACAAAAATCGACAAGATCGTGCACGATCAGGAAGTAACCGGGGAAACCGAGTTGTTCGATGATGGACAGTTCGTGATCGATCTGTGCCCACGCACCCGCAACGCGTTCACGATGGCGAGGCCCATAACGACGTTCGGCGCCACGCTCGGTCAGACGCCGTAGGTACCCCATTTCATCGAGCCCATCGGGACATGGGAATGGCGGAAGGTTGGGCGCGACAAGTTTCAGATCGAACGCGCAGGCTTGACCCAACTCCCCCGCCCGTTCCACGACACCGGGATATCGGGCGAATCTTCGGGCTTGTTCGAAACCTGACCGAAGATGCGCACCAGCAGCAGCCGGCAACCAACCATCGATCTCGTCGAGACTGCGACGAGAACGCACCGCAGCCAACGCGGTTGCGAGTGGACGTTCTGCTGGCGTGGCGTAATGCGCATTGGTGGTTGCAACAAGATCGACATCGCCCCGTAGCGCGATCTGCATCAGCGCGTCGTTGCGAACCGAATCAAGCGGGTGACCGTGATCCCATAACTCGACCGCGAGATTCTCGCGACCAAACGTGTTGACCAATAACGCGAGTTGATCGGCTGCGGCCGCGGGGCCAGAGCGTTCAAGTGCAGAGGCAACCGCTCCTTTACGACAACCAGTAAGCACGAGCCAATGGTTACGGTCGACGGCTGGCGCAGCCGTTCCGCCCAGCGCGCACAGTTCTGCTAACGACGCTCTCGGCGCACCTTTCCCGCCCCGCAACTGCGCTTCGCTCAGCGCTCGTGCCAGCAACGCATAGCCGCGGGGATCGCGAGCGAGAACAATGAGATGCGATTCGCCGGCTGCCGAGCCTGGGTCAGGTTCGGCCACGGGCGGCGCCGTGCGCCCCAGCGTCAGTTCGGCTCCGAAAATGGTGGGCAGGCCAACAGCCCGAGCGGCCTCGGCAAAGCGAACCACGCCGTAGAACCCGTTGTGGTCGGTAAGGGCGAGCGCGCTCAGTTCCAGTCGCATCGCCTCGGCGGCCAGCGCTTCGGGCGTACTGGCACCGTCGAGGAAACTGAACTGAGAATGGCAATGCAATTCTGCATAGGACTCCGACCCCATGGGTTCACCGTATCGAACATGTGTTCGATACGGCAAGCGCCCCGCTCTCCCACATCCAAGAACGCTTTGAGTTACTGTCTCGCCCAACGAACCGGAGACAGACTCCGGTAACGGAATGGGGCGACCATGTCTGAGCCGGAACTGTCCGATGTCCTTGCTGAGCTGCGTGACCTTCGAGCCGAAGTCACCACATTGCGAGCGCAGGTGGCTGAACAAGCGCCACCCGAACCCGTGTCGCATCCACTGCCCCCAATTTCGAATAGCCGCGAGACGCTTGACGTCGACGGAACCGACGCCGTGTCGCGTCGTCACGCGCTACGCACCGCAGGCATGGTCGCAGCCGGCGCGCTCGCCGGTGGCGCAGCGCTCGTCGCTGCGGCCGGACCAGCAGCAGCAACTGGCCCAACCGTGTTCGATGCCGATGGCGTCAACCCGGCCATCACCGCCAACGGAAGCTCAAGCCGTGATGCCATTCACGCCTCGGCCTCGGCAAATGGCATCCATGGTGTGTACTCCGTCGCCAGCGGAGGCGGTTACGCCTACGGCGTCTGGGGTATCGCAGACACCAACGTGTTCAACGTTGGTGTGCAAGGGAGCGCTTACCTTGGCAGTGGCGTGAAAGGTACGTCCTATTCAGGCACAGGCGTACTGGGAGTCAGCAATACAGGTAAGGCGATGTATGCCTCTTCTATTGCCGGATACGGCATTGAGGCGCAAAGCACCGATGCCCAAGCCGTCTATGCCACGAGCACAAACAATACCGCAGGACAGTTTTCTGGCGTCGTTGGCGTCAACGCCTTCGGCTATAACCAAGGCGGCTTGGGCGGCACAGGCCTCCGCGCTTTGGGCGATCGAGCGTCGATCTACATCGAACCGCAGGGCGCAGCGCGGCCCTCTCTGTCCTACAGCTACAACGCCGGTGACCTTCACGTCGATAGTTCCGGTGCTCTGTGGTTCTGCGCGGCGAGTGGGATCGGCGCATCTGCGACATGGCGCCAACTCGCTTCGACCACTTCTGCCGGAAGTTTTCATCCCGTCACTCCCGGTCGCGTGTACGACTCACGACTCAGCACCTATCTACAACACGGCACTCTCGGAAGCGGACAAAACCGCACGCTGTCGGTGGCGAGCAGTTTCGACGTCAATGGCACACTCGTGAATAGCGACTTTGTTCCTGCCGGAGCAACTGCCGTCTTCGCGAACGTCACGATCGTCGACACCGTCGGCGCCGGATACCTCGCGATCAATCCGGGCGGAACAACGACAGTGGCCGCCTCAACGATCAACTGGAGCGCCAGTGGCCAAATTCTCGCCAATGGCATTTCACTCACGCTCAATTCGACCCGTCAGATCACCGTCGTCAACGGAAGCGGTGGGGCCACGCAATTCATTATCGATATCACCGGCTACTGGATGTAACCGATAGTTGGTTCCCTAACTCGAGAACCATCCGACAACGTCGACCGCAACAGGTGTCGAACCGTTGCTATTGAACAGCGACACCTTGCCGTCCGGTCCTAGTTCGGCGATCACCATATTCGGAACGATCTGACCAGGAACAAAATTGAGATTTGATGCTCCCGAGGCGACACTCCCCGATGCGAATGCCGTGAGATAACCGGATCCCGTTGAACCCACCACCGTCACGTTCAGCACGACCGCTCGAGCTCCCGTTGCCGGAACTCCGCCTCGACCGGCAACTTCAAACGAAAGAGTTCCTCTACTACCTATCGGCCCGATGTTCTGTTGTCGCCCATCGATCGTCATGAAAGCTCGCGACTCAACCAGTCGAGCAGGGGAAAGCGAGGTCATTTGCGAGGTCGAGCTAAACCAGCCCATGACATCGACAACTACATTTACAAATCCCGAGTTGTTGTAAATCGAAATCGATCCGTCGGCACCAACTTTTGCGATCACCATATTTGCGATCGTCTGACCACCAAGAACATTGAGGTTTGACGCGTTTGGCTTGGAAGTACCTCCAGGAAACACGGTGAGGTAACTCTCCGCCCCTGCGTCAACCGCAGTGACATTGAGTGCGACAGCAGACACCCCTGTTGAAGGAACACTGCCGCGTCCAGCCACCGGGACAGAGAGCGTTTGACCGGCACCGATCGCCCCGATCCCTTGCAATTGTCCATCGACAGTCGTATACCCCGGCACAGAACGCGTCTCAACAATTCGAGCCGGGTCAAGTGGGCCGTATCCAGCAGAAACGGGGAACCAGCCGACAACATCTATCGCGACATCAACCCAGCCCTCTGAATTGAACACCGCTATCGAACCATCAGCGCCGAGTTTCACAATGACCATGTTGGGCACGATTGCACCAGCGACAAAGTTGATATTTGAGGCGTTTGGAAGGGGCGAACCCGCTGGATACACCGTCAAGTAACCGCCAACAGACGGGCTAACGACAGTCACATTCAGTGCAACTGCGCCGGCACCCGTTTGGGGCACACCACCGCGACCAGCGATCGGGATCACACTGACCCCACCGCCTCCAAGTTTGCCTTTCCCGACTTGCTGACTATCAACTGTGGCTCCGCCAGCAACCTGCGCTCGCGTATCGGAAAGTCGAACTGGCGAAACCGAATTGAACGTTGAAGATCCTGTCGAAGGAACGTTGACGGATACAGCGTCAAACAATCGAACACTTGGAATCGAATACCCCGAAGCATTCACGACATATCCCGTAGCGCGTAACCGCGCGAGTGTCAGCGCTGGCGTGGTCAGATGGAGCACTGCGAATGCTCCGGTGACCGCAGGAGTCGCCATCGACGTACCTGACATTGCGCCCATCTGACCGCCAACGATCGATGAGGTAATGCTTGATCCAGGGGCCATGAGATCGACCTGAGGCCCATCGTTTGAGTAGGAAGTCGACAGATCAGGTACACCATCGACGGCACCTACGGTGACTGCCGTCGAGATGCATCCAGGCGAGGAAACGCCATTCCCCCAACCGTTGTTTCCAGATGCGACCACCGTCGCAATTCCCACTGACAACAATTGATCGATATAGGCCTTGGTCGGATCTGAGTCGCAGTACCCCAAATTTTTCGCGCTATCACCGATGCTCATATTGACTGACGTCAAACCGGGGAAACGAGCCCGGTTGTAATACAACCACTGCAACGCGTTATTGATGTCTGACGTCGAGGCACTCGTACCGGCCGACGTGTAGGAAAAGACATTGATCGCAATCAAATTTGCATCGGGAGCAACACCAGATGGAATAGTGACGCCGTTACCACCAACTGCAATTCCTGCAACGTGTGTCCCGTGAGTGCATTCAGCAATAGTGCTTGGGCATGGCTGCGCTGAGCCAACCACGGGAGCGTCCGTCGTTGACATTGATCTACTGCTAGGACACATCGACATCCGCGTACCACTGGCAGACGCAAAGCACGCTTCTGCAATCGTTTTAGGCAAACCGTTACGCATGAGATACGGGTGGGATGTTTCAACTCCTGTATCAATCACAGCGACTGTCGCTCCTGCGCCTTTCCATCCCGCAGCCCACGCAGGAACTGCTCCCATCGTTGTCGTTGAATTAATGGAACTTGGAGCAACCGAAGACGGTGATTTCGTCTCAGCGATCGGCGCCCACGTTTGATCGTCATAGCCAATTGCCTGCACTTGTCCAGATTGGCGAGTCGCTTCGACTCCGGCCGAATCGAGTGAAAGCGCAACATAGGGCAACGTTCCGACGTCTTTGACCTGTGACCAACTTCCAACCGGAAGCCCTGCCAGCAACCGATCACGAGCACTACGGATCTGGGAAACTCGCTGGTCATCGTTGCCAGTTAGAGCGACATCAAGCTTCAAAATGACGGGCGCGACGTCACCCGCATCAAGCACCTGTTGTACTTCGGGCTGCACGTTGACGTTCGTAACAGCAGCGGGGGTGGACGACGAGGTAACCGTTGACGACACCGGCACTGAAGGAGCTGCACTGGATGCGTTCGTTTCTACTGGCGATGCCGACTGATCAGTCCCGTTAGTGCTTGATGGAACCGCCAGCACACCCCACAACACGACCGCGACGACAAGCATGCCAAGTGTGGCAAGCAATCTGTTTCGAAGTCGGGACATTTGGTTCTCTGATCACAGTGAGGACGGCTTCACTCCAGCAACCGTCTTATTCATTACAAATGTTACGCCTTACCAAGAGGTTCCTTTCAGGCAGGAAGGTCACAGCCTTGAGCGATGTCAGTCATAGACCGCCTCAACCGACCAATTGCCCCGCTCAATCTGCACCAATAACGCTCGTCCATCAGCCAACATCAGCTGAAGACGAGCTCTGCGCCGATGGGTTGACTGATCCCACCAGCGCTCATCGCAGGGCCATGGCCCCGCCCATCCCACGATCGAGACCCCGTCTCGTGCCGCGTCATCGAATCTCACCGTTGACGGTTCAGCGCTCAGCGTCCCCCTTCCGCTCACCCACACCGGAGCACCCCGCACATCAAGCACATGGATCGGCAGCAGTTCAGCCGGAAGCAACGTTGGCATTGGCGATGGCACTCGACCTGGCCACGGAGCAGACACACGCGCTCCATGACCTTCATTGTCCCCGCCGTCAGTGCCGACAAATGGCACGCGCACCACGACATCGGCTGGTCCCCGGCCGCCACGTTGCTCGGGGATCGTCACCGCAGCGACACCCAACATTCCTTGTACGCGCGCCAACGCCCGACCAGCGCGTTCGTCGGCCTCGCTCTCGCCTCCCCAAAAACCTTGTTGACGACCGCGAGCAGGCATCACTTCGTCGGGAACAAGGACTAGCCGTGTCACCCCACCCGTTGGCCTCTGTGCGCTGGGACCATTGAGCCATCCATCGAGTTGCCAACGGACACGATCGACGATGGCTGTCGATGACAACGCACCTTCATGACGCCAAACACGTTCAAGCCGTTCACCTGAATCGGTCTCGATAACAACAAGTAAGCGTGTACATGCCAAACCTTCCCCACCGAGTTGTTCGTGCAATTTGTCTGCTGCGGTTCGCGCTGCGAACGCGGCGATATCAACGCGCTCCGCCGGTGGATCAAGCATCGCAACAACATCAAAGGACCGTGGCGGAGGGCCGACTTCCGGCGGCCGTTCATCAAGGCCGCGAGCAAGTCGATGCGCCAACCGCCCATCAACTCCAAAGCGGGCAACAACATCGTCAACCTTGAGCGCTGCGAACTCGCCAAGGCGACGAAGCCCTAGACGCTGCAGAACATCGGCTAATTCCGGTCGGCCAAGTGCCGATACGAGGAAAGGAGAAAGGAAAAGCGCTGATTCTCCCGCGGCGATCACCCGCACATGGTCAGATTCCGCCACTGCCAGTTCCGCTGCATGCGTCGCCGCAAACACCCCATCGGCGATGCCCACACCAACCGCACCGAACCAGCCCGATGACCCCAACGCGCTATCGATGTCAGCAGCAACAAGACGAGCCAATGCCTCATCTCCGCCAAAGTAACGAGAGGGTCCGATCGTCGGAAAGGTAAGAGAACCTGGCGAAGACATCTCGACTCGCGGAGTGAACCGATCGACAAGAGCGGCAATTGCGGCAAAGACTCGGGCATCACGATCAGGGTCTGGATCGACAATCTGCAATCCCGGACAACGACGCTGTGCATCGCGCCGCCGAAGACCAATCTCGACTCCTTCGGCGCGCGCCGCCGGAGATGTTGCCGTCACCCGATTCGCTGCAATGACCGCAACAACATCGTCAGCCGATGCTGCTGTGGCGATCACTGGCCAATCCGGACACGACACCACCAATGTGCGCACATTCATGGCGTCACCACATCACCGGCCGAACGCGACAACCGTTCCACCGCCGTCTTCGCATTCTGCTACTGCGACTTGACCATCGGTCGCTAACAACGACAGCTCATGCTGCATATTGCGACTTGCTCGCCCTCGACCACCGACACCGACATGCACGCGACGCGACCGCAGATGACCGTGACCGCATCCAAGCCCTTCCCATTGTTGATCATGAACCGTAAAAACCAGATCACTCGACCATTGCGAGGTTGGTTCATTCCCTGGAGACACCACAACGAGAATCGAACCGCGTTCACGTAAACGCGATCCAAGTCGACGAATATCCGAATCACGAAATGACAACCGCGAGTCGAGCACCACAATGTCGACTGAGCCGATGAGCGCCGCTAAAACATCGACCTGTCGACCCGAACCTCCGGGATCGATAAATGCCACATGCCCAGCATCAAGACCCGCTTCAAGCACAGCAACCGGGGCCAAGTCACTCAGTCCAACAACCACTATCCACGAACCGTTCTTCGAGGCCGCTGCGATCAGTTGCAACGCCAGCGAAGTGGCCCCGACCCCGCCAAGGGCAATGGTTGAACCGCGTACAAGTCCCCGATCGGGAATGACCTGTTCAAGCGGCCCACAAACGGGCAGTACGGCTTGGCGCGCCAGCACCACTGGCCGAATCTGTTCGGCCAGTTCCTGAAGATCAGAGAGATCTCTGGAAGAGGAAAAAGCGGCGGGGACAACCACCGCACCAGTATCGAACAGATGTTCGATAAAGGCAACTGATCAGTCGCCGAAACCTTCCGGCATCACGACTTCGACGCCTTCTCGGTAATAGGTGAAGAGCTCCTCAAGGCGTTCCTTCAAACCCTCCGGCTTGCCCGTGAACGCCACCGTGATGACATTGCCATTCACATGGACCGATTCGACCCCAGCAACTTCGAACAACGTGCGGGCGACCAGGTCAGCCGGACGATCGGCGACAGCATCGTCGGCAGATCGGTAGATCTCGTGTCCCATGCCGGTAAGCGGACGATTGGTCTCGAATCGGACCACACCGGGGATTGACGACGGCTTCTCTAGAACTGTGACTGGCTGACCCATGACGCTGAATGTAGTCGGGTCAGGCCCGGCTGCTCTCCATTGTCGAACTCCCCCGGCCCTGGCGCAACACGACCGCACCGATCTGCCAGACGAGTGCAGCGAGAACGACCGATACCAGGCCTAGACCGACATGAACGATCTTGAACCCGGGATCCTTGTCGCCATGGTCCGCCATGAGGATCATGGGCACTCGAACAAGCCACACCACCACTGTGAGCGCAGCGGCAACCATCAGCACTTTGGCTCCACTGAGAGAGATCTGCGACTTCCATGCTTTGGCCACAACCACAATCACTCCCACCGCAAACGCCAGCAGGATGACCGACAGCACCGTTGAGAAGGTCTTCGAACTCGCCGATTCCTCAGATCGCAGCGTGTTCGAGATGCGATTGCCCCAGACGAACACCGTCCAAAGAACAAAAGCGAGAAGAACGATGCGGGAGCGGAGATTCATGACCTGAGGGTACCTGCCACCCGATGCCCAAATGACTATCCGACGTTAAACAAACTCGGCTGCGCTGAGACCGGATCCAAACGGTGAATTCCCGACCATGGAAGATCATCCATATACGACCATGAACGACGGTGAATCGTGGTTGGCCCTAATGCTGCAAGCGCCATGCGATGCCGCGGACACGGGTAGCCCTTGTTGCGATGGAAGTCATAAGCCGGAAAATTTTCCGCTTCGGCCCGCATCATTCGATCGCGGCTGACCTTGGCCAGAATCGAGGCGGCAGCGATCGATACGCAGGTCGCGTCGCCCTTGACGATCGTCTTGGTGATTCCGCCGCCCACGAAATCGTGCGAGCCATCGAGCAAAACGCGATCGGGCGTAACGCCGAGCGACGTGATCGCGCGCGACGCTGCTAGACGAAGCGCGGCCGACATTCCGAGTTCGTCACATTCCTGATGGGTCACAATTCCGAGCGACCACGCCTCGCACCATTCAGCGACACGATCAAACATCGATTCTCGTTCTACTTCCGTGAGCATCTTCGAATCACGAAGTTTGTAAACACGTCGATCCTGCGGAACCACCGCTGCGCAAATCACTAACGGTCCAGCCCATGAACCACGGCCGACCTCATCGAGACCGACCACAACAGAATGACCCTCGGCCCAAAGTTCTTTTTCGTTCGCAAGGTTTGGCGCGCTGTTGCGCAGACCTGCACGAAGTTGACGAACCGAACCAGCCACGGCTGTGAACGTAGTGGCGCGTACCGGTTCAGCCCGGGATCACTTCTCGATCCAAGTTTCGGTGAGCTTGACGATGCCGCCTTGGAAGGGCTGGGCCTTTGCTCCATCTGGAAGCGTCATGGACGTGAAGTTCCGAACGTTTTTGGCTGCACCAAGCGCCCACTGCGTATGAGCGAGCCAGATGTAAGGAACCAATGCTGTTTGACGTGTCTGGACCGTGGCATACGCCTCTTTACGAACTGCCACATCAGGTGAAGCGCGACCCTTGTCGAGCGCTGCGTTGAGTTCTGCGTCATTGAGTCGGGCGAAGTTCAACGCAAGGGGGCCGCTCGCGTTCTTTCCGGTCCACCACACGTAATCGACGGCGGGATCGGTTCCGCTGAACTGACGCGACAAGTCCGCTTGATAGTTGCCGGTTGCGAGGTCCAGAATAAATTTGCTCTGTTCGGTCGTTGTCGTCGTCACGCTGACCCCACACGGTTCCCATTGCTGCTTAATGAGTGCAGTGGTGTTGACATTTGCCGGGACCGGCGTAGTCGTAAGACTCAACGAGATCGGACCCTTCTCCGCGATGACCTTCGCAATTAATGCTTTACCAGCAGCAGGATCATTTGTTTTGAAACCCGAATCGAAATACCACGGAGAATTCTTCGTGAACTGACTATCGGCTGCCCGATCTTCTGGTGTCTCATTAATCAAACGGATTGCGGCCGGGTCGGTACAAAGTTTCAGACCTTCGCGAACACGCACATCGTCAAGCGGAGCCTTTGATGTGTTGAAGATTATGAAACTTTCTTCAGTCTCGGTTTGATCGAAGACAACCTGCACGTTCCCAGATTGCGCCTCGCTGCGGAGTTTCGCCATCGCCGGGAAGTCCGTGGTGTGAATCATGTTGACATCGCCAGCCAGCAACGCATTCACACGATTTTGCGGATCGGTGATGGGTCGGAACTCAAGCGAGTCGAGATACGGAAGCTTGTTGCCCTTTGCGTCAGAACGCCAGTAGTTCGGGTTCTTCGTGCCCGACCAGCGATTATCTGGAACCCATTCCTTTTGAATGAATGGACCAGAGCCAATTGGCGATCTCGTGTTTGCTGGCGGCGGTGCATCGAGTTGCGCGGGAGCAACGACGTAGCCGACCTGCGTCGTTAGTGCCGCTGGTAGTGACGCGTCAGGATCGATTGTCGTCACCGTCACCGTCAAAGGACCTGATGCAACAGCAGAAGCAACGTTCGCAAGCGCAATACCGACGAGTACATCCTTCTTCATTGCGTTTAATGACTTCGCCACTGCTGCACCATCAACAGGTGTGCCATCTGAAAAGTTCACGTTCGGACGCAACTCGATCGTCCAAGACTTGAAGTCGGCACTCGGCGTAAATGACTTGGCCAGATACGGCTGCGCCTTCCCGTTTTCGTCATAGGCAGAAAGCGGATCAAAGACTGCGGAACCAACCATGTGTCCTGAAACGGCCCATCGATTCGTCGTTGGGTTGAAGCCATCCGACTCCGCCTCAACCCCGAACTTCACTGATCCGCCAGGAGTCGGCGAACTCGTTGCTTTCACCGTGACGTCCGAAGTGCTCGCCGCCGAGTTTCCACCCGTGCTTGAACCGGAACCACTGCAAGACGATGCAAAGAGTGCCACCGCAGCAACTGCAGCAACGATTACAACTGTCCGACGAATCATGAACGCCTCCCGAGCCAAAGGGCTTCCTGAGGTCACATTACCGACGGAACGCCACCCATGACGGGGAAAGTGCCACGACGCGAAAGGGCCCGGTGCCGAAGCACCGGGCCCTTTCAGCAAATTTCGCAGAACTGGCTAGTTGTCGAGCCAGGTTTGAGTAAGACGAACCTCGCCACGCTGGAACGGCAGGGCTGCCTGTCCATCGGGAAGGGTCTGATTCGTAATGTTGCGAATGTTCTTCGCCGCACCAATCGCCCACTGCGTGTGCGAAATCCAAACATACGGTGCAAGTTCGGTCTGACGCTTCTGAAGGTCGGCGTAAGCCTGCTTGCGCACTGCCACGTCATTCGAGGCACGAGCCTTATCAAGCGCAGCATCGATCTGAGCATCCTTCAAACGAGCGATGTTCAGCGTGAGGCCACCAGAAGCATTCTTGCCGGTCCACCAGACGTAATCGCCATCGGGATCCGAAGCGGCGAACTGACGCCACAAGTTGACGGTGTAGTTGCCGGTCACGGCATCGGCCACGAACTTGCTCTGTTCCGAGGTCGTTGTGTTCACGGTCACGCCACAGGCTTCCCACTGCTGCTTGATAAGTGCAGTGGTGTTGGTGTTGGCCGGAACCGGTGTGGTTCCAAGTGAGACGGTGATCGGACCCTTCTCAGCCTTGACCTGGTCAAGGAGCGCTTTGCCCTTGGCCGCATCGCTGGTGGTGAAACCGCTATTGGAATACCACGGTGATTCCTTCGTGAACTGACTGTCGGCCAAACGTGCCGCTGGTGTCTCTTGCACGACCAGAATTGCATTCGGATCGGTGCACAACGTGAGCCCTTGACGCACGCGCACATCGTCAACCGGAGCCTTCTGCGTGTTGAACATCAGCATTTGCTCTTCGGTTTCGGTTCCGTCAGCAACGAACTGAATGTTGCCCGAGGCTGCTTCCGACTGAAGGCGGTTGATCGCCGGCCAGTCAGTGGTGTGGATCATCTGCACATCACCTGAGAGAAGCGCGTTCACTCGGTTCTGCGGATCAACGATCGGGCGGAATTCCACCGAATCGAGATACGGGAGCTTGTTGCCCTTGTCATCGGAACGCCAGTAGTTGGCATTCTTGGTACCGGTCCAGCGATTATCTGGGATCCATTCCTTCTGAATGAATGGACCAGAACCAATCGGCTGACGACTTGCCGCTGCGCCTTCAGCCTTGAGCTGAGCGGGAGCGGCAATGAAACCGACCTGGGTCGTGAGCACTGCAGGAAGTGATGCCCAAGCATCGACTGTGGAGATCGTCAGCTGGGAAGCCGACACCACAGTGATGGAACCCATGTTCGCCAGTGCAGCACCAGTGAGGGCATTGGCCTTCACGGTGTCGAGTGCGAGCTTGACGGCTGTTGCGTCGACAGGGGTGCCATCAGAGAAGTTCACACCCGCACGAAGATCGACAGTCCAGGTCTTGAAATCAGCACTCGGCGTAAAGGCCTTGGCCAAGTAGGGAGCCCAGTTGCCATTGGCGTCGTATGCCGAAAGCGGATCGAAGACCGCGTTGCCGATCATGTAGCCAGAAATGGCCCAACGGTTGCTGGACGGATTGAAACCATCGGTCTCAGCTTCAAGCGCAAACTTGATCGAGCCACCTGCCTTCGGCGGACCGGAAGCCTTAATCGTTACGTCAGTGGTTTTGCCGCTTTGAGAAGAGCTACTTGAGCTACCACCACACGCCGTTGCGATCAGGCCAAAGGCCATGACTGCTGCGACGACTGGTGCCCAGCGACGGATACCCGCACGCCTCTGCATGATTACTGCCTCCTTCGGCCGTAGCCGACGGTTCGGATCGGGGCACCCCACGGAACCCCTCTGTTAACCAAACCATAGACGTGACCCGAGGCACATGCGAGAGCAGGGCTCGATTAATCCCACAAATGTGCCCAGAAATGTGGCCGCCGATTGCTCTGACCTCATTCACCTCAGGTGAATGAGGTTCCCTCATCGACCGGAGTTTCCGGCACCGATTCCTCGCTGGCATGGTCCAAATGACGATGAACATGATCGAACACGGGGGCCTCAAGGAGTGCCTCGCCTCGCTGATCGGTCGTCGACCACTCGGGATCAATCGATGCACACCTAAGAGTGAGGTTCCGATCGCCCTCGACTTCCCACAGCAGCGCTGGGCGAGCGCCGTGCCATCTCAGTGCAAACGACAACAAACCAAAAGCCGTTGGCAATCGATGCACAGCGATTGGTTGACCGAGCCATTCCTCATTGAACCCCGGAAGCATGTCGATAACCCCATCGGCATCGGACGCAACAATGGCTCGGATATTTCTCAAGAACGCCGCGGTACGAGAAGGATCGTGTGCGTCGGTTTCACTGGGCCATACCCAAAGCGGTTCTCCGGAAAGCAACTCCCGCCGGAGCCGCAAGATCGCTCCATCATCAACCGTCCCATCGCCTGGCCCAACTCTCGACACACCACGAAGATCCATTTCATCGAGAAGCGCGGCCAAGTGCAGTCGTACCGCAAGCGCGGCATCAGGTTGCGCTGCACCGTCAAGTAACGCAATCGCAGAGCGATAGGCCCGAGCCGTCCAACGAGCGTCATAACCAACACGCTCATCAGCATCGAGCCAGACCGGACCATTGCCGTTGGCGAAAAATGAACTCGAACGGCGCAAGCGACTTCCGCGTTGCCGCTTCGCTATCCAATGGGCTGCCGAAGCCACCCGTTCAATCATTTGGTCAGCAAACGCCGCGTCACCCGACAACGCGACGTGTCGCTCGAGCGTCACGACCCAACTCGCCGTTGCATCGAGGCGGCGCGAGTCGAAGGAACCATCGGCATTCTGAAGGTCGGTGGACGCGATCAGAAGGCGCTCGGCTTCTGCCGAGAGCCCTTGTTCGTCAAGAGCCATCGTGAGATCCGACCGCTCAAGACCATTTACGGGAACACCTGGCCAACGAAGAGGATCCTCACCAGCAACGTGCACCAACAAATGGGAGCGGGATCCATCGATGGCTTCTTCGCTCTGCCGCTCAGGAAGATCGAATTTTGGCGCCCGCGCCGTCTGTGCTTTCCAGCCAGCGACAACGCGTTCAAAGGGAGGGAGTGCGTTGAGATCGCAACACTTGAGATCAGCAACGCTCATCGCCGCTCCGAGCGGAAGAACAACCTGAAGCGTCGCCGTATGCGGCAGTGGGAAAACAAACGACGTCGTTGTGCCTTCACGGCACAACTCGATTCCGCCGTCAGGAAAAGCATTGACCGCGTCGCCGGCAGTGGTGATGTCTTCTGCCGAACGCCCTTCGAGTTCGATTCCGAATCGAGATGGCAATCGCGAAAACGCTGCAATGGCATCCCCATTGAGCGTCACGATGCCATCGGAGAAATCAATCGTCGATGATGCGTTCGATGAACTTGTAACTGCGAGAGCAAGAGCAACGGGAATCGACGTGGCATTGTGAAACGCAACAACGAGAACAGGACTACCCGTCGAGCCGTCAACCACACTCCATGCTCGCTGCTCGATCTCGCCGCCTGGTAGGCGCATGGCACTAAGAACGACTGGCGTGGACTCAACCAGAGATTGACGCACCAGAGCCGAGCCCGACGCCACATGCCATCGGTCTTCGGCCCCAACCCACCAATCGAGCGACCAGGTCGCTCCTTCGGGAGTCATCACCCCGCGACGGTCCACCTTGGCCCGGCCACCAGCTCCGATTGTGCCGAGCAGAACCCACGCGTCGGCAAGTGTTCGGTCATTGGCGTTTTGGTCCAGCGGTGCGCGCTCCATCGGCGGCGACGCTACCCCCGGCCGAACGCCATCCATTCATCAACCCATTCATCAACGCGATCCCACCATCGCATCAAGGGTGGCTCGAAGCCTCGCGAACCTCCCGACCTACACTCCGGCGGTGTCCGATTCTGAGCCAACGCGTGCCGTGCTCATTCCCGTCAAAGCGTTCTCTGACGCAAAAGCGCGTCTCGCCGCGGCACTGAACCCCCACGAACGTTCAACTCTTGCTCAATCAATGGCAACAGCTGTCGTTGCCGCAGCTGCTCCGCTCGATGTCTGGGTCGTGTGTGATGACACAGCGGTAGCAACGTGGGCGACGCAGCAAGGCGCAAGTGTCTTGTGGAAGCCGAGCCGCGGCCTCAATGGCGCCGTCAACGAAGGCGTGGCCGATCTCGCTCACCTCGATGTCGATACCGTGATCGTCGCGCATGCCGACCTCCCCCATGCCGAACATCTCGAGTGGCTCGCTGACTACGACGGCGTCACACTCGTCCCCGATCGTCACGGCGACGGAACAAACGTCATTGTGATCCCAACCGATAGCGGCTTCGTGTTCTCTTACGGCCCCTCCTCGTTTCAGCGCCACCAAGCGGAAGCGAAACGACTTGGTCTCGCAGTCCGTGTCATTCGCGATGACCGACTTGCATGGGATGTTGACCGGCCCGAAGATTTAGTTCCTCCAAATTGGGGAGAAACACTATGACGAACGAACTCCCCCCGCTACCGCTCGGCGATCTGCCGACTCATTCTTTGGACTCCCACGATCTCGCCACCCCCGGTCGCGCGCTCGTGATCGTCGCCCATCCGGACGATGCCGAATTTCAGTGCGGAGGAACGCTCGCGAAGTGGGCGAGCAAAGACTGCATCATCAGTTATCTCGTTTTGACCGACGGCTCAAAAGGAACCTGGGATGCCGATCGAAACACCGAAGCACTCGTGGAACAACGACGAGCCGAACAAATGGAAGCAGCGCGGCGCCTTGGGGCCAAAGGCAAAGTCGTAATGCTTGGCCATGTCGACGGCGAGTTGCAACCAACGCTCCATGTGCGAGATCAGGTCGCGTATTGGATCCGGTCCACCCGACCTGACGTTGTGCTCGCCCACGACCCGTGGAAGCGGTACCGACTTCATCCCGATCACCGCAATGCCGGTTGGCTCGCACTCGATGGAATCGTTGCCGCACGCGATCCGCACTATTTCCGCCATCACGGACTTGATGTGCATCGCCCTGAATTCGCGCTTCTCTTCGAAGCCGACGAACCAGATCATGTTGAAGACATCACTGGTTTCGTCGACGCAAAGGTCGATGCCCTTCTCGCTCACGCAAGTCAATTCATCACGACACATTCAATTCCGACTAACGATGATGGCTCTGCCGCAGAAGCTTTCGGGAAACGGGTGCGTGACCATGCCGAAACTGTCGGATCGATCGCTGGCGTCGCCCGCGGCGAGGCGTTCAAGATCCTCTCAAGTCTCTAACCTGTCGCCTTCAAGCCCCCGAGAGGCTCGAACCGTCCGCGTTGATGACGGCCCTGTGAACGGAAGACGAACTCCTCTCAAGCATCCGCGCGTGAGCCCGACGCGCGGTGTTGGATGACGGGGTCGCAGCAACCGCACCTACGGGAGTCCAGTGACCACCACTCTGGCCATGTCGTCCAACCTGTCCACTCGATCGAAGGAAGCATCCTCCGATCTTGCTGAGGGAGGAGGTCAATGACACCGCTTGGGAAACAGGTCTACGTGCTCGATACGTCAGTTCTGCTCGCCGACCCAAAGTCGATGACACGCTTCGAAGAACACGACGTAGTCCTTCCTGTCGTCGTTGTGCTCGAACTCGAATCAAAACGCAATCACCCCGAGTTGGGTTGGTCCGCTCGCCAGGCATTGCGCCAACTCGAGCATTGGCGCGTCAAACACGGATCTCTCACAACCGCCTTTGCCGTGAACGATGCTGGCGGCACTCTTCGCGTCGAGATCAACCATCAGGACCTCGGCGCACTTCCGCCATCACTTGCTGGCGACACCAACGATCACCGGATCCTCGCAGTGGCACGCAACCTCGCCGCTGAAGGCAACCAGGTCACTGTTGTCACCAAGGACCTCCCCTTGCGCCTGAAAGCTTCGATCGTTGGCTTGAACGCCGATGAATACCGAAACGAACTCGCCCGCGACGACAGCTGGACCGGCATCGTTGAACTCGCGTGCGAAAGCTCCACGATCGATGACCTGTTCGAACTTGGAACAGTCGAAGACGAACGGGCCCGCGATCTCCCATGCCATACCGGTGTGGTCATGCACGCGGGCTCGCAGTCAGCGCTTGCTCGCGTTCATGCCGACAAGTCACTGCACCTTGTTCGCCGTGATGGCCAGTTGTTCGACGTTCGCGGTCGTTCGGCCGAACAACGCATCGCCATCGATCTTCTTGCCGATCAGTCCATTGGAATCGTCTCTCTTGGCGGCCCTGCAGGAACCGGAAAAAGCGTGCTCGCTCTTGCCGCAGGTTTGGAGTCGGTGCTCGAACAACGCAGCCACAAACGCGTTGTTATCTTCCGACCGCTTTATGCCGTCGGCGGACAGGACCTCGGATACCTGCCGGGCTCGGAATTCGAAAAGATGAGCCCATGGGCAGCGGCGGTACTCGATGGCCTCGAAGCAATCACTGGCCCCGAGGTCATCGATGAAGTTATCCATCGCGAACTCCTTGAGGTTCTTCCGCTCACGCATATCCGCGGACGAAGCCTCACCGATACGTTTGTCATTATCGATGAGGCCCAAAACCTCGAGCGACCAGTTCTCCTCACTGCACTGAGTCGACTCGGCGAAGGCAGCCGCGTTGTTCTCACCCACGATGTCGCCCAGCGCGACAACCTGCGCGTGGGCCGACACGACGGAATCATCACCGTGATCGAGGCCCTCCGGGGTCACCCGATTTTTGGTCATGTCACGTTGACTCGCTCCGAGCGCAGTGAAATCGCTGCCGTCGTCACCGAATTGCTCGACGGCCCCCTCGATTCCTAAATCGGCAACTGTGACCTGACTGTCGGACTCACGATCTAGCGTGACGCCCGTGAACCCGAAGCCATCGACATTCCAAAGCGTGAACGTGCGCGAGTGGTCACTGCAACCACCCGTCCTTCCGTTTGCGGTTCTCGATGTTGAAACCACTGGGCTCAGTTCCGATCGCGATCGTGTCATCGAAATCGCAGTTGTTCGATGTGCGTCCGATGGATCATTCATCGATGAGTGGTCGACGCTTGTCGATCCTGGCCGCGACCCTGGACCCACACACATCCATGGCATCAGCGCCGACGACTTAGTTGGCGCACCCGAATTCGCCAAGATCGCCGAAGAACTCGCCGAACGTGTCGACGGCGCAATGATCGTTGCTCACAACCTTTCGTTCGACGCTGGCTTTCTGGGGGCCGAATACGCGCGAACTTCGACGCCGCTGCCGAACCAGCCCGCTTTGTGCACTCTTCAATTAGCGCGCCATGTGCTCCCCGATAACGGCGGCTATTCACTCGCGGCCTGCGCGGCGGCGTTGGGCATCGACCATCCCAATGCCCATAGAGCTCTCCCTGACACGCGAGTAACGGCATTGGTTTTGCAGGCGATGCTCCACCGTTTATTTCCCCAGAGCGAACAAGACACACTCCCCTTCGCATAAGCGGCCAAAAAGCCCTTCCCGTTTCCTGAGGCAGCCGCAAGATTTCAAAAAGGGATCGCGATCACCCAGAACAGGTCGCCGCCGTCAACCGACGCGGAGAGATCGTTCTATGCACACCACAGCCGACGCTGTCGAGACTCTGGCCCAACTCACGCTTGATCTCGACTCTTTGTCACCCAACATCGCAACGTTTATTACCTATAGCGGTCATGCCATCACCGAGATCCAGCAACTCGATTCCACCGATCCGGTCACAGCGCTTCTTGGCCGATCCGTAAATGATTCCGTCACTGCGGTAGGCGTTCGATCTCCGGCCGAGATCACCAATCGAACGAAAATTGAAACATTCCCCCCTCATCACACCGTTGTTCACGTCGTGAATCGAAATGGATGCGCCGTCACTGTCTTGCGCGACGAGGCCGACTCCCGATGGTTTGGTCCAACGATGTCACCGCAACAAGGGCGAGTCCCCGATGCGTGTCGGCGCACAATGGGGCTTCCCACATCACCACCGTCAGAACCAATGACCAACTTCGTCATCGCCGCATGGCTCGAAGTCATCACGCGTCAGGCGCTTTGCCAGCCCGAATTGGAATGGACACACATCGTTGACCTCCACCCCGCAGGAACCTCGGCAGAGTGGCCCGTCACCCCTGCGACCCTCGCCACAGCGACCCGTTCACTCGGGTCCTCGCTTGATTGGGAAAGATTTCGCCGAGTGATCGCGACTGTCGGCGGATTCCCCTTCGGAGACGAAGCCATCAACTTCGCAACCTGGATGGATTGCGGAATGTTCTCCCGATGGGCAATGGAGTCACTCCCCGATCGGGCCGATCTTCTCGATGCTCTCGAAGCAGTTCTCGGGCCGGCAACGTTCGACCGACTCTGGGCAACCGTTCGATTCTGTGAGTGAATCGCTCCTTGCACTCGTGGAGAATGCACCACCCGTGGCAGGCTTAGGACATGACCCTGGTGCTGACCATCGACTGGTCTGCTGATTCAACTGCAGTCACGATCACTGACATCGCAGCTCGTTCCATCGTCGCCGAGGGCCGGTCGCTTCATCGTTCGGGAACTACGGCGACCGAGACGACGGCGAACTGGTGGCAATCTCTCGTTGGCGCAACGCACACCGCAATTGATGGGCTCGCAGCGCTTGGCCTCACGATCAATGACATCCGACTCATCGAGCTATCCGGCAATGAACCCGGTGGCGGCCTCGTCGCATTCGATTCTTCAGGAATCGTGTGTGCCGCAATATCTGGCGCCCACGGCGATGCAGGCACGGATGCCGAGCGACTCGTCACGCAATTCGCTGGCGGTGCCGATTCGTGGCGCGAAATCACTGGCGTTATTCCCGGAGCAGGATCGACAGTCGCATTGTTGTCTTGGTTGCGCCGCACCGCTCCCGAGACCTGGGCGGAACTTCACACCATCACTCTCCCGATTGGTTTTTACACGCGACAACTCGGCGGAGATCACGCTCTAAGCATGAGCGCTGCAATCGGCTCTGCTCTAGTCGACCGACAGTCAGGCGCTTGGTGTCCGTCGATGCTCGATGTTGTTGACGTAACAACATCGTGGAAGGTCGCGTTGCCGCGCATTACCGATGCGGCCACTCCGGTGGGACTCCTGACAAACAATGCAGCCATCGCTCTCGGACTCCCCTCCGGCCGCCCCCTCCACGTAGGTAGCGCGAGCGGTTCCTGATCCGAACAGTGGGCGACTGCGTCCAGACACCGAACACCGGTAGCGTTCTCAAGTGCCCAGCGATAATCAGGTTTCCGGATCCCCCTTTGATCGTCGACGCTTTTTGATCTTGGGTGGCGCCGGAATTGTCGCAGCAGCAGCGGTTGCCACCGGGTGCTCCGACGGTTCCAGTTCTTCAACGAGCACAGTGAAGGTCAAAGAGCCGACCAAGATCGCTCCACCCAAACTTGATCCGTCGTATAAGCCTCCGCACTCTTCAACCCCTTTCGACACGGCCATTTCTGGCGGTCGCGTAATGGACCCGGCTTCAGGATTCGACTCCATCGCCAACGTCGGACTCATCGGCGGTCGAATCGCCCTCATCACGACCGAACCGATCACCGGCAAGACAACGATTGATGCAAGCAATTTGGTTGTCGCCCCCGGTTTCATTGATGTGCTTTCCTACGAACCCAACCCTTACGGGGTTTGGTACAAACTCGGCGATGGCGTCACCACCAATCTCGGCATGCACGGCATCAAGACACCGGTCGATGCCAAGGGTTTCTTCTCGAATTACACAGGAAAGAATGCGCCACCAATCAACTTTGGCGGAGCCTTTTCCGATCAGTGGTACCGCGATTCAATCGGCGTGAAGTCAAACGCGACGCCCACACAACTCTCCCGATTAAGCGAAGACCTCCACAAACAACTTGATGCCGGATGGATCGGACTATCTATCGATCCCGAATATGCACCCACGATTGACTTCAATGAGTACGTCGCACTTGGGCAGGTCGCCAAAAAAGCCGAAATGCCCCTGTTCACCCATATTCGTTACTCGTCTCCCGATCCCGCGGGAAAGAGTTCTCTCGACGCCATCGATGAGGTTCTCAAAGTCGCCCGCCAAACCGGCGTTTCATTGCATGTCGATCACATCCCATCGATGGCGACACACGTGATGCCTGAAGCAATCGCAAAAATTGATGCTGCCCGCAAAGAGGGGCTCGACGTCACTGGTTGTTTCTACCCCTACACGTTTTGGGGAACGTACCTCGGTTCCGCTCGATTCGCGGGCGACTGGCAATCGCGATTCCGAATTTCCTACAACGATCTGCAGCTAGCGGGAACCTCCGAACGCCTCACGCCGGAATCATTCAAGAAATATCAAGCACAAAACAAACTTGTTGTGGCCTATGCCATTCCGCAAGAAGATGTGACCGCCGCAGTCGCTGCACCGTGGACAATGATCGGCTCCGACGCTATTCCTGAGTCTTCAAATAACAATCACCCCCGTGGCGCCGGATGTTTCTCTCGTCTTCTCGGTCCGTATGTCCGTGACCTGCGCGTGATTTCTCTTATGGACGCGCTGGCGAAGTGCACGATCCTTCCTGCGAAACGCCTTGACGCCCGCGTACCGATGCTCGCCCGGAAAGGTCGACTGCAGATGGACGCCGACGCGGACATCACGATCTTCGATCCGGCGACCATCGCCGACACATCCACCGTCGAAAAGCCCGCGGAGATGTCGAAAGGCATCTCGTATGTCTTCGTTGCTGGAGCCATCGCCAAAGACCCAAGTGGTGTGAAGCGAGACAGCCACGGCGGCCAGGCGATTACCGGTCAACCCGCCTGATCAATCAGGCAACCGACGTTTGACCGATCGCCGTCCTTCGGCAGACGGCACTCCGTCAGATCCCGTTCATATTGTTATGGCGTATGGACTATTGTATCAAATAATTTCTGTTCTTCTTTTGGCCGGGGCTCAGCTCCGTCCATCGACAACGGGGTCCTGCCATGGTCAAAGTCAGCCGTCAACGCTCTGCAGAGCTGCGCATCGAACTACTCGATACCGCTGCCGCCGAACTCCGCCGTGTGGGGTTCGACGCGATGGCTCTCACCACAGTCGCGGGAAACTGCGGTC